>NZ_JBBJUM010000003.1:0-511604 GCF_037726105.1 Ramlibacter sp. AN1015
GACCCGGCACGCCGCGATAGCAAAGGAGTCGCAACGCAGAAGCAGTCCCTGCACCAGCACTTCACGCAACCGCTACCGCTACCGCTAACGATGCCGAGACCGAGACCGACACCGACATCCTGACGCATACCAAACCCCTACACGAGGGCTTGCGCCGCGATGCCCCCGTCGCCCAGCATCGAGCGGAACTGAGCAGGAAAGGCTCGGACACGGCCCTGCGACGCAGCGAAGCACGCTACGATTTCCGGCATCGGCTGGGCATCGCACAGGCGGGCCGGCAGGCACCATCGAAATTTCCTTGATGAGGAGCACTTGCATGGCGAACCAGCTTCACCCCAACGTCGAGGCGCTGCGCAAGGCGGGCGCCACGCGGGTGAAGGTGGCCGCCAGCGACATCGACGGCATCCTGCGCGGCAAGTACCTGCACATCGACAAGTTCGAGTCGGCCTCCACCGGCGGCTTCGGCTTCTGCGACGTGGTCTTCGGTTGGGACAGCCAGGACACCACCTACGACAACACCAGCGTGACCGGCTGGCAGCACGGCTTTCCCGATGCGCTCGCCCGGATCGATCCGGACACCGCGCGGCGCGTGCCCTGGGACGACCAGGTGCCCTTCTTCCTCGGGGAGTTCGTCAACGCCGACGGCAGCCCCTATCCGGTGTGCCCGCGCCAGACGCTCAAGCGCGTGCTGGCGCGCGCCGAGAAGCTCGGCTTCGAGGTCATGACCGGATTCGAGTTCGAGTGGTTCAACTTCCGCGAGACGCCCCAGAGCTGGGCCGCCAAGCGGGGCGTCGGCCCCGAGCCGCTGAGCCCGGGGATGTTCGGCTATTCGGTGCTGCGCATGGCGGACAACCCCGGCTTCTTCAAGGCGCTGATGGACGAGATGGAAGCCTTCCGCGTGCCGATCGAGGGCTTGCACACCGAGACCGGCCCCGGCGTGCTGGAGGTGGCGATCGCGTTCTCGTCGGCACTCGAACAGGCCGACCGCGCCATCCTCTTCAAGACCGGCGCGCGCGAGATCGGCAAGCGATTCGGCATCATGCCCAGCTTCATGGCCAAGTGGAGCCAGCAGTACCCGGGCTGCAGCGGCCACATCCACCAGAGCCTTTCGGACGGCAAGGACAACCTGTTCTTCGGCGCCGAGGGGCGGCGCGGCATGAGCCCCCTCTTCGAGAGCTACGTCGCGGGGCAGGTGGCCTGCCTCATGGAGTTCGCGCCGCTGTTCTGGCCCACCATCAACAGCTACAAGCGGCTGGTGGACGGCTTCTGGGCGCCGGTGAAGCCGACCTGGGGCATCGACAACCGCACGGCGAGCTTTCGCGTGCTGGCCGGCTCGCCCAGATCGACGCGCCTGGAGACGCGCTGCCCGGGCGCAGACGTGAACCCCTACCTCGCGATGGCGGCGGTCGTGGCGGCGGGACTGCACGGCGTCGAGCAGGGACTGAGCCTCACCACCCCGCCCGTCACCGGCACCAACCAGGGCGCCGAGGCGGTTGCCCGGGCGCCGCGCACGCTGATCGAGACCACGCGCGCCTTCCGCGAGAGCGCCGTCGCCCGCGATTGGCTGGGCGACACCTTCGTCGATCACTTCGCCGCCACCCGCGAGTGGGAATGGCGCCAGTGGCTCGACGCGGTGACCGATTGGGAGCTCAAGCGCTATTTCGAGATCATCTGAGGGCACCCGCGCATGCATACCCTGCACAGCTTTTCCTTTCCCACCGCGATCCGCTTCGGGCTGGGCGCCCGCCGCGAGGTGGCGCAGCATCTTCGCGAGCGGGGGCTCTCGCGCCCGTTGGTGGTGACCGACCGCGCCCTCGCCGCCCTGCCGCTGCTGTCGGAGCTCATGCAGTACCTGCAGGGGCTGCACGCCGCGGTGTTCAGCGGTGTGCACGGCAATCCCACGGCATCGCAGGTGATGGAGGGCGCCGCGGCCTTCCGGGCCCACCGTGCCGACTGCGTCGTCGGCTTCGGCGGCGGCGCGACGCTGGACGTCGCCAAGGTGGTGGGCCTGGCGGCGACGCACGAGGGCGACATCCTGGAGTACGCCTGGGACCATCCGCAAGTGCGGCCGATCACGCGCGCGCTGCCCTGGTTCGTGGCCCTGCCCACCACCGCCGGCACCGGCTCCGAGGTGGGCCGCTCGGCCGTCATCAGCGAGGACGACACGCAGCTCAAGCGCGTGGTGTTCAGTCCGCGCCTGCTCGCGGGGCAGGTCTTCGCCGACCCCGAGCTCACGCTCGGCCTGCCGCCGCAGGTGACGGCGGCCACGGGCATGGACGCGCTGACGCACAACATCGAGAGCTACCTCTCGCCCGCATGGCATCCGCTGTGCGACGGCATCGCGCTCGAAGGCACGCGGCTCGCGGCCGGCGCACTGGAACGCGCGGTCCACCAGCCCCGCGACCTGGCCGCGCGCGGCGACATGCTGATGGCCTCGATGATGGGCGCCATCGCTTTCCAGAAGGACCTCGGCGCGGTCCACGCCTGCGCCCATGCGCTCGGGGCGGTGCGCGGGCTGCACCACGGGCTGGCCAACGCGCTGATGATCGACACCGTCCTCGCCTGGAACCACGAGGCGGCGCCGCACAAGTTCGACGAACTCGCGCACGCCTGCGGCCTGGGCGCGGACGGCGCCGCGCTGGTGCCCTGGTTGCGCGCACTCAAGGCGCGCGTGGGCCTGGACGGCACGCTGGCCGACCATGGCGTCACCCGCTCCGACCTGCCGCGCCTGGTGGACGTCGCCGCGCGCGACATCTGCCACAAGACCAATCCGCGGCCCTGCACGCCGGCCGACTTCCAGCGCTTCTTCGAGGCTGCGCTGTGAGCTCGCCCACTCTGAAGGTCGGGATCAGCGCCTGCCTGTTCCACCCCGACCCGACCCGCAAGGCCGCACCGTCGAAGACGCTGCAGTGGATCGAGCAGTCCACCGCACATTGGGTGATGGCGGGCGGCGCCGTGCCGGTGATGATTCCCTCGCCCTTCGGCGCGACTGCGCGCGGATCGGTCGGCGTGGACGACTACGCGCAATGGCTCGACGGGCTGGTGCTGCACGGCGGCGCGGACGTCTGGCCCGGCCACTACGGCGAGGAGCCGCTGCGCCCCGAGTGGGTCGGCGACCGGGAACGCGACGCCTACGAGATGGCGCTGGTACGCGCCTTCGTGGCCGCGGGCCGGCCGGTGTTCGGCATCTGCCGCGGCCTGCAGCTGATCAACGTGGCGCACGGCGGCTCCCTCTGGCAGGACATCGCCACCCAGAAGCCGGGCGCACAGCGCCACCGCGACGCCGAGGCCTACGACCGCAACTTCCACACGCTCGACGTGCTGCCCGGCACGCGGCTCGAGCAGCTGCTGGGCACGCGGCGGCACCGCGTCAACAGCGTGCACCACCAGGCCATCAAGCAGCTCGCGCCCGAGTTCGAGGTCGAAGCGTTCTCGTTCGACGACGGCCTGATCGAAGCCATCCGCCATCGCGGCCCGGCCTGGATCCACGCGGTGCAGTGGCACCCGGAGTTCCATTTTCCCGAGCTCGGCGTGCTGGACGACCGGCCGCTGCTGCTCGATTTCCTGCGCGCCGCCGACGCGGCCCGAAACCGATGAACGCCCTCACGGTCCACAACCCCGCCACCGGCGACGTGCTGGCCACGCTCGAAGCCGACGATGCGCCCGCCGTGGCCGCCAAGGCCCGCACCGCGCGGGACGCGCAACCCGCGTGGGCTGCGCGCTCGCTGGCCGACCGCCGGGCCTGCATCGAGCGCTTCCGTGCCGGGGTTGTCGCCGAGCGGGAGGCGCTCGCGCACCTGCTCACGACGGAGACCGGCAAGCCGATCCGCATGGCGCGCAACGAGCTCGACGGGCTGCTGCCGCGCATCGACTTCTTCCTGGAGCAGGTCGAACGCGTGACGGCCGACGAAACCGTCCTGGCGCAGGAGGGGCTGCGCGAGCGCATCCAGCACCTGCCGCTCGGGGTGGTGGCCAACATCTCGGCCTGGAACTACCCCTGGTTCGTCGGCTGCAACGTGCTGCTGCCGGCGCTGCTCACGGGCAACGCGGTGCTCTACAAACCTTCCGAGTTCGCCAGCCTCACCGGGCGCGAGATCGTCCGCCTGCTGCACGCGGCGGGCGTGCCGCACGACGTGCTGCAGCCGGTGGTGGGCGGCGGCGAGACCGGCGCCGCGCTGCTCGCGCAGCCCGTCCATGGGGTCTTCTTCACCGGATCGCACGCCACGGGGCAGCGCGTCGCGCAGTCCCTGGCCGGGCGGCTGGTGCACCTGCAGCTGGAGCTCGGAGGGAAGGACCCGGGCTACGTCTGCGAGGACGCCGACCCGCGGACCGCGGCCGAGTCCCTGGCCGACGGCGCCATGTACAACGCCGGCCAGAGCTGCTGCGCGGTCGAGCGCATCTACGTGCACGAGGCGATCCACGATGCTTTCGTGCGGCATTTCGTCGAGGCGGTGCGCGGCATGCGCCGCGGCGACCCGCTCGACGAGGCGACCTATCTCGGGCCCCTCACCCGCGCTGGTCAGATCGGGGTGCTGCAGGCGCAGGTCGACGATGCCCTCGCCCAGGGCGCGCAGTTGCAACTGGGCGGCGGGGCGCTGCCCGGCCCGGGCAACTGGTTCGACGCCACCGTGTTCACCGAGGTGCACCACGGCATGGCGCTGATGCGCGAGGAAAGCTTCGGGCCGGTGATCGGCATCCAGCGGGTGCGCGGCGACGACGAGGCGCTCGCACTCATGAACGACACCCGCTATGGCCTTACGGCAGGCGTCTACACGCCCGACGAGGGCCGCGCACGGCGCCTGCTGTCCGGGGTGCGGGCGGGCAGCGTCTACTGGAACTGCTGTGACCGCGTCAGCCCGCGCCTGCCCTGGAGCGGCGTGGGAGATTCGGGCCTGGGCCTGACGCTCTCGACCTACGGCATCCAGGCGTTCACGCGTCCCAAGGCGTGGCATCTGCGCAGCGTGTCCGGCTGATGCGCGGCCGGGGCACCGACCGGGTCGGCGCAGCACGGCGCCGGTGCCGCGCCGCGGGCTGCGCGCGTGCCGGCCCGCCATGCACGGCGGGGGCGGCTCCTCGCCGATGCGTCGCCGACCAGCGCCAGCATGTCCGGCCTTGCGGCGGCAGCCGGGGCGCCCACCAGATGGCCGCTGCCTTCCATCGGCCGGCGGTCGCGCCCGACCTCGGCCGCGGTCCATGGAATCGCTCTTAGCCGCGGCCGCCCGCGCGCTGGCCGTGGGCGACGCCCTCGGTGCGCTGCAGCGCGTCGCCCTGCGCGAGGATCCGCCGGCGC
Organism: Ramlibacter sp. AN1015; assembly: GCF_037726105.1. Taxonomy (NCBI): domain Bacteria; kingdom Pseudomonadati; phylum Pseudomonadota; class Betaproteobacteria; order Burkholderiales; family Comamonadaceae; genus Ramlibacter; species Ramlibacter sp. AN1015. Next base: position 5,291 of record NZ_JBBJUM010000003.1, read on the forward strand.
TCGCGCTGCGCGGCATTGCCATGGCCCAGCTCGGAGAACTCGCCCGCGCGCGCGAGCTGCTGCAGCGCGCGGCGCGCGCCTTCGCAGGCCGCGAGCCGCTGGCGCGGGCGCGCTGCGTGGTGGCACTGGCCGAGGTCGAGCTGGCGCTGCGCGAATTTGCCGGCCTTGCGCCGCGCACGCTGGCGGCGGCGCAGCGCACGCTGCATGCGCGGGGCGACCACGCGAACGCGCTGCATGCGCGCGTGCTGACCGCGCGCCGCGACCTGCTGCTCGGACGGCTCGACGCGGCGGCTGCTGTGCTGGAGGGGCTCGATACGCTGGCCCTGCCGCCGGCGCTGGCCGCACGCGCGGCGCTGGTTACGGCCGAGCTCTCCCTGCGTCGCCTGCGCACCGGCCCCGCCAGCGCGGCGCTGGAGCGCGCGCAGCTCGCGGCGGTTCAGTCGCGCGTGCCCGGACTGCTGCAGGAGCTTGCGCGGGCGCGGGCACTGCTTGGCCAACCGGCGGCGCGCCGCATCGTTGCGGGCGGCGAGCAGTCCCTGACCCTGTCGCAGGTGGAGGCCCTGCTCTCGTGCGACGTACTCGTAGTGGACGCCTGCCGCAGGCGCGTGAGCAGCGGCGACACCATGCGCTCGCTTGCACGGCAGCCGGTGCTGTTCGCGCTGGCGCGGGCCTTGGCCGCAGCCTGGCCGGGGGAGGTGCATCGCGACGCGCTGATCGTGCAGACCTTCCGCATGCGCGAGCCCGACGCAACGCACCGCGCCCGCCTGCGCGTCGAAATCGGGCGGCTTCGCAGTGCCTTGCGCGGCCTGGCCCGCGTCGAGGCGACCGGAAGCGGCTTCGCGCTGACACCGGTGCAAGCGCGGGAGCTTGCCCTGCTGGTGCCGCCCATCGAGGGCGAGCAGGCGGCGCTCTCGGCGCTGCTGTCCGACGGCGCCCCCTGGTCCACCTCGGCGCTCGCCCTGGCGCTGGGCACGAGCCAGCGCACGGTGCAGCGGGCGCTGGCGGAGCTGGCCGCAGCCGGGCAGGTCCGGGCGGTCGGCCAGGCACGGGCGCGCCGCTGGCTGGCCAGCCCGCTGCTGGAAATCGCGCCAATCTTGTTACTCCCCCACGCACGGGCGCTTGCGTAGAGTGGCTCCGACGCGTCGATCCGATGCGCACCACAGCCCACCACGAGGACACCACCATGGACACGACGATTGCAGACGCACGTAGCGACACCAGCTCCGATCTGGGCGACGAGCCCCAGCCGGCGCGCATCGTGCGCGAGTACGGCCCCTTCGGCGACGCCGAGCGCGTGCACGGCGTGACCCACGACGGTCGCCGGGTCTGGGCCGCCACCGGCGCGCAGCTGGTCGCGTTCGACCCCGCGAGCGGCGCGGTGACACGCACGCTCGATCGCCCCTGCGACGCCGGCACCGCATTCGACGGCACCCACCTCTGGCAGATCGCCGAAACGCGGATCGACAAGATCGATCCCGCTACGGGCGCTGTGCTGGCCTCGATCCCGGCGCCCGGCGGCGGCTGCGACTCGGGCCTGGCCTGGGCCGAGGGAAGCCTGTGGGTCGGCCAATACCAGCAGCGCAAGATCCACCGGATCGACCCGGCGACGGGGGCCGTGCAACGCACCATCGAGTCGGACCGCTTCGTCACCGGCGTCACCTGGGTCGAGGGGGAGTTGTGGCACGGGACCTGGGAGAGCGACGCCAGCGAGATCCGCCGTATCGACCCGCACAGCGGCGCGGTGCTCGCGCGGCTCGCGATGCCGCAGGGCACCGGCGTGAGCGGGCTCGAATCGGACGGGGCCGACCTGTTCTACTGCGGCGGCGGCCCGAGCGGCAAGGTCCGCGCCGTGCGTCGGCCCCGCGCGACGCGCAGCTGAGGCGCGGGTATGGGGCAAGCGGAGCCCTGAGCGCGCTTTGCGCCCTACTCCATGCCCAGGAGCCGGTAGACGCGCCGCGTGTAGGCGCCGAAGACTTCGTGCGTCTTGATGTCGAGCGTGCGGGGGTGCGGCAGCTCGATGCGGAAGTTGTCGGCCATGCGCGCCGGCCCGGCGGTGAAGACCACCACGCGCGAGCCCAGGAAGACGGCCTCGGAGATGCCGTGCGTGACGAAGAGGATGGTCTTTCCGGCCTCTTTCCAGATGCGCAGCAGCTCGAGGTTCATCTTCTCGCGCGTGAGCGCATCGAGCGCGCCGAAGGGCTCGTCCATCAGCACGAGCTTGGGGTCGTGCACCAGCGAGCGCGCGATGGCGGCACGCTGCTGCATGCCGCCCGAGAGTTCGTAGGGGTACTTGTCTTCGTAGCCGGCCAGGCCGACCAGCGCGAGCAGGTCGCGCGCGCGCTCCTTGGCGGCGGCCATCGGCAGGCCCAGCAGCTCGGCCGGCAGCAGCACGTTCTCGAGGATGCGCCGCCACTTGAGCAGCAGCGGCGCCTGGAACACCATGCCGATGTCGCGAGCCGGATCGAAGGGATGGGTGGTCGAGCCGATGCGCACCGTGCCGCCGTCGTGTCCGTGCAGGCCGGCCAGTATCTTCAGCAGGGTGGATTTCCCGCAGCCCGACGGCCCCACCAGCGCCACCAGCTCGCCGGGCATCACGTCGAAGCTCGCGTCGGAGATGGCCAGGTGCTCGGTGCGGCCGGTGCGGTAGACCTTGCGCACGCCGGACAGCTGGATGAAGGGCTCGCCGGCAGAGTCGCCTGCGTAGGCGGCGTCGGGCGGGGCGTCGAGGGTGGAGCCGTTCATGAGACGCGCGCGTCCTTGGGGATGAAAAGGTGCTCGAGCAGGATGACCAGCCCGTACAGCAGCATGCCGAGCAGCGTGATGAGGATCACGGCCATGAACATGGCCGGCGTGTCCAGCGTGACCTGCACCTGCAGCATCAGATAGCCCAGGCCGCGATCGGAGCCGAGGAACTCGCCCACGATGGCGCCGGCCACGGCCAGGATGGCACCGACCTTCATGCCCGCGAACACATAGGGCAGCGCGCCGGGCAGCTGGATCTTGGTGAACAGCTGCCAGCGCGATCCGCGCAGCGAGCGCACCAGGTCCAGCAGCTCGGGCTCGACCGCCCGCAGCCCACGCGCCGTGGTCAGCAGGATGGGGAACACCGCGATGGCGAACGCCATCATGGAATTGGGAAGCACGCCGTACTTGAACCACACGATGATCAGCGGCCCCAGGGCCACCTTGGGGATCATGTTGAGGGTCACCAGCAAGGGCAGCATCAGCGCCTCGAGCGGGCGCGACCAGGTGAACAGCAGCGCGAGCAGCACGCCGACCACCAGCGCCAGCGCATAGCCGCCGAAGATCTCGGTGGCGGTCACCAGCGTGTTGGACCACCAGCCGTAGTCCTGCACCATGAGGGCGGCGAAGGTGTCCGCCGGCGAGGGCATGACGTAGGTCGGAACGTCACCCAGCCGCACGAACAGGTACCACGCGAGCAGCAGCAGCAAGTGGGCCAGCACGCCCAGGGCATAGGAGCCGAGCTTGGATTGGGTGGGTGCCATGGGGGCGGATTCTCGAAGCGCCTGGCCTGGCGCAGCGGCTTCGATCTTGTCGGCCGCCCGCGGCGCGGTGGGCATGGGTCGGGTGGGGCTCACCATCGTGCTCGAAAGGGTTGCGGGGCCGCGGGCGTCGCGTCGTACCGGTGGTGCATGGGAAGGGCTAGGGAAAACTCGGGATACGCGCTCGCGGACAGCACGTGAATACTGACCCGGTGACTAACCAATTGGTGAATTGACTCTAGCCCAACGGTCATGGTGCGTCAACGTGAACGGCCCGCATTCGCGGTGCTCCCACGGCCATGCCGCACACCCGTTACTCCAGGAGACAACATGAAGATTCAGCGTGCTTCCACCCTGCTTGCCGCCATCGCGGCGGCGGCCGCCGTCGTGTCTGCGCCGGTACAGGCGCAATCCCCGCAGAAGGTCGATTTCGTCCTGAACTGGGTGCCCGGCGGCGACCACGCACCCTACTACTACGCCAAGAAGATGGGCTGGTATGCCAAGGAAGGGATCGACCTGAACCTCGAGCCCGGCAAGGGATCGGCCCTGTCCACGCAGCGCGTGGCGGCGGGCGCCACGCCCATCGGCCTGGCCGACATGGGCGGCGTGCTGGTGGCCAAGGGCAAGGGTGCGGACACGGTGGCCGTGTTCAACGTGTACGCCAACTCGCCGCAGGGCATGTACTGGCTCAAGAGCTCGGGCATCAACGGCGTCAAGGACTTTGCCGGCAAGAAGATCGGCAACCCGGCGGCCGACGGCGCGCGCGTGATGTGGCCGGCGCTGGCCAAGGCCAACAAGCTCGACCCGAAATCGGTGACCTGGGTCAACATCGACGCCAACGCCAAGCTCGCGGCGCTCAAGGCCAAGTCGATCGATGTGACGACGTCGTTCTACAACCTGCACCACGTGTTCGAGCGCGAGCTCGGTGACGACATGGGCTTTCTGGCCTGGCGCGACGCGGGCCTCAACCCGTACGGCAATTCGGTCATCGTCAACCCGAAGTTCCTCGAAGCCAACCGGCCGCTGGTGGACAAGTTCGTGAAGGTGACGCAGCGCGCGTTCGCCGCCTGCGTGAAGGACGCCAAACCCTGCGTGCAGGCGCTGGTCGATGCCAACGGCGCGCTCAAGTTCGACAACGAGCTGGTCAACTGGCAATTGGTCGAGAAGCTCATGAGCGACAAGCATTCGCGTGAAGTGGCGCTGGGCATCCACGACGACAAGCGCATGGCGGACGACTACGCGCTGGTCAAGGAATACGTCGGGATCGACAAGCCCTTCGACGTGAAGTCCACCTACACGAACGAGTTCCTGGACCGTTCGGTCAAGATGAGCAAGTAAGTTCGGATGGCCCACGCCCGCCTGCGCGGGATGTGTCTGCCATGACGATGCGCCCCGGGGCCGCATGGCGGACCGGGGCGCGTCGTCGTTGGGAGCCGGCCGACGCTGCGCGTCGCAGCGTGCATTGCTTGATGCCCAGCGGCTGCTCGGGTGCTGTTGAGCAGAGTGACTGCTGCTCCGTGCTTGGCGATCAATGCGTCGCGATGCCCTCGAAGCGATCGCGCCCCAGGCTCAGCGCGCGCATCTTCGCGTCGGCGATGGGCCGCTTGAGCATCCAGAAGCCGCAGTCGGGGTGGATGTAACGCACCCGCCCGGCCCCGAGCACCTTCTCGGCGCGCTCGATCGCGCGCGCGACCTGGTCGGCGCTCTCCACGTCGGTCGCCTTGATATCCACCACGCCCAGCCCGAAGCCGATCTCGGGCTTGAGGTCGCGGAAGGCGAGCAGTTCCTCGGGCGGACGGTGGGCGCACTCCAGCACCACGTGGTCGGCGTGCAGCGCGTTGAGGTAGTTCATGAGCCGGTCCCAGGTGCCCTTCTGCACGGTCTGGCCGCCGTAGTTGCCGAAGCACAGGTGAACCGCAGGCGTGCCGGGCACGGCGTCGAGCACGCGGTTCATGGCGGACGCGGCCCACTCCCATTCCTCGGGGTGGCCGGGCAGGTTCGCCTCGTCGATCTGCACCACGTCGGCGTCGAGGTGGCGTACCTGCGCGGCGAGCGCGTCGGCGATGGCGTGGGCCAGCTCGGCAGTATCGGCGTAATGCTTGTTGATCAGCGTCTTGGCCAGCATGTGCGGCCCCGTGACGGTGAACTTGAAGGTGCGGCTTGCCAGCGCCTTGGCGCGCGCGCAGGCCAGCGGCAGATCGAGGCTGCCGTGGCCGATGGGGCCCACCACGGTGCCGGGCGGACGGGTGCGGAACTTCATGCCGCTCTTGGAGCGGTAGGCGATCAGGTCGTCGAACGAGAAGCGCTGCGTGATGCCGTCCATCGGACGCACGAAGTATTCGATCATCCCGTTGGTCTCGGGATGGTTGATGTCGAAGCGGTACAGCTCACCGTCGCACACCACATCGACCCCGGCCTGCTCCTGGGTGGCGATCACCACGCGCGTGGCGTCCATCAGTGCCTGCTCGGACGGGTTGGTGACAAGCCAGTCGGGGATGGGATACGAGCCGACGACCGTGGTCCGGATGCGGGGCATGGGCAGAACTCCGTCTTTCGATGAGGTGATGGGAGGCGCATGCTAGGAGTTCGCCTGCGAGCGCGTCAAGCCGCGGAAGACCCGCAGGCGCCCCGCCCGCCGCTGCCTTGACCGGCGCGCGGCACGCCCCCTACAGTGGGCCGATCCGACAGCAGCACCGGCCGTGCGGCACGCCTCGTGCCCGCGGCGCAAGACGCACGATGACACTCTCCGATTTCGACCGGTCGATCTACCGCCACACCGGCCATGTGACCGTACCCGGCGTGCTCGACGCCGCGCACACGCAGGCGCTGGTGCACGACATCGAAGCCTGGGGCGAGGAGTTCCTGCGCGAGCTGCCCCCACAGCAGCGCGCCTGGTACCTCGACGGTGGCGTCACCGCCCGCACCGTGCTGCGCAAGCTGGACAACCCGCACCACCACCGCGAGGCCTTCCGCCGGCTGGCCGCGCATCCGCCGCTGGTGGCGCTGGTCGAATCGCTGATCGGGCCGGGCGTATCGGTGTCCTTCAGCCAGATTTTCTTCAAGCCCCCCGAGGGTGGCGGTCCCAAGCCGGCCCACCAGGACAACTTCTACTTCGGACCCAACGACATCGAAGGGGTCGTCACGGCCTGGATCGCCCTGGACGACGCGACGCTCGAGAACGGCTGCCTCTATTTCGGCGACGGCACCAACCGCGGGCCGGTCTATGCCCACGAGGCCCCGCCCGACGAGCCCTTCAACCTGCAGCTGCCTGCCGCCATCCTCGCGCTGCAGCCCATGTCCCCGGCTCCGGTGATGCGCGGAGGCGTCTCCTTCCACCACGGCAACACCTTCCACCAGTCGGGCCCGAACCACTCCAGCCGCTGGCGGCGCGCCTGCGCCCTGCACTACGTGAACGCCGGCACGTTCTTCGAGCACCCGGCGCTGCCGTACGACCATGGCCTGTTGCTGCGGGTGAGTTGAGCGCGCGCAGGCGCTGCAGCCGGGTGCGTTGCGCAGTCGGCACCTGCCATCGCGCACCGAGCGCACCACGCGGCACCGGCGGCACGACGCTGTACACGCCGCACGCGCCTCAAGCGCCGCACGCGCGGTACGCGCGCACCTACGGCCCGAACCGCCCGAGCACGCCATCGCACCTCATTCGCACGGCGCTTCGGCACCGGTGCGCGGTCCGGGCGGCCTTACGCAGCCAGTGCCAGGTGCGGGGCCGAGGCGGTGCGGGGCCGCAGCTCGCCGCGTTCGCAGCGCAGCGCCTGGGCCAGCTCGCGCTGTCCCGCGCGCTCGGCGGCATCCAGCAGCGTGAGATCGATCACGTCGCGTTGCGCGTGGCTGCCGCCGAAGCGATGCGCGCCGCTGCGGATGCCGCGCAGCAGCGCCACGCAACGTGCGTAGTCGCCGCGGCCCCACGCGTGCAAGGCCGCGGCGGCGGGATGCCCCACTTCGGCGGTGAACCGCGCGTTGTCGTCCGCTGCGTGCAGTGCCTCCTGCTGCGCCGCGAGCACCTGAGCCTGCGCGTCCTCGCGGCCGGCGCCGACGAAGGCCATCATCATGTGCAGGTCGTTGAACGCGTAGTGCCCCGGGGCACCGGACGCCAGCCAGCGGTCGGCCACATCCGACCAGCGATCGCCCAGCGGCACGCCGCGCAGTTGCAGCCGCCAGAGCATGGCGCTCGCATCGACCAGATCCAGCAGCACGCTGGATCCGGTGCCGATCGCCTCGTCGTACAGGCGCAGTACCTCGGCCTCGTTCCCGAGCTCCAGGTTGAACAGCGCGAGGTGCCACCAGTTGTGCACGGCGAAGAAGCTGCCGTCGCTCCAGGTGGCGCTGTGGGCGCCCAGCCACTCGACGCCCGCCGCCGGGTCGTTGCGCATCTCGTGCACGTGCGCCACCGCGTGCCAGCCCCAGCCGTCGCGCGGCTCCAGCTCCACCGCCTGTCGGCCGCAGCGCTCGGCGCGGGCGTAGTCGCCGGTCTCTTCCAGGCCGAAGGCGTGCATGCTCAGCATGGCATGGAAGCCGGGCATGCCGGGTTGCCAGTGCGGCAGAGCGCGCGCGATGCGGTCGCGCAGCATGCGCGCATCTCCGGTGAAGAAGTCGATCTGATGTCCGGCCTGCAGCGCCAGCAGGTCGCGCGGATAGGCGATGCCGAGGTCTTCGAGCACCCGCCCGGCCTGCCGCCACTGACCGCGCGTCAGCGCCTCTGCCGCTTGCAGGTGCATGCGCTCGCGATCGTTCAGGGGCAGCAGCGCGGCGGCGGCGCAGCTGGCCCGCGCCGCCGGCAGTGCGGTGGGCTCCGTGCCCAGCAGGTGCAGCCAGGCCGTGAGCAGGTGGGCCATCGGCATCCCGGGGGCGGCCTGCGCAGCCTCAGCGGCGTTCGCCGCCGGATCGCCGATGTAGCGGCGGAAATCGTCGAGTCCCGCCTGCAGGGCGGACAGTCCGGCCGCATTGGCGCCGGAGACGGGGAGACCGAGTGCGTCGTGCATGGTGTTTCCTTCGGGGTGTTCGGGACAGCGAGGCGGCAAGTGTGGATTTCCCGCGGCACTTGCACTAAGGTCGTTCGTGCAACAAACCGGCCATTCCGGCCAGCCCTGCCATGGCAGATCCCAGCGTTCCGGTCACGGTGGCATTGCTCGCCGCTGAAGAGTCGTCGGCGGCGACGATCTTCGGCTTCTACGATGCGCTGATGAGCGCGCGGCGCGACTGGGCCATGCTGCACGGCGGCGCGGCGCAGGACTCGCCCTTCCGTCCCGTGGTGGTCAGTGAGGACGGCCAGCCGCTGACCACGGGCAACGGCGTGCGCATCACGCCCGACGCGTGCTTTGCCGAGGTACCCGCCCCGCAGGTGGCCGTCGTCGCCGACCTCGGCATCCCGCCCGGCGCCGATCCGGGCCCGCGCTTCGACGCCGCGGTGCGCTGGCTGTGCGGCTGCCACGCGGCCGGCGGCATGCTGGCCTCGGCCTGTTCGGGCGCCCTCCTGCTGGCGCGCACCGGCCTGCTCGACGGACTGCAGGCGACGACGCACTGGGCCTACTGCGAACACCTGCGGCGTGCCTATCCGCGCATCGGCTGGCAGGCGGACCGCGGCCTGGTGGTGGCCGGTGAGGGACAGCGCATCCTGATGGCCGGCAGCGGCGTCTCGTGGCACCTGCTGGTGCTGGCGCTGATCGCCCGCTTCGCCGGCGCCGAAGAAGCCATGCGGGTGGCCCGCATCAACCTCATGGACCTGAACGACGCCACGCCGCAGGCCTACGCGTCGCTCACGCACGGCAGCCGCGCGGCCGATCCGGTCATCGCCAGCTGCCAGCAGTGGGTGGCGATGCACTACGCCCACCCATCGCCGGTCGCGCAGATGGTGGCGCTGTCGCAGATGGCCGAGCGCACCTTCAAGCGCCGCTTCAGCGCCGCCACCGGCATGGCGCCGCTGGAGTACATCCACCACGTGCGCCTGGAAGAGGCCAAGCAGATGCTCGAATGCGGCGAGGTGGCGGTGGAATCCGTCGCGTTCGACGTGGGCTACAGCGACACCAGCTTTTTCAGCCGCCTGTTCCGCCGCAAGGTCGGCCTCACGCCGGCGCAATACCGCCAGCGCTTCGGGCGGCTGTCACGCGAGGTGCAGGGGCGGGTGCACTGAGGGCGGCGGAGTCGGGCGCGCGGCCGCGCCGCCCCAGAGCGCGAACACCGCGTCGCCATCGCGCTGGCTCTCCACGGCGCGACCTCGTCCGCCAGCACTGGCTGCCGGCACGCTCGGGCCCCGCCCATCCATGCAAACACCGCACAGGAAGGCGCCCCGCCACCTCGGATTGACGGCACCCACCACGAACCTTAGAGTTCGCTCCTTCACGGGGAGGCTAGAACTTTATGAACATGCGCCTGATGGGGCGAGTCAGCGTACTCGCGTGTTGCTTTGCCCTCGTCGCCTGCGGTGGCGGTGGCGCAGAACCACCACCAGACCCCCCGTCCACCGACACCTCTGCCGCCTCCAGCATCGACACCTCCACCACCGGCACATCCGCGAATGACACACCCGGCCGCGCCACCTCTGCCACCGGCGACTCCGCACCCGGCGACTCCGCACCCGGCACCTCCGCACCCGGAACCCCAGCCACCGACACATCCCCCTCCGCCACCTCCCCCGTCGCCACCCCTCCTGTCGCGCCCGCATCCACTGCCAAGATCAGCGGCCAGGTCTACAAGGGTCTGACCTACGGCGCGTCGGTGTGCGTCTTTGCCATCGACGCCGGCGCGAGGGGCGCCAGGATGGCCGCCCAGCCGGACTCCGCTCCCACGCCCTCCGACGGCTGCGTCGTCACCGCGGCGGACGGCACCTACTCCTTCGTTCTGCCGGCCGGCACCCAGGGGGACCTGCTGGTCGAAGCCACCGGCGGCACGTACTGCAGCGACGAGACGCGCTATGACGGCACCCGCTGCACCGGCGGCGGAACGCCGATCTCCATGGGGACGAATGCGCTGCGCACGGTGGTCACGGCACAGCCCGAGGGCACCGTGCAGGCGCACCTGACGCTGCTGACGACCGCAGCCGTGCAATCGTCCGGGGCGCTCTCTGCCACCGCCTTCGCGGCGTCGTACGCCCCCATCGCCGCCAACTTCGCCGCACCGTCCGACCCGGCGACTTCACCCGGCGCGGGACCGCTTGCCACGGTGCTCGGGAACCTCGCGGTCTACGTCGGCACGGACACGACGGACCTTGCCGACATCGTGAGCGACATCGCCGCCGGCACGCTCATCGCGAAGAACACCACCTTTGCGCCGGGCGTCGAACTGGCGGTCGGCACGGACGGCGGTCTGCTGCACCTCTTCAAGGCAACAAGGCAAGAGGTGGTCCAGGTGAGCACCGCGACATTGCCGGGGATACCCGGCAGCTATTCGCGCTCCGGATCGACCATCACCGTGAAGATGCCAAGGCACGGCATCCGCAATGGCCTGTGGATTTCGCTGCGGTTCGCTGCCGGCACGGGCGGCAGCGCCACCAGCGGAACCTACAAGGTGACCGAAGTAGATGCGGACACCTTCACCGTCGCCGACACGGCTTCCGGCACCATCACGGGCGGCAGGCTCCTTCGAGATCCTGCGACCAGGCTGCTCGCCACCTACGTTCAGCACAGCGGCAACGACTTCATCACCGTCACCGCTGCGCAGCACGGCCTGCGGCGTGGCGACTCGGTGGAACTGAAGGCCACCACCGGCGGCGCTGCCGATGTGGGAACGCTGGTTGCCGCAGTGCTCGATGCCGATACCTTCACCCTGGAGCGGAACACGACGGCCACCGCCGACGCTGCGGGCGACGCGCAGCTGGGTATCGGCAGCAACCATATGGCCTACGACGCGGTGATGCACCCCTCGGGCAAGTGGCTGTACGTGAGCTCTGGATACGAGTGCTGGAACGGTCCTCCGTTCTGCTGGGGTGGGGAAACCATCGCCACCTATCGCATCGACTGGCACCGCGGCAAGCTCACGCTTCTGAACGTGATCCGAACGGGTGAGGTTCTTGCGCCTGCCGCTCCCACCAGGATGGCGGTCAACGCGGCGGGCACGCAGCTCGCCCACCTTGACCACGCGATCGGCTACGTGGTGCTGTGGAACGTCGATCCCGCGACGGGCACCTTGAGCCGGGTGGCGAATTCCCAGCCGTACCGAGCCTACGGGAACAGCCTGGTGTTCTCACCCGACGGCCGAACCCTGCACCACGGCATCGACGTGCTGGACGTGAAGTCCCTTGGCGATCCGCGAAGTCCCTTTGAAGGGGCCGTCGGAGGCGCCGACATCGTGGGCAACGTGCTGTTCTTCACCGACAGCACCGATGCGATCCATGCCGTTTCGATCGCGACGCCGTCCGGCATGCCCGCAACGCTGGCGTCGAATCGGACACGGCCCGGACGCCGGGGCGTGAGCACGCGCGACGGCAGGGTGCTGGTGACGTCGGGCTCCGGCGGCATCAAGACCTACCGCTTCGACGGCGCCACCTTGGCCGCAGCAATACCCTCGATCGGGTCCGGGGAGCTGCAATACGACGGGTCGTCCACCCTCGGCGGCGAGGAGACGATCTACCGGTCGGCTCACCTGAACGCCGGCGGCGACCTTGCCGTGGCCAGCTACTACACCGCCACGAACGGCACCGGCCGTCCCGGCGGCCCGCCGAGCGGATTCCTCTTCGCCACCGTGGGCGCGGACGGACGGCTCGTGCGCATCAGCAATGCCTCGTCCGCGCAGCATGCCCGGGCTGCCCGGTTCATCAAACAGCCTTGGCCGGCTCGATAGAGCAGAGCCCGAGGCCGGCAACGACGCCGAGAACGGCAAGCGCACTGGCGCACCGGCCGGTTCGATCTCATCGCCGCTTGGCCTTGTCGAACTTGCGCCAGTAGTCGAACTCTTCCTCGTGCACCTCGATGTCCAGTTCATCGAGGCGCGCATGCAGGCGCTCCTGCACGTCACTGACGGCCCGGTTGTAGACAGACGGGCCGATTTCTTCAAGGAAGAAATTGAGCAAACCCGCGGCCGCAATGTTTCCGATGGGCTCGTCCATGTGCTCGCGGAAATAGCGTTCGATGGAGGCGACGGCCTGCTGGCGGGCGTCTTTGGGAAGCTCGATCATGCGGCGATTGTGCGCCGCGCCTGCGCCGCGCTAGGGCGCACGCTCCAGCTGCTCGGGCGCCGCGAGCACGGCACGCAGCGCAGCCAGGAAGCGCGCGGCGGTGACGCCGTCGTGCAGGCGGTGGTCACACGCGAGGACGAGACCGATCTCCCGGCACAGGACGGGCTGTCCGTCGCGCGGCCGAAAGGTCTCGCGCACCGAGCCCACGCCCAGGATGGCGGACTGGCCGGGATTGATGATGGGCGTGAGCCAGGTCAGCTCGTGCATGCCGGCGTTGGAGACGGTGATGGCGCCGCCGGCCATGTCGGCCGCTGCCAGCCGCCCTTCGCGGGCGCGGTGCACGAGGGCGCGCGCGCGTGTCGCCACCTCGGCCAGCGGCAGTCCGCCCGCGCCGGGCAGCACCGGCACGAAGATGCCGCGCTCGGTGTGCACCGCGATGCCGACGTCGGCCCCGCCAAGCGCCACGATGCGCTCGTCGCGCCAGAGCCGGTCCATCTCGGGCATGCGCCGCAAGGCACGCCCCACCGCCGCCACCAGGATGTCGTTGAGCGTGATCCGCGTCGCTGCCCCCTTGCGCAGACGGGCGTGCAGCTCCAGCAGCGGCTGCGCGTCGATCTCCGCGGCCGCATAGAAGTGCGGCACCCCGTGCTTGACCTGCGCGAGCCGGCGAGCCGCGGCGCGTTGGGTGGGACTCGGTTCAACCGTGGTGCCCGCATCCTCTGAGAAACCGCCTGCATCCCGATCGGCCGATGGCTTCGAAGCCGTCGCCGTGCTCGGAAGATCGGCGGCCCGTATGCGCCCTTCGGGGCCGGAGCCGGCGATGTGGTCCAGCGAGATGCCGGCCTCCCGGGCGAGGCGTCGCGCGTACGGAGTTGCGATGACGCGCGCGGCCGGCGAAGCCGACGAAAGCGAGTGCGCCTGCGGACCGCGCTGCGGCTGCGCATCGGAGGTGGCAGCGGCATCAGAACTCTCGGCCACATCAGCGACACGAGCAACATCGGGCGAATCCGACGCACGAGAGACGCCTGAGACACCTGACGTACCCGAAGCGCCCACGGCGAGCAAGCCGGCGCCCGCATCCACCATGCCCTCCCCCTCCGCCCCGCCGGTCTCCTCCATCTCCTGCCGCAATGCGTCCGCCTCCGCACCCTCTATCCACGCGATCACCTCGCCGACCGGCACGGTCCCGCCCGCATCGTGGCGAATCTCCAGCAGCACGCCGTCGGCTTGCGCTTCGATCTCGTTGGCCGCCTTGTCCGTTTCCAGCACGAACAGCACCTGGCCGCGGCGGAAGGCGTCACCCGGGCGCACCAGCCACTCGACGATGCTGCCCTCTTCCATGGTCAGGCCGAGCTTCGGCAGGCGCAGCGGCTGTTTCATGCCCGTTCCCTCACGCCATGAGCCGTTCGAGCGCCGCGAGCACCTTGGTCTCGTCCACCGCGTAGCGCGCCTCCAGCGTGGCGGAGAAAGGCACCGGCATGAACGGCGCTCCCAGGCGCATGACGGGCGCGTCGAGTTCGTCGAACGCGTGCTCACCGATGCACGCAGCGATCTCTGCGCCCACGCCATAGGCCTGCACCGCCTCGTGCACGACCAAGGCACGGTGGGTGCGCGCCACCGACGCGCGCACCGTCTCCCAGTCCCAGGGCTGGAGCGAACGCAGATCGATCACCTCCACCTCCACGCCGCGATCGGCCAGCAGCCCGGCTGCCGCAAGGCAGGTGCCCACCGCCGCGCCGTAGCACACCAGCGTCGCATCGCGCCCCGGCCGCGCCACGCGGGCCTCCCCGATGCGCGCCCGCAGGCCGGCATCGACCTCGCCGCGCATCCCATACAGCGCCTTGTGCTCCACGAACACCACCGGATCGGGATCGTCGATCGCGGCACGCAGCAGGCCGTAGGCGTCCTGCGGATTCGAAGGGCACACCACCTTCAGCCCGGGCACGTGCGCGAGCCACGCTTCCAGGCACTGGGAGTGCTGCGGCCCGGCGGACAGTCCGCCGCCGTGCGGCGTGCGCACCACCATCGGCACGCTGCACCGCCCGCCGAACATGAAGCGCGCCTTGGCCGCCTGATTGACCAGCCCGTCCATAGCGAGGGTGATGAAGTCCATGAACATGATCTCGAGCACCGGGCGCAGTCCGGCCATGGCGGCGCCGACGGCGGCCGAGGTGATCGCCGCCTCGGAGATGGGCGTGTCGATCACGCGCTCGGGCCCGAAGCGCTCGAGCAGGCCACGGGTGGCCTTGAACGAGCCGCCGGCCTGCGCCACGTCCTCGCCGAGCACCACCACGCGCTCGTCCGCGGCCATGGCGTCGGCAAGCGCCAGGTTGACGGCATGCGCGTAGCGCAGGCTGCTCATCGCGCCGTCTCCATCGTGTAGACGGCCTCCCGCGCGGCATCGAAGTCGGCAGGGTCGCTGGCGCGGGCCTGTGCCAGCGCCGCTTCGATTTCCTCGTGCGCCGCGCGTCCCAGCGCGTCGAGCTGCGCGGGATCGACGCCTTCGCGCAGCAGCGTCTGGCGGGCCCGCGCGATCGGATCGTGCTGCGGGGGCAGCGCAGCGTCCTGGCGATAGGCCTGGTTGTCTCCTTCATAGTGGCCACGGCCGCGGTGGGTGCGGCACTCCAGCACCTGCGGGCCCGTGCTGCGGGCTGCGGCCACGCCAGCGCAGGCGGCGTCGAACACGGCCTGCACGTCGTCGCCATCCACCTCGGCATAGCGCAGCCTGAAGGCCGCAGCCAGGTCGGCGAGCCGGGCCGACACCTGGCGCTCGGTGGGCGAGAACTCGGACCAGCCGTTGTTCTCGCAGACGAACAGCATGGGCAGCCGGCGCAGCGCGGCCCAGTTGAGGCTTTCGTGCAGAACGCCTTCGGCCATCGCGCCGTCGCCGAAGATCGCGACCGCCACGTCGTCGCCACCGCGCAGCTGCGTGGCCAGCGCGGTGCCCAGTGCGATCGGGATACCGGCGCCGACGATGCCGTTGGCGCCGATGATGCCGCGGCGCATGTCCGACACGTGCATGGAGCCGCCGCGCCCGCGGCACACGCCGGCGTCGCGCCCGAGGATTTCCGCGAAGAAGCCGGGCAGCTCCAGCCCTTTCGCGATGACGTGGCCATGGCCCCGGTGCGTGGTCGCCAGCGTGTCCTGCGGGCGCAGCGCCGCGCATACGCCCGCGGCGACGGCCTCCTGCCCGATGCTCAGGTGGATGAAGCCGGGCACCTCGCCGTCCGCGAACATGCGCGCCAGCACCTGCTCGACGGCGCGGATGCGCAGCATCGTCTGGTAGAGGCTTTGCAGCGTCGTCACGGCAGTCCGGTCTTTCTCGTGCTCGGGCGCCGCTCAGGCCGCCGCGGCGCCGGCGGCCGCTTCGTCGGCGAGCCGCTTGCGCAGCACGTGCTTGAGCACCTTGCCCGATGCGGTGCGCGGCAGCTCTTCGAGTACCAGCAGCCGCTCGGGAAACTTCTGGCGGGCCAGCCGCGCCGCATCGAGGAAGGCGACAAGCCCGGCCAACTCGAGCTGCGCGCCGGGCCGCAGGACCACGCAGGCGCACGGCGTCTCGCCCAGGCGGGCATGCGGCATCGCCACCACCGCCGCCTCCTGCACTGCAGCGTGCTGGTGCAGCAGGTCCTCGATCTCCTTGGGGCTGATGTTCTCGCCGCCGCGGATGATCAGGTCCTTCTTGCGCCCGCTGATGGTGATGTAGCCGCGCGCATCGACGAAGCCGAGGTCGCCGGTGTGGAAGAAGCCTTCGGCATCGAACGCCTCCTGCGTGTACTGCGGCTTGGTGTAGCCCAGCATCACCTCGGGTCCGCGCGTGACGATCTCCCCTTCGGCACCGGTCGCGACCGGCTGGCCCGTCTCGGGATCGACGATGCGCACCTCGTGGTTGCAGATGGCGCCGTCGGTGGTGCCACCCAGGGAGGGCGGGTCGCCCTCGCGCACGCCCAGGGTGACGGTTGGTGCCTCGCTGCTGCCGTAGACCCGGAACACCTGGCAGGCGGGCAGCGCAGCGCGAGCCCGGGCGACCACCGCCTCCGGAACGGGCGCGCCGCCGCTGCCGAAGAGGCGCATCGAGGGCAGCCCGATGCCACGTCGCTCCACCTCGGCGCTGAGTTCGATGAGGAACGGCGTCGCCGCGATGGTGAAGGTGGCGCCGTGCCGCTCGATCAGCTCCCACGCCTGCGCCGCATCCCACTTCTCCATCAGCACCACCTTCACGCCGGCCGCGAACGCAAGCTCCAGTGCGTAGAGGTAGCCGGTGATGTGGGTCACGGGCGACGGCATCAGCACGACGTCGCTGCGGCGGATCGACCAGAAACGCATCACCGCCTCCATCTCGGCGCGGATCGTGTTGTGGCTGTGCAGCACGCCCTTCGGGTCGCCCGTCGTGCCCGAGGTGAAGAGCAGCAGCTTCACGGCGTTCGGATCGACCGGCGGGAACGGGCGCGGCTCCACCGCCCGCAGCAGGTCCTGGAAGCGCAGGCAGCCGTCCGGCGCCGGCCCCTCGTCGCCGACCAGCACCACGTCGCGCAGCGCCGGCAGCCCCGGCTGCAGCCGGCGCACCATCTCCAGGTAGTCGATGCTGCGGAAGCTGCGTGGGATGAAGAACACCCGCGTGTGCGCATGCCGCAGGATGTAGCCGACCTCTGCGTCGCGGTAGATCGGGATGATGGGGTTGCAGACGTAGCCGCCGAGGCAGGCGGCCAGGTTGATCACCATGGCCTCATGCCAGTTCGGCAGCTGGAAGCTGACCACGTCGCCGGGGCGCAGTCCGCGCTCGGCGAGCGCCGCGGCGAGCCACTGCGCCTGCGCATGCAGGGTCGCGAATCCGACCGCGCCGGTGCGATCGACCGCGGCCACCAGGTCGGGCGCTTCGGCGGCCCGCTGCGCGGCGCACCGGGCCAGCGTCACGCCGCTCCACAGCCCCTCGCGTTCGTAGCGCTCGATCAGGGACGCGTCAAGGCGCGTCTTCCAGGTGGGGTTCTCGTCCATCGGGGTTTCCTTCGAGGCCGCGTGTGCCGCAGTCTTCAGTCCAGGCCTCGCCGCACCATCCGCATGTACGTCTGGACGGCCTTTTCGGGCAGCGTGCGTGCGCCGCTGCGGTTCTTCACGTAGCGCAGGTACAGGTAGCTGCGCGCGGCCATGAGCATGTAGGCGACGGTAACCAGTTCGTCCTTGGTGTAGTGGCGGATCTCGCCGCGATCGACGCCGCGCGACAGCGCCGACACGTAGTGCCGGCTCAGGAGGTCGAAGTGCCGCCGGAAGGCCTTGGGCGCGGCGACCTCCGCCTCATTGAGGATGCGGAAGAAACCGGGGTTGCCCTTGAGGTATTCGAAGAAGGCACGAAAGCCGCGCTCCTCCATTTCGTGCACCGTCGCCGAGCCGTGCACCCGGTCGCGGATGAAGCGCAGCATGTCCGCTCCCACATGCGGCAGCAGCTCGTCGAACAGCTCCTGGCGCGAGGTGAAGTACAGGTAGAAGGTGCCCTGCGCGATGTTCGCCTCGGTGGTGATCTTGCTGATGCTGGCGTCCGCGTACCCGTCGCGCCCGACCACGCGCGCCGCGGCGGCGAAGATGTTGTTGCGCGCATCGGGCGCCTTCTCGGCGCGGCTCAGGCGCTTGCGGGACGGCCGCTCGCGCGGGGGCGCAACGGCCTCGAGCGCGGGCGCCGGGTTCGGATCGGCAGCGGGTTGGTCGGAGCGGGCCAGGGACTTGGAACGGGGCATCGGGAAAGAATGGAAATCAGGTCGGGTCACAGTGCCGCGGCTGGCTGGCTGGACCACTTGAAGATGTTATTGCGCTGCACGGCGGACGACCCGCCGATGATGGGCAGCAGCAGCGCGTCGCGCACATAGCGCTCCACGTCCAGCGATTTGACGTAGCCGTAGGCGCCGAAAATGGTCTGGCATTCCAGCACCACGGTCTTGGCCATCTCGGTGGCGAACAGCTTCGCCATCGATGTCTCGACGCCGGCGCTCTCGCGCGCATCGGCCAGGTTGGCTGCGTGATAGAGCATCAGGCGCGCTGCGTGCAGCTGCGTTTTCATGTTGGCGAGCTTGTGCTGGATGGACTGGTATTCGCCGATCGCACGGCCGAACTGCCGGCGCTCGTGGACATAGCTCCAGGCGTCTTCCAGGGCCGCGCGCGCGACGCCGGTGGCGATGGCGGCGACCTCCAGCTTCTCGACGTCCAGGCCCGAGCCGACGATCATGGACCAGCCGTTGTCCCAGCCGGCCTCGCCGCCCATCACGTTCTCCAAGGGCACCCGCACCTGCTCGAACACCACGTCGGTGGTGGCGGCGCCCTTCATGCCCAGGCTCTCGATGCGCGAGATGCTCACGCCCGGCGCATCGGGCGGGATCAGCACGATCGACAGGTTCTTGTAGCGCGCGGCCTCGTCGCCGGTGCGCACCAGCGCATAGATGTAGTCGGCGATGTCGGCACCCGAGCAGAAGCGCTTGGCGCCGGTGATCTCGATCCAGTCGCCGTCGCGCCGCGCCCGCGTCTTGACGCTCGCCAGGTCGGCGCCGACGTCGGGCTCGGTCCAGCCGTAGGCGAAGATGAGCGAGCCATCGACCACGCGCGGCAGCAGCGCGCGCTTTTGCGCCTCGCTGCCGCAATCGACCAGGTTCATGCCGGCGTAGCAGGCCGACATGATGTAGGGCACCGACACCGCCAGACTGCGCCGCGACAGCTCTTCGATCACCACCATGGTGGCCAGGATGTCGCGCCCGTGCCCGCCGTACTCCTGCGGCACGGTGAGCCCCATCACGCCCAGCTGCGCCAGCCGGGCGAATACGTCGCGCGGGAAGTGGTTGCGTGCATCCCAGTCGGCAGCGGCGCTGCGTGGCATTTCCCGGTCCACGAATCGGGCGACCGTCTCGCGGATCTGGCGCACGTGCTCGGGAAGGCGGATGTCCATGGCGTGTCCTTCTGCGGGCCGGGGGGTCAGCTTCCGCCGAAGCGCGGGCTGCGCTTCTCGCGGAATGCGTTCACTGCCTCCTGGTGGTCCGCCGTCTTGTTCGACAACGCCTCGTAGGCGATGCAGGCGTCCATGATGCTGTGCGCGAGCTGGCGCAGCCCGATGTTCACGGACATCTTGGTCCAGCGGATCGCCTTGGTGGCGCCACTGGCGAGGCGGTCCGCGAACTGCGCGACGCGCTCGTCCAGCTGCTCGCGCGGCACCGCATGGTTGATCAGGCCGATGCGCTCGGCCTCGGCGGCGGTGAGCAGGTCGCCTGTCATGAGGTATTCCTTGGCCCGCGCATAGCCGACCAGCTGCGGCCAGATGACGGCGCCGCCGTCGCCCGCGACGAATCCGACGCTCACGTGCGGGTCGCCGATGCGCGCCGAATCGGCCGCGAAGGTCACGTCGCACAGCAGCGCGATGGTCGCGCCGAGTCCGGTGGCATGGCCGTTGAGCTTGGCGATGACCGGCTTCTCGCAGTCGAGCAGAGAAAAGACGATCTGCTTGGCTTCGCGCGCCGTTTTCTCGAAGGCACCCGGCTGGTCGATCATCTGCTGCATCCAGTCGATGTCGCCACCCGAGGAAAAGGCACGCCCTGCCCCGGTCAGCACCACGATGTCGCTGTCGGGGTCGTTCGACGCATCGACGAACACGCGCGCGAGCTCGGCATGCATGGCCTCATCGACCGCGTTGAGCTTGTCCGGCCGGTTCATCGTGATCTCGAGCACACGACCGCGGCGGTTGAAGAGAAGGGTCTCGTAGCTTGCGAAGTTCATGATGGGGTGCGGGCAGGATGGGAATGGATCGGACGTGGGCCACAGGCCCGTTTGCGGCGGGGGCCGCTGCTAGACTGCCCCGCTCGCATCAACCTCACGAAGGGGCGTGGCAGATGGCCAAGCAGCAGGCAGACGGACCGGCCTCGGGATTCGACCTCGCCGGACAGGTGGCGCTGGTCACCGGAGCGAGCGGCGGCATCGGCGCCGCCTGCGCGCGGGCGCTGGCCCAGGCGGGCGCGACCGTCGTCGGCAGCGACCTGCGCCCCGCTGCCCGGGGCGATGCCCATGGCGCGCCTTTCGTGCCCTGCGACATCACCTCGCAGGAGCAGGTGGCCTCGCTGTTCGAGCGCGTGGGCCGCGAGTGGGGCGGCCCCGACATCCTGGTGCACTGCGCCGGCGTGCTCGAGCCGATCGCCCGCACGGTCGATCAGTCGCTGGAGGGGTGGGAACACGTCTGGTCCGTCAACGCGCGCGGCGCGTTCCTGTGCTGCCGCGAAGCCGGTCGCCACATGGTGCCGCGCCGACGCGGAGCGGTGGTGGTCGTCGGCTCGGTCGCCGGGCTGGTGGGCATTCCCGGATCCAACGCCTACGGGCCGACCAAGGCTGCGGTGACCCACATGGCCCGCAACCTGGCCTGCGAGTGGGCGCGCCTGGGCATCCGCGTCAATTGCATCGCTCCGGGCTACGTGGCCACCGATATGAGCCGTGCGCTGTTCGACCGCGCGCCGGCCGCGCAGGAGGCCGCACTGCGGCGGGTCCCGATGGGCCGTCTCGGCTCGGCACAGGAGATCGCGCAGGCGGCCGTGTTCCTGTGTTCGCCGTGGGCGTCGTTCATCACCGGTGCGGTGCTGCCGGTCGATGGCGGCTGGTCCGCTTTCGGAGGTCCGGACCGGGGCGGCGCATGACGTTCGCGTCCGCATCTCAGCCCCCGAGGTAGACCCGCAGCAGGGCCTCGTCGTCGATGATCCCGCGCCACTTTTCGGCGGCGATCTCGGCGGCGACGCGCCCGACCGAGATGGCGTAGCCGCGGTCGGCGATGCGCGCGGCGAGCGCGACGTTCTGCTCGACCAGCAGGATGCTCACGCCGCGCTCGCGCAGCAGCTGCACCGCATCCACGATGTGGCCCAGCACCTTGGGCGCGAGCCCGGTGGAGGGCTCGTCCATGATCAGCAGCAGCGGCTGCAGCAACAGCGCCCGCGCGATCGCCACCATCTGCTGCTCGCCGCCGCTGAACAGCTCCACCGGCGACTGCAGGCGCGCGCGCATGAACGGAAACAGTGCCAGCACGTCCTCTATCGTGAAGGGCTGCTGCACCGCGCGGCGGCTGCCGTGCACCTGCGCCAGCTCGAGGTGGGCGCGCAGCGTCAGCTCGCCGAACAGGTGCCGGTTCTCGAGGACGACGCCGAGGCCGCGCGCCACGCGCTCGTGCGGCGCAAGCCGGGAAATGTCCTGGCCCGAGAGCAGCACCTGCCCTTCGGACACCGGCAGCAGGCCGCTGATGGCGCGCACCAGCGTGCTCTTGCCGGCGCCGTTGGCGCCGATGAGCGCGACGCTCTCGTTCGACCCCACCTGCAGCGCGATGCGGTGGAGGATGGGAATGGGACCGTAGCCGGCGCTGACGCGGTCCAGTTGGAGCACGGGTGCCTGCATGCTCAGACTCCGAGGTAGGCCTCGCGCACGCGCGGGTCCTGCTTGACGGTGCGGAAGTCGCCGGCGGCGATGATCTCGCCGAAGCACAGCACATGCACGGACGAGGCGACCTCCATCAGCTCCATGTCGTGGGAGACCAGCAGGATCGTCACACCGTCGCGATTGAGCCGCTCCAGCAGGAGGCGCAGCGCCGCGACTTCTTCCTGGTTCAGGCCCGAGGACGGCTCGTCCAGGCACAGCAGCCTGGGCGAGAGCAAGGCCGCGCGCGCGAGCTCGACCAACCGCTGCCGCCCCGCCGGCAGGTCCCCCGCACGCTGCGCCCACACCGGCTCCAGGCCGAAGCTCGCGGCGGTCTGCCGGGCGAGTTCCTGCATCCGCGCGCGGGCGCGGCGCGCGCCGGGCAGGTGCAGCAGGCTCTGCACGAAGCCACCGCGGGTGGCGGACCAGCCTGCCGCCACCAGGTTTTCTTCCACCGTGAGGTTCTTGAACACCTGGGGCGTCTGGAAGGTGCGCACCAGCCCCTGGTGGCTGCGGCGGGTCACGTCCCAGCCGGTGACGTCCCGGTCCTCGTAGCGGATGGTGCCGGCGGACGGGCGCAGGAAACCCGAGACGATGTTGAACAGCGTGCTCTTGCCCGCGCCGTTCGGGCCGATCAGGCCGGTGATGCTGCGCGGCGGCACCTCGAAGCTCACGTCCTTCAGGACCGTAAGTCCACGGAAGTGGTGCCCGACGCCGGCGACGCTTAAGAGGGCGCTCATGGCTTGCTCTCCACCGGGCGCGCGGCCGCCGCATCCTCACGCCGGCGGCGCGGCCGCATGCCGAGCGCCGAGAAGAGCTTGCCGAGCGAACCCGCCATGCCCAGGGGCATGAACATGACGGCCGCCACGAGCAGCAGCGCGAACAGCAGCGCATGGATGTCGCCGAAGCGCGTGAGGAAGCTCGGCAGCAGGGTCACGAACAGCGCCCCCAGCACGGTGCCCACGATGGTCTGCGCGCCGCCGAGCACCGCGATCAGCAGGAAATTGATGGCCCGCCCGACGCCGAAGCTGTCCACGCTGACGAAGCTCACGTAGTGCGCGAAGAGGCTTCCCGCGAAGGAGCCGAGCACCGCGCTGAGCACGAACACCTGCACCTTCAGCGCGTGCACGGGGATGCCGAGTGCGAGCGCGGCGTCGGGCGCATCGCGCATGGCCCGCAGCGCGAAGCCGTGGCGCGAGCGCAGCAGGGCGTAGTGCATGAGGAAGACCAGCAGCACCGTGGGCCAGACGAAGTAGTAGAAGCGCTGCGGGGTGTCGAGCGCGAAGCCGAACAGCGCGATGCGCGGAATGCCGCCGGTCCCGAGCGTTCCTCCGGTGATCCACTCCCACTCGACGAACAGGGTGTGCCCGATGATCGCGAGCGCCAGCGTCGCCAGTGCCAGGAAGAAGCCGGACAAGCGCAGGATCGGCCAGCCGAGCAGCGCCGCGATGCCGCCGGACAGCGCCATGCCGAAGGCCATGGCGACAGGAGATGGCCAGCCCAGTTGCAGCGTGCAGTAGGCGGTGGCGTAGGCGCCGATGCCGTAGAAGGCGCTCTGCGCGAGCGAGACGATGCCGCACTGCCCCAGCAGGAAGCTGACCCCGATGCCCGCAATGGAATAGAGCGCCGTGAACACGAGCAGGTCCACCATCGCGCGGGTGGCCACCAGGGGAATGGCGGCCCAGGCAAGCGCCAGCACCAGGCCGCCCGCCACCCACGCCGCGCTGCTGCGATCAGCCACCACGGCGGCCTCCGCGTCCCAGGATGCCGTTGGGCATGAGGATCATGATGAGGATCAGCGCCGCCATGGAGACGACGTCCTTGTAGCCCGATGAGATGGTCACGATGGCCAGCGACTCCAGCACGCCGAGGATCACGCCGCCCACCACCGCGCCGGACGGGTTCAGCAGCCCGCCGAGGATGGCGGCCGCGAACCCCTTGAGCGTCAGCAGCAGGCCCATCTCGTAGTGGATGGTGATCAGCGGCGCAACCAGCACGCCGGCAAGGCCGCCGATGGCGCCGCCGAGCACGAAGGTCAGGGCTCGCATGCGCGGCACGCTGATGCCGGTCATGGAGGCGCCCTCGGGGTCGATCGAGGCCGCCATCATCGACAGCCCCAGGTGGGTGCGGTGGTAGAACAGCAGCAGCAGCGACACCACCGCCACGCTGATGGCGATCAGCCAGAGCGAATGCACCCGCATGGCGGCATCCAGCAGCAGCACGCTGCCCTCCCCTCCGAGGCCCGGCATGGGCAGGCTGTCGCGACCGAAGAAGAACAGCACGGCCGCCGAGATCGCGAACGCCACCCCGAGCGTGACCAGCAGGTAGGTGTCGTCCGTGGCCCCGCGTCTGCGGGCCGGCCGCACGAACAGCGCGTCGAGCAGCCAGCCGACCAGGCCGCCGCTGGCTACCCCGGCGGCGTAGGCCAGCAGCGGATGCCACTGCAGCGACTTCAGCACGACATACGCCACGATTCCCGCCACAAGGGCGAACTCGCCCTGCATGGCGTTGATGATGCGAGAGCCGCGGTAGACCACCGCGATCCCGAGCCCGACGAGCGCATAGACGAAGCCGTTGGTCAGCCCCGTGAGGATCGACTGCACGAGCAGCGATGTCGTGATCACATCCGTTCCTTCCGTCGTGAGAATGCGCCGGCGCCGCGCCGCTCCCCGTCAACGGAGGAACCGCGCCCGCCGGCCGCCGGCGCTGCGCTCAGGCGCCGCTGGTGGTGAACGGGAGCCGGGTGAACTTGCCCTTGTCGAGCCGTGAGAAGACGTAGCTGCCCAGGTCGATGCCGGTCATGTCGGGCGCCGAGAAGTTGTAGCCGGCCATGACACCCTCGTGCGGCTGGCGCATGGCCTGCGCGATGGCCTCGCGGTTGGTGGTGCCGGCCTTCGCGAGCGCCTTGGCCGCGACGTGCACCGCATCCCAGCCCGCGGCCTCGAAGTTCTTGGGCAGTGCGTTGTAGGCACGCTGATAGAGCTCCACGAACTCCTTCTGGCGCGGCAGCGGCGCCTCGCCGACCACGAACTCGGGAAAGACGATGTCGTCGGCGAACTCGCCCATTCCGCGCACGTAGTCGTACGAGGCAGACCCGATGGCCGAGACGATCTGCTGCGTCAGGCGCATCTGGCGCGCGTTGCGGAACGGCACCGGCGAGGTGGCGATGACGAAGACGACGTCGGGCTGCGCAGCGCGCACCTTGGCGGCCTGCGCCGACACGTCGGTGGCACCGACCTCGAAGCGTTCGACGGCGACGTAATCGACGCCGTACTTCTCCGAGACCTGCTTGAGGCTGGCCATCACGGCCTGGCCATAGCCGGTGTCGTGCAGCACGCCGATCTTCTTGGCCTTGGCGCCCTTGGTCGCGTACTCCAGCATGGCGCGGGCGTTCAGGCTCTGGGGCGGCAGCAGGTGGTAGAGCGTCTTGTAGCTCATCTCGATCGGCGGCCCCAACCCGGTGAAGGTGAGCTGCGCCATCTTTTCGGCGTTGGTGATGGCCGCGATCGCTCCGGTGCTCGCGGTGAGGGACGGGCCGATCATCACCGGCACCTTCTCCGTGAAGATCATCGCCTCGGCCTTGCTCTTGGCCAGGTCGGGCTTGGAGCCGTCGTCGTCGATGAGCACCTTGATCTGCCGGCCGCCGACGCCGCCGCGCTCGTTGATCACCTTCTCCGCCAGCAGGATGCCGTCGCGCTCCGGACCGCCGAGGCCGGCACCGGGGCCGGTCAGGGACAGCACGGCACCGATCTTGATGGGCTCGGACTGGCTCCACACCACCCCGGGTGGCACCGCCGCTGCGGCGGCGATGGCTTGAAGGACCTTGCGGCGCTGAAGGCGGCCGCTGCCTGAACTAGCTTGCATCACGTGTCTCCGGATACGGTTCGGGAAACCGGCGCTGCGCGGGGGACGCGTCTGCGCTGGTGGCTGCTGCGGCCGCCTGCTGCGGCGGCCGACGGACGCTCGAAAACCTCGGCCTCACTCGCCGCGGTCGAGCAGTTCCTTGAGCCAGCGGGACTGCACGCGACCCACCTTGGCAAGGTGTTCCCGGTTTGTGTAGAGGCTCATGTGATCGACCCCGCGCACCGACTCGAATTGCTTGTCCGGGCTTGCGATGGCGTTGAAGACCTCGACCTCCAGGTCGGCCGAAGTGATGTTGTCCGCATGCGCCAGCGTCATCATCACGGGCGTCTCCACGATGCGTGCCGCGTAGGGCTTGACCATGTACTGCAGCAGCAGCTCGACCGACTGGATGGTGTTGCGGTGCTCGTGGCGCGGCGCCTCGGTCGCCTGGATGCCCTTGAAGCCGGCGAAGACGTGGGGGAACGGCCAGGAGGTCAGCTCCTCGCCCAGCTTCTCGGGCGACATGGGCATGTAGCCGGGCTGCTCCCCGCGGAAGCGCGCCTCGCGGTCCTTCTGGATCAGCGCGAGCAGCTGCGCGAACTTCACCTCGCCGTGGCAGCGCCGCATGGTCTGGAAGCCATCGACGACGGGAATCGTGGAGATGGCGAAGGCGGCGCGCGAATCGAGTGCGGCGGTGACCAGCACGTGCCCGCCGCTGTAGGAGATGCCCCAGATGCCGGTGCGCTTCTTGTCGATGCCCGGCAGCGTCGCCGCGTAGCTCAACGCATTGCGGTAGTCCTCGATCTGGTCCCAGGGGTTGATGTGCTGGCGCGGCTCGCCCGTGCTCTCGCCGAAGCGCCGGTAGTCGAAGCGCAGCGTGGCGCACCCGATGTCGTGGAAGAACTTCGAGTAGTGCGGCATCACGATTTCCTTCGTGTAGCACCACCCGCCCGCCATGATGACCAGCGGAACGTCTCCGCTGGCGCCCTCGGGCATGGTCAGCACGCCCTTGCAGACGTCCTCACCGCTTCTGAATTCAACGGCCTTCTCGGTCATAGCTTGTCTCCATGAATGCGAACCACCGAACCACCTTGTGCGCAGGCTTGCGCAGGCGCGCCGACGATGTGCGGCGCCCACCGGATACAAGCAGCTGCGGCCCTGGAATCACCTGCCCGGCGACTCCGTCGCGAGCTGCGTGCCGGTTCATTGTGTTCGGCGCAAACTCGGTGAGTCAACGTTCATTGACTTCGTATTCATCGGTAAAAACCCGGGATGGAGTTCCAGCCAGTGCGGCTTCGATCCAGCGGCGCGCGGGTGCCGTTTACGGCTCGACCGCGGCGTGAAAGTCGCGTCGAAGCGCCACTCGCCGCGGTGGCGGTCGCGGCTGCGGCTGCGGTGGTCGGGAAGAACCGCGACCCTGCCGGGTAGGAGGTCGAGGTCGAGAACGGCTTCGCGGTGCAGGCGAAGCGGCATGGGGACGGAGATTCGACGACGGGACCGAAGGGCTGAGGTTGAGGCTGCGGCTGCGGCTGCGGCTGCGGCTGCGGCAAGATTGCGGCATGCGCATCTCACTCGACCACGTCCGCTCCCGCCTCCCCCTGCCGGCCACCCCGAGCTGGCCCGATGGAGTCTGGGATATCGAAGCCCTTGCCCGGGGCTCGCTTTCCGTGCAGTTGTTCACCCCACGCGGCAAGGACTGGCAGTCCTCCCACGCGCAGGACGAGCTCTACGTGGTGCTCACGGGAAAGGGGGTGCTGCGGATCGAGGACGAGCGGCATCCCTTCGAGGCAGGGGATGTGCTGTTCGTGGCGGCGCGTCGCGCGCACCGGTTCGAGGAGTTCTCGCAGGACCTCGTCACCTGGGCGATTTTCTGGGGTCCTGAAGGAGGCGAGGCGCCCTGAAGGCGCCTCGCGAGGTCGGCGTTACCGCCGTGTCGTGCTG
Organism: Ramlibacter sp. AN1015; assembly: GCF_037726105.1. Classification (NCBI taxonomy): domain Bacteria; kingdom Pseudomonadati; phylum Pseudomonadota; class Betaproteobacteria; order Burkholderiales; family Comamonadaceae; genus Ramlibacter; species Ramlibacter sp. AN1015. The sequence goes on from NZ_JBBJUM010000003.1 coordinate 33,113, forward strand.
GCTGCTGCTGCCGGACTGGCCGGGACCGCAGCGGCCAACGCCCGGCTTCAGCCGAGGGTGACGATGTTGGAAGCCTGCGGGCCCTTGGGGCCCTGGGTCACGCTGAACTGCACGCGGGCGTTTTCGGCCAGGGTCTTGAAGCCGTCGCCGCCCTGGATTTCACGGAAGTGCGCGAACAGGTCCTTGCCGCCGTCGTCGGGAGCGATGAAGCCGTAGCCCTTGCTCTCGTTGAACCACTTCACGATGCCGGTCTGGGTGTTTTGCATGGGGATATTTCCTTGGATAGATACGGAGATAACCGCACGGCAACATGCCGCGCGGTGCGCAACGCCAGAGAGCATTAGTGGGAAGACTCGGAACAACGACGCGCCGGCGGGGCCGGCGGTTGGAGAGGGAGAACTCGTAGAAACGCCTATGAAACGTCTTGGCCCGCGCATCCTAACAGCTTCGCAATGCCCCTAGGCCGCCCGGGCGCCGAGAAGGGGCAACAAGTCGCTGCGAGGAGATGGGCGCGGCAGCCGATTTGCAGTGGCTCGGCGCCATCTCACAGGTACTGCGGGTCCGCGCCCTGCCCCGCTGGCGCCGGTGGCGCGATGAAACGGTGCCTGGGCAGCGGGATGAACTCGGTCTCGCCAGCGATAGGGTCGAAACGCCCGGCCTCCCAGTCGGCGGCCGCCTGACGGATGCGCTCGGGCTTGCTGTGCACGAAGTTCCACCAGATGTGCCGGTCACCGTCCAGCGGCTCCCCGCCGACGATGCACACGCGCGTAGCGCCTCGGCCCTGCAGCTGCACCGCCACTCCCGGCGGCAGCACCACCATCTGCTGCGCAGGCACGGGCCGGCCATCCAGCAGCAGCGTTCCCTCGGCCGCATAGGCGGCCAACTCGGAGGCGAGCGGCGGCAGATCCAGCGCCTGCCCATCGCCCAGCCGCACATCGAGATAGGTGGTCGGCGATGACGGGACGACCGGAGAGCGCACGCCGAAGGCCTCGCCCGCCAGTACGCGCACCGCGCTCCCCTGCACCGACACCTCGGGGATGTCCGCCGCCGGGGTGTGCGCGAACGCCGGAGGCTCGTCCTCGCGCGCCGTGGGCAGGCCCACCCAGAGCTGCAGCCCGTGGTTGACGAAGGACTGCCGCTGAAGCGCCGCGGGGCGTCGTTCGGAATGCGCGATGCCGCGGCCTGCGCTCATCCAGTTGATCGCGCCCGGCTCGATCACCTGCTCGGTGCCGAGGCTGTCGCGATGCATCATCGCGCCCTCGAACAGATAGGTGACCGTCGCCAGCCCGATGTGCGGGTGCGGGCGCACGTCGTGGTTGACCTCGGGCACCTCGGTGACCGGGCCGAAGTGGTCGAAGAACACGAAGGGGCCGACGGTGCGACGGCTTGCCGCCGGCAGGAAGCGGCGCACCTTGAAGCCCCCGCCAAGGTCCTTTTCGGTGCCGGAGAGCAGCTGTGCGGCAGCCATGGCGTCTGCCTCAGCGGGCCCAGCGCGACGCGACTTCGGCGACGCGGGCGCCGAACTGGCGTGCAAGCTTCAGGTCGCCCGCGAACATCTCGGCGGGCGAGGCATCCGAGGGCGAGACGGCGGCGGCGCCGCTCCACACGCCGATCCAGTTGAGGTCGTCGCGCGTCGCGCCCTTGGTGTTGGACGGCATCATGCCGTTGCCCACCCAGAGCCCGCCGTGCTGCATGGCCAGCGTCATGAAATAGTTCAGCGTGCTGGTCTTGTCGCCCACGGTGCTGGCGCTGTTGGTGAAGCCGGCGAACAGCTTGTTCTTCCAGGTCTCGGCATACCAGGGCTTGGAGGTGGCGTCGGCAAACTTCTTGAACTGCCAGCTGGGCCCGCCCATGTAGGTCGGCGAGCCGAAGACGATCGCGTCGGCCGCGGCCAGCTGCTCCCAGCCGCCCTGCGGCAGGTTGCCCTCGGCGTCGATGGCGATCAGTTGCGCGCGGGGACCCGCGCCCTCGGCAATGGCCTGCGCCTGGCGCTGCGTGTGCCCGTAGCCCGAGTGGTAGACGATGGCAATGGATGCCATGAAGCGTGCTCCTTGAAAAAGATGGGAAGTCGATGCGATGAGAACTGTGCGAGCGCGCTTTCAGCGCCGGCGCGTGCGTGCGTCCAGGCTCCAGCCGCCGGCGCCGAAGGCCATGAAGGCGAGCAGGCCGCCGGTGATGGCGAGGTTCTTGAAGAAGGCCTGCCGCTGCATCATCACCTGCTCGGCCGGCATGGCCCAGTAGTTGTGAAAGACGAAGGTGGCGAACACGGTGAAGACCGCCAGGCCGAGCGCGGCCCAGCGGGTGCGCCAGCCGACCAGCAGCATGAGCCCCAGCCCCAGTTCGACCGCGATCGCAATCGCCGCCGCCACCTCCGGCAGGGGCAGGCCCTTGGAGGCGATGTAGCCGGCCGTGCCGGCGAAACCGCCGATCTTGCTCCAGCCGGCGGGAACGAACAGCAGCGCGATCAGCGCGCGCCCGGCAAGCGCGAGCGCATCCTGCCCTGTCGTCGTTGCATGTGCGGCGCTGGTGGCGGTGGTGGACATGGTGGTATTCATGGTGGCTCCGAAGTGGTGGATGACATGTCGGTGGGCGTCGCCGCCCGGGATGGGACAGGGTCGGCTCAGCCGCCCAGATCGAACACCAGGACTTCCGCCTGGCGGCCGTTGGCCAGCCGCAGCTGCGACTCGCCCTCGAGCGCGACGGCGTCTCCTGACGCCAGCGCCTGACCGTTCACCTCCAGCGCGCCGCGCACGAGGTGGACATAGGCCTTGCGACCGGGCGAGAGAGCCAGCTCGGCCGACTCGGCGCCGTCGAACAGCCCTGCGTAAACCCGCGCGTCGGCATGGATGCGCACCGCACCGTCGTCGCCCTGCGGCGCAGCCACCAGGCGCAGCCGGCCGCGCTTGTCTTCTTCGGGGAACGACTTCTGCTCGTAGCTCGGCGCGATACCCTGCACATCGGGCTCGAGCCAGATCTGTAGAAAGTGCGTGACCTGGTCTTTCGCGTGGTTGAACTCGCTGTGCTGCACCCCCGTGCCGGCACTCATGCGCTGCACGTCGCCGGGCGGGATGCCCTTGACGTTGCCCATCGTGTCCTTGTGCGCGAGTTCGCCGGAAAGCACGTAACTGATGATTTCCATGTCGCGGTGGCCATGCGTGCCGAAGCCGGTGCCAGGGGCGATGCGGTCCTCGTTGATGACCCGCAGCGGGCCGAACCCCATGTGGCGCGGATCGTAGTAGCCCGCGAAGGAGAAGCTGTGGTACGACTCGAGCCAGCCGTGGTCGGCATGGCCCCGGTCCTGGGAACGGCGCACGGTGAGCATGGAACTTCCTCGGTTTGTGGCGATGTCCTGAATTTATCGGCCCGCGCCCGTGATGGAGCCCAGCCGGCTTGATGGCATCATTCGAAAAAACTGAAGGCTCGCCGCCTCTCCGCCATGCCTGGTGCCCGTGAAGTCCTCACCCCCGATAGCCTGAACCTGCTGCAGGCGGTCGCCCGCGCGGGCAGTTTTGCCGGTGCGGCCCGCGAGCTCGGGCTGGTGCCCAGCGCGGTGACCTACCGGGTGCGCCAGATCGAGGACGCGCTCGACGCCCTGCTGTTCGACCGCAGCTCGCGGCAGGCGCGGCTCACCGCCGCCGGCAGCGAGCTGCTGCGCGAAGGCGAGCGCCTGCTCAGCGAAATCGATGCCGTGGCCAACCGCGTGCGACGCGTGGCCACCGGCTGGGAATCGCAGCTCACCGTCGCGGTGGATTCCGTGATCTCCTGCGCCACGGTGATGGAGCTGGCCGAGGCCTTCCTGCAGGTCGCTCCCGGCACGCGCCTGCGTCTGCGCGACGAGGCCCTCTCGGGCACGCTGCAGGCGCTGTTGTCCGGGCAGGCCGACCTGGCCCTCGGCGTGTCGAACGAGCCGGGGAACACCGCCGGTGTCCGCAGCCGCACGCTCGGCGAGATGAGCTTCGTATTCGCCGTCGCGCCGCACCACCCGCTTGCCGGCCTGCCCGAGCCGCTGTCCGACGAACTGCTGCTCACGCACCGGGCGGTGGCGGTGGCCGATTCGGTGCCGCGCGGCAGCGGCCTGACACTGGGACTGCTTGCGGGCCAGGACGTGCTCACCGTGCCCACCATGGGCGCCAAGCTGGAGGCCCAGCTGCGCGGCATCGGCGCCGGCTTCCTGCCGCTGCCGCTGGCGCGCCCCTACATCGAGACCGGCCGCCTCGTGGCCAAGCGTGTCCAGCGCCCGACGCGCGTGGTGCGACCGAGCTACGCCTGGCGCGATGCGGGCCCGCAAGGGCCAGGGCGCGCGTTGCAGTGGTGGCTGGAGCAACTCGAAAGCCCGATCACTCGCACCGCGCTGCTGCAGCACGGCGTGGACCGCCATCCGGCCGAAGGGCTCACGGCGCCACGATAGCCCCGTGGCCATGCGAACAGCGACCGTGCCGCACGAGCACTGATGCCACAATCGTCGGCCATGCAGCGCCCCACCCGCCCCCCTCGCACCACCGCCCCAGCCACCCCGTCCCGCGAGGCCGACCAGCCGGCCGCTTCCGCCAGCGGAGGGCCCGCTCGCCGCATCGCGGTGGTGGGCGCCGGCATCGCGGGCCTGGCCTGCGCACGGACACTGGAGCAGGCGGGCCACGCGGTCACGGTGTTCGAAAAGAGCCTGGGCGTCGGCGGCCGCATGGCCTGTCGCGAATCGCCCTTCGGCGGCTTCGACCACGGCACGCAGTACTTCACCGTGCGCGACGAGCGCTTCGCGCGCGTGCTCAAGATGCACCCGGGCCTGTGCAAGCCGTGGCGGGCGAACGCGGTGCGCGTGCTCGACCCGGCGGGGCGCGTGACCGAAGCCGCCCTGCGACGCCCGGAGGCGCACTGGGTCGCCCTCCCGGGCATGGACGCCCTGCCGCGCGCCTGGGCCGAGCCGCTGGCCGCGGGCGGCGGCCTGCAGCTCGGCGCGCGCGTGGTCCGCATCGGGCATGCTTCCGGCGGCGGCGCCTGGAGCGTGCAAGCCGAGGACCACGCTGGCACAGGCTCGCACCACGGCGGCTTCGACCAGGTGCTGCTCGCCTTGCCCGCCGCCCAGGCCGTTGATCTTCTGCGCGCCTCGACGCTGGCGCCCACCTTCGTGGAGCGGATCGAGCAGGTGCGCGTCGCACCGTGCTGGACGCTGATGGTGGCGTTCCCGAACGCCCAGCCTGCCGGCCGGCTGGGGCCGCAGTGGAATGCCGCCTCCAGCAGCCACCACCGCATCGCGTGGCTGTCGCGCGAATCCAGCAAGCCGGGCCGCGAGGCCATCGAGCGCTGGACCGTCCAGGCCAGCGCCAGCTGGTCCACCGAGCACCTCGAGGACGACCCGCAGCGCGTGGTCGCCAAGCTGCTCAAGGGCTTCGCCGAAGTGACCGGCATCCGCGCCGAGCCCGGGCATGCGCAGGTGCATCGCTGGCGGCATGCCAAGACGCACGTACCGCTGGGTCACAGCCACCTGCTCGATGCGGAACTGGGCCTGGGCGTGTGCGGCGACTGGTGCCTGGGGCACCGGGTCGAAGACGCCTTTGTCTCCGGACTCGAGCTGGCACTCGCAGCCGCCTGAGGACCTCAGCCGCCGTGCCGCCGGCTGCGCGCACCACCGGGCGCTTCGCGCCCTCGCCCACCGGACCGCTGCATGCCGGCTCGCTGGTGGCCGCGCTGGCGAGCTGGCTCGACGCGCGGGCCGCGGGTGGCCGCTGGCTGGTGCGCATCGAAGACGTGGACGCGCCGCGCTGCGTGCCCGGCGTTGACGCGACCATCCTCGCGCAGCTGGACGCCTGCGGCCTGCGGCCCGACGCGCCGCCGCTGTGGCAATCCACCCGCGGCGAGGCCTACCAGGCGGCGCTCGATACCCTGGTGAACGCCGGCCACGCCTATCCCTGCGGCTGCTCGCGGCGCGACATCGAGCAGGCCCTGCTCGCGACCGGACACCCGCGCGAGCGCCACGCCGAGCTGATCTATCCCGGCACCTGCCGCGACGGGCTGCAGGGGCGGCCGGCGCGGGCTTGGCGCATGCGCACCGGCGCCTGTGCGCCAATCGAGTGGATCGACCGGCGCCTCGGCCCGCAGCACCAGGACGTGGCGCAGGCGGTCGGCGACTTCGTGCTGCGCCGCGCCGACGGCCTGTGGGCCTACCAGCTGGCGGTGGTGGTGGACGATGCCGCGCAGGGCATCACCGACGTGGTGCGAGGGGAGGATCTGACAGACAACACGGCGCGGCAGATCCTGCTGCAGCAGGCGCTCGGCCTGCGCACGCCGCGCTACCTGCACACGGCCCTGGTGCTGGGACCCGACGGGGAAAAGCTTTCCAAGCAGAACGGTGCCGCCCCGCTGGACACGGGAGAGCCGCTTGCGTGCCTGGAGCGGGCGGGGCAGGTGCTGGGGCTGCCCGCCGTGGAAGCGGACACCGTCGAGGGCTGGTTGCACGCCGCCCTGCCCGCCTGGGCGGCACGCTACCCGCCACCCTGAGCCCGATTTGCTTTCCTTCAGGCGCTGCCGCCGCCAGCGGCAGGCGGAAGTGCACCGCGCTCGGCCAGGGGCGTCGGTGAACTCGCACCTGCGGCGACGGGCGCGGACGGAGCCCGTTCGGCAAGAGGATCAGACGCCTCTTCGGCAACGACCGGAGGAAGTGGAGCGACAAAGTCGGCACCGGACGCATCTGCGGCCGTCGGCACCGCAGCCATTGCGCTGGCCACCGACATGCGTGAGCCGCCGGCGGCGGGCACCAGAGAATGCAGCAGCACGCGCTGGGTTTCCACGTCCTCCGGCGCCGCGTCGTCCGGTCCAGAAGCACGGGTTTCGAAGAGGTGCACGTCGGCAAGTTCGATCTCTGCGCGTGCGCCTGCGCCCGCGGGTTCGGGCACCTCGTGCTTCGCGTCGCGCTGCTGCGGCTGGATGGCTGCGCGCAAGGCGCGGTCGTGCTGCGCGAGCTCGACGATCAAACCGCGCGAATGCGTGATCGCGAGTGCTCCGATGGACCCGTAGAAACCAGGGCCCTGGGATCGATCGAAATCGCGGTTCACCGCAATGACCCGCTCGGTATCCAGGATGGCTCCATTGATGGCCACGCGTGCACCGCCGTGGTCGCGCACGTCCGCGGCAAGACCCGCGAGGGTCATGCGTCCGAAACCCTCCGGCGGACGCACCCGCACCGTCACCCCGCCCCCCCATGCGGCACAAGCCCGGCTCACAGTGGCGGTGAGGGCGTCCGCCCCTTCGATCAGGGCCGACACCACGCCTCCCACCGCGTTCGCGCGAAACGACTCCCACGGATCCACATGCAGCCCGAACTGCGCGTCGCGCACGTTGGCTGCGTCCTTCAGCACGGGCTGCAGGTGGAACGCGATCAAGTAGATGCAGCCCGCATAGGTTGCGACCATCATGGCCGTTCGCGCGGCCAGCACGGCGGGACGGAGTAGGCTCTCCTGGTAGGCAGTAGTTCCGAGAGTCAGTGCTGTTTCCCCCGCATCCGTCTCCAGCACGTACTCAAGACTCGGCAGCGCGCGCCGGGTGGAGTGGGTAAACGTATCACGCAGCAGGCTCTGGATCATTCGGCCAGCCTGCACGGTCAGCAGCAGGTGGCTGAGGCGTGAACTCTCATCCTCATCACTGCGGTCATACAGAACCGCAACAATCTGGGTAAGGATGAGGGTCGTTTGCAGCACCATGGCCAGACTCTCCCACCGTCGCAGTGAGCTCGGCATGGGCTGTTCACTTTGCCTGGAGAGTGTTCGGTATGCCCCCACCACCAGGCCCGCGGAATGAGAGGCGCCGGCGAGACCAGCACACGCAGCGATCGGGACCCCTACGAGCCTACCGGCCCACGGCGGCAGCATCTCCATCCCAGTCTGAAACGCGGCTCGCACCGCAGCGCCAGTGATCTGGGCGAGGCTCTGGTGGAGCAAGTTAACCGCTGCCACGCCAATGACTCCTGGCCAGTGGCGACAGCGTGAGCCGCGCGGCGCGATTCCCTTCTGGTCCGAGAACGCAGGGCCGGCGCGCACATCGATACGCTCCTCCGAGAACATGGAGCTGCTCGAGTCGCTTGCGACCGCGGTTTTGCTTTCACTCGTGATGACAGAAGAGGGCGACTGCCGCGTGAGGAAGTCGGCCGCCTCGATTAATGAGCCGCGGCGCGAGGGAATGTGGTCCATGGACTGCCCCTTTGCGCCGTCAGGCGAACACACCGCTGGTGGGCGCCGCGCTCGCGGCTGCGTCTTCCTCGGCAGCCAGGAAGTGGTGTTCTCGCCACTGCAGCACCGCCTGGGCGACCTGCCGCACGCAGGCTTCGACCTTGCCGGCGTCGGCGTCGGCGAGCACGAAACGCTGGTGCAGCACGATGGCGCCGGAGAGCGGGTGCCGCGCGAACACGGCAGGCTCGCTGCCCATGGCGAGGAAATTGGCCTCCAGCAGCGCAAGGCAGGCCTGCAAGGTGCGCTCCGACGGCAGCACGCCGAACTCGACCATCAACACGGCGTGACGCTCGTCGCCGGGCGGCTGCATGAGGCAGATCACGACGCCCTCCACAGTCAGGGTGATCGCCGGGGGTTCACCATCCGCTGTGGCATCGAGCGCGGGCATGGGAATTCCCATGGACACGCAGGCACGCAAGCAGAAGCTTTCGAAAAGGGAATGACTCATGCACGACTCCTGACGCGGTGGCGCTGCGATGTGTGGGCGCACGTGCTTCCCGGTTCCCGAGTTGGCACTGACGACGCGCGAAAATGCGGGCATGTCATCGCAGAACACCGAACCGCCCGAGGGCATAGAGCACCCGAGGGTGATCCGCAGCTTCGTGCGCCGGGCCGGGCGCACCACCGCAGGGCAGGCCCGGGCCTTCGAGGCATTCGGGCCGCGTTTTCTCATCCCCTTCCAGCCGCACCCGCTGGACCTGCACGCCGCCTTCGGCCGCGCGGCCCCGACGGTGCTCGAGATCGGCTTCGGCATGGGCGACGCCACCGCGCACATCGCAGCGCTCAAGCCCGAGACCGACTTCCTGTGCTGCGAGGTGCACGAGCCGGGCGTGGGCGCCCTGCTCAAGCGCATCGGCGAACAAGGCCTGACCAACATCCGCATCGTGGCGCACGACGCCGTCGAAGTGACCAACCAGATGCTGACCCCGGACAGCCTGGCGGGCGTCCACATCTTCTTTCCCGACCCCTGGCACAAGCTGCGGCACAACAAGCGCCGGCTGGTGCAGCCGGCCCTGGTGGCGCGCCTGGCGACTCGCCTCGCGCCGGGCGGGTACCTGCACTGCGCCACCGACTGGGAGCCCTACGCCCAGCAGATGCTGCAGGTGCTGTCGGCCGAGCCGACCCTGCGCAACACCGCCGAGGGCTTCGCGCCCAAGCCCGACTACCGCCCGCTCACCAAGTTCGAAAACCGCGGCTTGAAGCTGGGGCACGGTGTGTGGGACTTGGTGTTCCGGCGCATCTGATCGTCGGGCCCGCGCGCCGCCGCCGGCGGCCCGCACGCTGTTCGCGAGCGCGCCAGTCCTCGGGCGCAGCCATGGGCTCTACGCAGGCGCGATGAGCGGCCTTCGCGAGCTGGATCGCACGGATCGCGCGGCGTCCGTGTGTCGATGTGGGTTGCCGCGTTGCGACGCGAGACGCACGTGAAAAAGCCGCCCGCAGGCGGCTGGTGTAGCGACGCCGGCTGCGCGCCGGCCCGCCTCAGGCGCGCTCGGCCACCCAGGCCTGCACGGAGCGCAGCGCCGCCGGCAGCTGCGCCGCGTCGGTGCCGCCGGCCATCGCCATATCGGGCTTGCCGCCGCCCTTGCCGCCCACCTGCTGCGCCACGAAATTGACCAGCTCGCCGGCCTTGATGCGGGCCATGCGGTCGGCCGTGACACCGGCGGCGATCTGCACCTTGCCGCCGTCCACGGCGGCCAGCACGATGGCCGCCGACTTGAGCTTGTCCTTGAGCTTGTCCATGGTGTCGCGCAGGGTGCGCGCATCGGCGCCGGCCAGCGTGGCGGCCAGCACCTTCACGCCTTTCACATCGACGGCCTGCGCGAGCAGCTCGTCGCCCTGGCTGGAGGCAAGCTTGCCCTTGAGTGCGCCGACTTCCTTTTCCAGCGCGCGCACCTGCTCGAGCACCTGCCCGATGCGCGCCTGCAGTTCGGACGGCGGCGCCTTGAGGGCGGCCGCCGCGCTCTGCACGGTGGCTTCGACCTGCTGCAGGTAGACCAGGGCGTTCGCGCCGGTCACGCCCTCGACGCGGCGCACACCGGCGGCCACGCCGCCTTCACTCACGATCTTGAACAGGCCGATGTCGCCGGTGCGGCGCACGTGGGTGCCGCCGCACAATTCGCGGCTGGAGCCGATGTCGAGCACCCGCACGCTGTCGCCATACTTCTCGCCGAACAGCATGACGGCGCCAGTCGCCTTGGCGGCGTCGATCTCCATCACGCGCGCTTCGGTCGCTTCGTTGGCGAGGATCTCGGCGTTCACGCGCCGCTCGATCTCGTGGATCTGGTCGCCGGTGAGCGCCTGGTTGTGCGTGAAGTCGAAGCGCGTCTTGTCGGCATCGACCAGCGAGCCTTTCTGCTGCACGTGCGCGCCCAGCACCTCGCGCAGCGCCTTGTGCATCAGGTGCGTGACGCTGTGGTTGCGCATGGTCGCTTCGCGGCGCGCAACGTCCACCTTGGCCATGACGCTGTCGCCCACCCGCAGCGTGCCCTGCGTCTGCGTACCGTGGTGGCCATAGACGTCGGCCTTGATCTTCTGCGTGTCTTCCACGCCGAACTGCACGCCCTCGGCCGACAGCACGCCGCTGTCGCCCACCTGGCCGCCGCTTTCGGCATAGAAGGGCGTGGTGTCCAGCACCACCACCCCCGGCTGGCCTTCGTCGAGCTGCTGCACGGGCGTGCCGTCGCGGTAGAGGGCCACCACCTTGGCCGGCTCCTCCAGGCGCTCGTAGCCGGTGAACGGGTGGCCGCTGCCGGTGTAGTCCAGCGCGCGGTCCATGCGGAACTTGCCGGCAGCGCGGCCAGCGGCCTTCTGCTTGTCCATGGCCGCGTGGAATCCGGCCTCGTCCACCGACACGCCACGTTCGCGGCACACGTCCTGGGTGAGGTCGAGCGGAAAGCCGTAGGTGTCGTGCAGCTTGAACGCCACCTCGCCCGGCAGCACCTGCGCGCCGTCCTTCAGGGCGGCGTCGAGAATGTCCATTCCGTTTTCCAGCGTCTCGAAGAAGCGCTCTTCCTCGGCCCGCAGCACCTCGGTGATGCGCTTCTCCTCGGCCTTGAGCCGCGGATACGCCTCGCCCATGAGCGCCACCAGCTCCGGCACCAGCTTGTGGAAGAACGGCGCCTTGCGGCCCAGCTTGTAGCCGTGGCGGATGCCGCGCCGCACGATGCGCCGCTGCACGTAGCCGCGGCCTTCGTTGCTCGGGATCACGCCGTCGCTCACCAGGAATGCGGTGGCGCGCACATGGTCGGCGATCACGCGCAGCGACGGGTTGGACAGGTCCGCCGTACCCGTCTCGCGCCCGGCCGCGCGGATCAGCGCGTCGAACAGGTCGATCTCGTAGTTGCTGTGGACGTGCTGCAGGATGGCGGCCAGCCGTTCCAGGCCCATGCCTGTATCGACGCAGGGCGCGGGCAGCGGCTTGAGGCTGCCGTCGGTCTGCATGTCGAACTGCATGAACACGTTGTTCCAGATCTCGATGTAGCGGTCGCCGTCGGCGTCGGGGCTGCCGGGCGGGCCGCCGGACACCTCGGGGCCGTGGTCGTAGAAGATCTCGGAGCAGGGGCCGCAGGGGCCGGTGTCGGCCATCATCCAGAAGTTGTCGGAGGCGTAGCGCGCGCCCTTGTTGTCGCCGATGCGCACCACGCGCTCGGGCGGCAGGCCGATCTCCTTGGTCCAGATGTCGTAGGCCTCGTCGTCGTCGATATAGACGGTAGCCCAGAGCCGCTCGGGCGGCAGCTTGTAGACCTGCGTGAGCAGCTCCCAGGCCCAGGTGAGCGATTCGCGCTTGAAGTAGTCGCCGAAGCTCCAGTTGCCCAGCATCTCGAAGAAGGTGTGGTGCCGCGCGGTGTAGCCCACGTTCTCCAGGTCGTTGTGCTTGCCGCCCGCGCGCAGGCAGGCCTGCACCGACGCCGCTCGCACGTAGGGGCGCTTGTCGGCGCCCAGGAACACGTCCTTGAACTGCACCATGCCCGAGTTGGTGAACATCAGCGTCGGGTCGTTGCCCGGCACCAGCGGGCTGGATTCCACGACGGTGTGGCCCCGCGCGGCGAAGAACTCCAGGAAAGTCTTGCGGATGTCGGCGACGGTGAACGTGGGGCGTTGGGCGGTGGAACTCATGGGGTGTCGAAGCAGGCCGGAAGGTGCCCCGAGGGGTGCGGGCGAAGCCGCAGATTATAGGTTTGGGGCTTCCACCAGGCCGCCTGCGCGCCGCCCGTCCACGCCGCGGGCGTGGGGGTGGCGACTGGCCTGCCGTCGGTGGCCGGGCGCTGCGCGTGCGCACCGGCTCTCGAACGGCAATCGGTCGGTCGCGGCCATGCCCGCGACCCCACGTTGCCCGGACTCAGCAGGTGTGCGGCGCCCAGTAGTAGGTGCTGATGGTCGGCACGTAGCCCGGGTTGGCGAACTTGGCGCGGTACAGCTTGCCTTCGTAACGCACGATCGCGCCCGCAGCGTACGCCTTGTAGCGCACCCATTCGGTGAAGCTGCACACCGGAGCGGTGGATGCGACGGGGGCCGGAGCTGGCGCGGGTGCCGGTGCCGGTGCCGGAGCCGGAGCGGGAGCCGGAGCGGGAGCGGGAGCAGGCGCAGGCGCAGGCGCAGGCGCTGATGCCACCACGGCGCAGTTGTCCAGCGCCCACAGGCTGGGCGTCCACTCCGGGGGCGAGTTCACGTTCCAGGTGTTGGAGCTGGCGGCCGTCGCAACGTAGTTCTTGCCCAGCCGACTGACCTTGGCGCCGCCCATGTAGCGCGTGGTGGAAACCCAGGCCGCATACGTGCAGCTGCCGCCCGTGGTCGTCGTAGACGGTGCCGGAGCCGGAGCCGGAGCCGGAGCCGGTGCGGGTGCGGGTGCGGGTGCGGGTGCGGGTGCCGGTGCCGGTGCCGGTGCCGGGGCCGGGGCCGGTGCGGGAGCTGCTGCAGCCGCTCCCGTCGAGATCTTGTAGTCGAACACGGTGATGTCGCCGGTTCCGACCACCGGCTCGACGCCGAGCTCGATGCTGGAGACGTATTCGTTGCCCAGCGCCCAGCGCTCGCCGCAGCGGTCGGTGCGCGTGGCGACGTAGTTGATGATCGCGGCCAGGTCGATCTCGCCGGCCGCCACCGGCAGCACCGTGGGCACGAACGCGATCATCTTCCAGCCGGTCTTGCCGTAAGCGCCGTTGAGGCCGCCGAAGTTGTAGCGCAGGCAGCCGTCCGATCCCTTGGTGGCGTACACGTGGTACTGCTTGCCGGCGATGGTGGCGGTGTGGTCGTACCACCCCGGGTTGCGGCCGCCAGGCACGTTGTGGCCGCCGTAGTTCCCCCAGTTGGACAGCGGGATCATGATCTCGTGGGTGATCGAGGCCGCCGTGAAGCCACGGTCCTGGTTGGGGCTGGACTGCAACCAGATGTCGAAGGCCAGCTGGCCCTGGCCGGATGGAGTGGCGTTGTGCTGGAACGCGAACTTGGCCTTGAGCGAGGGAACGGGCATGCGCACCGGCAGGATGGTGCCCGGCGTGTGGCCGGCGGGGGCCGTTTGGGAGATGCTGCCGTTGGGCAGCTGGACCGGGCTGCCGCCCATCAGGTTGTTGGTGCTGTAGTAGCCGGGCTTGCGGCCGTACAGGATGGCGGGGTAGCCCTTGACTTCGTTCACGCCCTGCGGCCAGCGCCACTTGGTGCGGAACGCCACCTCGCCGTTCGGCCCTACCTGCGTGCTGCGGCCCGTGTACTGCTCGTACTGGCCGGCGCTCACGCCTTCGGTGACGCCGTTGGAGCCCCAGCGGTTGTCCTCCACGAAGTAGGCATCGTTGGGGTTGCCGGCCTGCAGCCACAGGTGGGGGTTGCTGGCGATGGGGATGGACGGCGCCGTCTGCGCGCCGGCCAAGGGAGCCATGCACGCGGAGAACGCGACCAGCAGTCCGGCTCGATGGGCCCCGCGCGTGCGGCGCGCCTGGCGGCGTGGGGATGCGGCCGCGACGGTGGCCGGGGTGCCTGCCAGGCGGGAGGGGAGTTCGCGACGTTGCAGCATGGTCGATCGAGGTGTTCGGTTTCAACAGGCAAGGCTTCGCCCAACGATGCGGTGCGCGCCATGCGCGGTGCTCGTGGAAGGGGTCGGCGGTGAAGCGTTCTGCGAGCAGTAGCCGGATGAGGAGGCTCAGGCTCAGCAATAACGCAGGCGGATGCTAGTAGGACGCGTCCCACAGGTCTGTAGGAGGAACGGATCAACACGTAAGACAGTGCAACGCCAGTGCGCTGCTGGACGCTCACCGCCACACAACTTACGGATTGACACTTCGGCTGTGCATTCGACCGGGGAACTTCCCTGCCCCAGGGCGAGCACAAGAACACCTGAAGACTGGTGCCGGTGCCGGTGCCGGGCTCCTCGGGCGGCACCCGTGGTCAGCTCTCCAGGCGCCAGTCCTTGATCGCGGCCGCAGCGGCATCGAAAGTCGCCAGCACCCGCACGCCGTCGGGACCGGCCAGGCGCTGGACCGCAGCTCCGCCCGCCCAGAGCTGCACCCGCGGCGACAGCCCCTGGCGCAGTTGCAGCAGCAGCGGCGGGATGCGACGCGCCGCGAAGGCGGCCGAAAACGATAGCGCCACGACGTCGGCACCCAGCGCTTCAGACGCGCGGGCGATATCCAGCAGCGGCATCTGCACCCCCAGGTTGACGCAGCGGGCGCCCTCCAGCGTCAGCAGGGCCTCGACCATCAGCAGCCCGAGCCCGTGCGGCTCGTCCGGCACCGTGGTCAGGAGCACCACGGGCGCGCCGCCCGCAGGCAGGGCTGCGATGGCCTGCCGCAGCAGCCGGGTGGCCTGCTCGGTAAACAGGTGCTCGGCGAACACCTCCATGCTGCCGCGGGCCCACTCCTCGCCTACGGCGAACGCCAGCGGCGCCAAGGTGTCCTGGACAAAGTTGGCCAGACCCTGCTGCGCCAACCGCTGCTGCAGCCCGCTGAACAGCGCCGGGGCGTCGTGCCGGCGAACGCTGGCGAGCAAGTCGGCGGCAGTTCCGCCCAGGGCGTTTTCGCCGTCCTTGCTCCCGCCGGTCTGCACGCCCGAGTACGCGCCTGCGCCGCCGCCCGCGCCATTTCCGCCCGCGCCGTTCCCACCCGCGCCACTCCCGCCTGCACTCGCCAGCGCGTGCAGCGCCTCGGGCGTCATGCCGAGCAAGCGGCCGGGCCGAAGCCCCTGGTCCATCAGCCGCCGGATCAGGCGCAGCCGAAGCACCTGATCGGCGGCGTACAGCCGCTCTCCGGAGACGCCGCGCGACGGCGTCGGAAAGCCGTACCGCCGTTCCCAGACCCGCAGCACGTCCTTGGACAGTCCCACCTCCCGCTCCACGGCGGCGATGCTGAACTGAGGCTCACAGTTTGTTTCTTTGTCCAAGACAAATCCTTGACATGCCGGTTTTCGGCGCCTACGATCCGCTCCATTCTAGTTTTGTCCTGGACAAATCAACCGAAGGAAGTCACATCATGCTCAACTGGATCAAGCGCCTCACCGCCGTCTCCGCCGTCGCGGTCCTCGCCGCCTGCGGCGGCGGCTCCGAAGACCGGAACATCGTGCAGACCGCGCAGGCCGACCCGCGCTTCTCGACCCTCGTCGAAGCGGTGGCGGCGGCCGACCTGGTGCCCACGCTTTCCGGCCCCGGCCCCTTCACCGTCTTCGCACCGACCAACGACGCATTCGCGGCGCTGCTGGCCGAGCTGGGCGTGACCAAGGAGCAGCTGCTGGCCAACCCCGCCCTGCTCACCCAGGTGCTCACCTACCACGTGGTACCCGGCCAGGTGCTGAGCTCGCAGGTGCCCGTGGGCGTGCCCATCACCACCGTGCAGGGCGACACCTTCACCGTGAACTCGAACCTCGTCATCACCGACCAGCGCGCCCGCACCGCCCGCATCGTGCAGACCGACGTCGCAGCCACCAACGGCGTCATCCACGCCATCGACCGCGTGATCCTGCCGAGCCCTTGAGCATTCGCGCAGCCTTTCAACGACCCCGCAGTCCCTACGCAGTCCCATCCACCCCACCAAGGAGTTCCCATGAAAAAGACCATCCTGATCGCAGCCCTGTCCCTCGCCGCCGTCGGCGCCCAGGCCAAGGACATCGTCGAGACCGCCGTCGCGGCAGGCGAGTTCAAGACGCTCGCCACGGCCCTGGAAAAGGCCGGCTTGATCCAGACGCTCAAGGGCAAGGGCCCGTTCACCGTCTTCGCGCCCACCGACGCAGCTTTCGCCAAGGTGCCCAAGGACCAGCTCGACGCCCTGCTGGCCGACAAGGCCAAGCTGACCTCCGTGCTGACCTACCACGTGGTCCCGGGCCGCGTGATGGCCAAGGACGTCAAGGCCGGCAGCGTGCCGACCGTTCAGGGCAGCTCGCTCATGGTGCGCACCGAAGGGGGCGTCAAGGTCGATAACGCCAACGTGGTCAAGACCGACATCACCGCCGACAACGGCGTGATCCACGTCATCGACAGCGTGGTGATGCCCAAGTAGGCAGCCCCGCACCCTGCTGTTCCTCCTCTCGCTCCTGCGCAGTTCCCTCCTGCGTGAAGCTTGGCCGGCGCCGCGATCGCGAGATCGCCCGCCGGTTTTTTTTCGCCGTGCACACGGGGCGAAGCCCACTGCCCAGGCGCAGGCCGCTGTCCCGCACAGGCCGTCAGTGCACGACGACACCGAAGCCGGAATACCGCGCGCGCGGCCTGCCCATCCGCCGCGATACCTTGGCGCCACTAACACCCCAAGGAGTTTCGAGATGCCCCAGAAAGACGCCATTACGCTGCTGGACGACGACCACAAGAAGGTCGAACAGCTGTTCAAGGACTTCCAGTCGGAAACCGATCGTGGCCGCAAGGAGCACATCGTGCGCACCATCTGCACCGAGCTCACGGTGCACACCCAGATCGAAGAGGAGATCTTCTATCCGGCGTTCCGCCAGAAGGTCGGCGACAAGGACGTTGCGGACGACGCCGTGCACGAGCACCAGGAAGCCAAGCAGCTGGTCTCCAAGCTGGAATCGCAGGGCGTGAAGGACGACATGGTCCTCGAACTGCAGAAGCTGATCGAGCACCACGTCCAGGACGAGCGCGAGAAGATGTTTCCACAGTCGCGCAGTGCCGGCATGGACCTGGACGCACTCGGCACCCGGCTCGAACAGCGCAAGCAGGAGTTGATGGAGCAGCAGACCGTCTGACCGGCCTGTCCGGCGGCGGCGCACGACGGAACGTCAGCGCCCGCAGGCCGGCACCACGATGCCGGCCGTTTCAAGGCCGCCACTTTCGCACTTGCGCCACCGCGCATCCCGCACGCCGTGGGCCCCCGCGGGGACGGCGTGTGCGCGCGGCCTTTCGTCGCGCGCCCGCCGCACCGGCTTACACACCCGTTCACACGCATTTCGACGATGAAGCACCGCCCCCTGAACGCGACATGGCCCCAGCAAAACGAAACCTGCCGACAAGCGCATGAACCCGCAGCCGGCTCCAGCGAGCAGTCGCGTCCACGCACCGGCAACGTGCTGCTCACCACCCCCGTGCCCGACCAGAAGACCGCGTGGACCAAGGCCCGTGCCGACGTGCGGCACCAGGTGCTCGACTCGGGCTACGAGGTGGTGCCGCTGCCCTGGTCCGCCAACCCTGCCGACTGGGTGCGGCTCTTTGCGCGCCTGCGCTCGCACCTGCGCCCGGGCAACCACCTGCTGATCGAATACCCGGTCGAGCAGCGCAAGCGGCTCGTCATGCTGGGGCTGCTCAAACGGCTTTTGCGCGTGCCGCTCTATGCCCTCCTGCACGACCTGAACTCGCTGCGCTATCCCGACTCACCGGCGCGGCGCGAGCTCGCCGTGCTGCGCCTGTTCGACGGTCTCATCTCACACAACCCCAGCATGACGGACTGGCTGCGCGAGGGCGGCATCCGCAGCCGCATCGTGGATCTGCAGCTGTTCGACTACCTTGCGCCGGCCCACGCGCCCTGGCACGCGAGCGAGCTCTCGTCGCCCGTCAAGATCGTGTGCGCCGGCAACCTCTCCCACGACAAGGCCGGCTACATCTACCACCCCCAACTGCTCGAGCTCGCACGGCGCGGCGACGTGGAGCTGGCCTTGTACGGCGCCTTCTTCGAGCCCGAGCGCGCTCCGTCGCTGCGCCCGTACTACCACGGTGCCTTCAGCCCGGACGCCCCCCGGCTGGATGCCGCGGCCCACTTCGGTCTGATCTGGGACGGCCAGGGCGTGACCGAGTGCAGCGGCATGTACGGCCAGTACATGCGATACAACAACCCGCACAAGCTCTCGCTCTATGCCGCTCTGGGTCTGCCGGTCGTGGTGTGGGAGCAGGCGGCCATCGCGCGCTTCGTGCGGGAGCGCCGCATCGGTGTGACCGTCGCCCACCTGGGCGAACTCGGCGACCTGCCGCAGCGCGTCACGCCCGAGGCGTACCGGCAGATGACCCGCAACGCACGCGCGCTGCAGCAGCAGGTGCGCAACGGCGCCTTCCTGCGCGACGCACTGCGGCGGCTGGCGAACGACTGAACGACTGGGCGACGCCCGGTCCAGTCCCCCGGCCGCTTCGGCTCGGCCGGGGCGCGGCGACTCAGCCGTGTGCAGGGTCGATCATCGGATGCGCAGATCCAGCAACGGTGCGGTCTCGCGCAGGTGTCGCAGCAAGGCGTAGATGAACACCTGCACGCCCACCATCTCCAGCAACTCCTCCACCGTGGCCGCCAGCATGTAGGGCAGCATGTTGCGCCCCGGCGTGCCCTCTTCCTGGAACAGGCTGGCGCCGACCATCTCCATGCCCAGTGCGCCGCCGACGTAGAGCGCCGCGGCGGTTGCGAACAGCCGCCGGGTGCGCGGCGGCAGGCGCAGCAGGAACGGCAGGAAGGCCGCCGCGAAAACCGCCACCACCGCGATGCCGACCACCACCCACGCGAAGCGAAACGCGCCCGACAGATCGAACGCCGCCGCGAGCGGATCGATCAGCAGTTCGTGGAAGCCGCCGGCTTCGTCTGCCGCGATCGCGAGGAAAACGAGGCTGAGCACGCGCCACGGACGCGACGGCGCACCGGCACCGGCTCTGGATCCGACAAGCCACAGCAGCAATGCGGCCAGCAGCAGCAGCGCAGTGGAGAAGAAGGTCGGAAGGTTCGCCTCGGCGTCCATGTACAGGCGCGCGCGCAGCGGAAACGACACGCCCGTGTGGTAGCTCCAGACCACCGCCAGGTGCAGCGCCAGCAGGATGGCCGTGATCGATGCCAGTGTCCGCACGATCCAGCGCGATGAGACCTCGACCTCCGTCGCGCCGGCAGCGACTATCGGCGGCGCGGGTGGAACGAGCGGCGGCCGGCCGGAAGGTTGAGAAAGTTGAGACATGCTGCCAATGTGCCATCGCAACTGGCTGCCGTGGGCCACCGGAGCCCGCAGCGGCGATGGAGGATCAACCCTGCTGCCTGCTCCTTGTCCCGCCGATGTGACTACACGGGCAGCCCGTTGCGCCGCGGCCGCCGCGTCGTCAGCCGTCCAGTTCCGGATAGTGGCGAAAGATCCCCTCCTCGTTGAACGGCAGCCGGCGTTCGCTGGCGAGGTACTGCGCCACGCGGCGTTCCGCGCCCACGCCGGCGTGCAGCGCCGCCACCAGCGGCGTCTTGCGCAGCGCGCGCCCGCTCGCTTCGGGCAGCGCGTAGAGCAGGCCGTCCACCACCTGGAACAGCGACAGATCGGCATAGCTCAGGCGGGCGCCCACCAGCCGGGGCACGGTGCGGCGGGCGTTGCGCGCGTTGCGCGCCAGCACGGCCTCGAACCAGGCCAGGAACTTGGGCAGCCGGTTGCGCCGGAAATCCTCGCTGCGGCGCAAGGCCGAGTCCTTCTGGTCGTCGTAGTAGAGCGCGTTGGCGATGGGATGGTGCAGATCGTGCACCTCCTGCACCAGGTCTGCGATGGTGAGCTGGATCTGGTGCACCCACAGCCGGTCCGCCAGCGAGGCCGGAACCAGCCGCAGACGCGGCCCCAGGTACAGAAGGATCGCCGCCGTCTGGCCGATCACGAGCGACCCGTCCACCAGGAAGGGCGAGGCGAACGGCGGCCGCTGCACCGAGGGATGCTCCAGGAAGTGGCGCATGGCCTCGAGCCCGCCTTCGCCGCGCGCCACGTCCACGTACTCGGCGCCCGCCGCCTCGAGGGAGAGTCGGACGAATTCGCCTCGGCCCTGGATGCCGGGCCAGTAGTGCAGTTCATACGCCATGCGGTGACTATAGGACCGGCCGCCGCGCGGATGCGGCCCCGCGCCATGCGGCTGCCGCGCCACTGGCCTGCCGCCGCGCGGCTGCCTATGATCTGCTCGGCCCCCCAGACGGGCTACCTGGCGCAGGCCGCGACCGACGCCCACGATCGGTCACTGCAGCGCTGCATCCGACGTAACGACAACGCAGGAGACATCTCATGAGCATCGAAAAGATTTCGCGCTGGCATCTTCTCTTCGGACTGGTGTTTGCCATCGCCGGCATGGTGCTGGGCATCGTGATGGCAACGTCCAAAAACCACGGCCAGCACGTCTCGCACGCGCACATCATGCTGCTGGGTTTCGTGGTCTCGGCGATCTATGCGGTGGTGTACCGGCTGTGGCTGTCGGCCTCCAGCGTGCGCATGGCCATCGCCCAGACCGCGCTGCACCAGGTGGGCGCGGCAGTGCTGTCGGTGGGCCTGTACCTGCTGTACGGCGGCATCGCCAGCGAGGCCGCCGTCGGCCCGGTGCTCGGCGCCGGCTCCATCGCCGCGCTGCTGGGCGTGGTGCTGATGCTGGTCCAGGTGCTCGCAGCCCAGCCGGCAAAGCTGGGCGCCGCCACGCCGGCTGGCTCCGCACCCTGAGGGTGCACGGCGGGCGACCTACTCCATCTCCTGCTGCGGCTCCTTCACCGGAGACTGCTGCGCCGGCTCCTTGCGCTGTACGACCTTGTTCCCGGCGTAGCGCGCCAGCAGCGGGCCGAACAGGCAGGTGAGCAGGATCACCACCACCACGGCGTCCACCACCACCGCATCGAGTGCGCCCACGCTGTTCGCGGTGACGGTCACCGCCAGCGTGGCCGCCGCCTGTGGCGTCGTCAGGCCGATCATCAGCAGCCGGTCGCTGCGCCCATAGCCCCACCAGGCGCCGATCGCCCAGGCCGCCGCGGACTTGGCCGCCAGCACCGCGACCAGCATCGCGCCAGCCATGGTCCAGACCTGCGGCTGCAGCAGCACGGACAACTCGATGCGCATGCCGGTGTCGATGAAGAAGAAGGGGATGAACACCATCCGCCCGACGAAGCCGAGGTGCTCGTGCAGTTCGTGGCGACCACGGATCGACGGATTCAGGCACAGGCCCGCAAGGAAGGCGCCCAGGATCGACTCCGTCCCGATCACGCGCGCTGCGGACGCCAACACCAGCAGCACCACCAGCACGAACAGCGCCTTTTCTGCGCGCGGGATCCGCTCGCTGGCGAACAGCCGGCGAGCGATCCAGGGCACCGTCAGCGCGGAGACCGCCACCAGCACCGCCAGCAGCGCCAGCGGCTGCAGCCAGGCCCAGGCCCCGCCGTCCCCCTTGGCGCTGGCCTCCACGAGGATCGCCAGCGCCACCAGCGCCAGTGTGTCGGTCAGCAGCGTTCCGCCGACGGCAGTGACCACGGGCTGGCGCTGCAGCAGCCCCATCTGCTTGACCACCGGATAGGCGACCAGCGTGTGCGAGGACAAGGCGGTGGCCAGCAGCAGCGCGCCCTGCCAGGAGAAGTCGAGCCACCACGCTGCCGCCAGCGTCGCTGCGAAGGTCAGCGCGAAGCTGCACGTTCCGAAACCCGCGACCTCGCGCCGGTGCTCGCGCAGCACCGAGAGCTTGATCTCGATACCCGCGAGAAACATGATGTAGACGAGGCCGATCTCCCCCATCAGTTCGGCCACCGGCTCGCGCGGCAGCACATCGAGCGCGCCGGGCCCTATCGCAATGCCGATCAGCAGCAGGCCGATCAAGCCAGGCAGCTTCACCCGCTCCACGGTGATCTGCACCAGCAAGGCCGCGGTCACCAGCAGCGTGAACTGCAGGATGTGGTTTTCGATTGGAAACGAGAGCGCCATGAAGGGGATTCGTGGTTGGCGGGCGGCAGGCCCTGCGCACCACCATAAGGGTTTTCGGCAGGACGGTGGGGTGACGCGCACGCCGGACGCGGCCCCGCGACACGCTCCTACAGCCACCGACAGCCAGCGCGCACCGCGCGCCGCCGTGCCGGATGTGATTGTTCGCCGCATGCACGCCATGCACCCCAGCCGACCGCAAGTCGCGCGATGACCGAGCAGTTCCTGTCCGGGACGGAGCGAACCGGCAGCGCCACGCCGCCCGAGGTGCAGCCGGTCACCTGCACCGCCCCCCAGGGACCCGCGCTGCCGCTCGTCTTCGACTCGCCCCACAGCGGCTCGGTGTACCCGCCGGACTTCGACGCGGCGGTGTCGATCGAACAGCTGCGGCGCGGCGAGGATCGTCTGGTGGACGAGCTGTTCGCGCACGCTCCCCGCCATGCGGCCGTGCTGGTTGCCGCGCGCTTCCCGCGCACCTACATCGACCCGAACCGGCTCGACAGCGATCTCGACGCAGCCCTGCTGGATGCGCCGTGGCCGCACGAGGCGGTGCAGAGCGCCGCCGGGCAGCGCGGCCATGGCTTGATCTGGCGCGTACTCGATCCGGATGTTCCCATCTACGAGCGCCGCCTGTCCGTCGCCGAGGCCCGCCGGCGCATCGAGCGCTTCTGGCGCCCCTACCACCAGGCCCTGCAGGCGGCGCTGGACGACGCGCACAGGCGCCATGGACAGGTGTGGCACGTGAACTGCCACTCGATGTGGTCGATCGGGCCGGCGGGCGCACCCGATGCGGGAGCCGTGCGGCCCGACTTCGTCCTGGGCGACCGCGGCGGCATCTCCTGCGCCGCGGAATTCACTGCCCTGGTGCGAGGGGCGCTGCAGGACATGGGCTACAGCGTCGCGGTGAACCATCCCTACGCCGGGGCCGAACTGGTGGCACGGCACGGCCGGCCCGCACAGGGGCGGCACAGCCTGCAGATCGAGATCAACCGCAGCCGCTACATGGACGAGCGCACGCTGGAGGCGCACACGGATTTCGGGGTGCTGCAGGCCGACCTCGGGCGACTCGCCGGGCACATCGCCGCCTACGTGCGCTCGCAACTGCAAGGCATCGGCGGCGCACGTTGAGCGTCGAAGGCGGCGGTGCGCGCCACCCGCCAGGGGATCCAACCGGGCGCGGCTTTCCATCGAGGGGCGCACGCAGAGCCGCACCCCGATGCCTTCGCGCGTCGCGGCGTGAAGCCTGCACCCTGGCGCGGCGAGGCGCCCCGGGTGCACCACGGACGCGCCCATGGGTGCAGCCGCGGCGCCGGAGGTCTTCAGGGCTTCACTTCGAAGATCAGGTTGAACGGCGTCTGCGCCGCCCGCCTGAAGTGGCGGAAGCCCGCTTCCTGCGCCACTTCGCGCAGCCGCTGCTCGCCGGCCTGCGCGCCCAGGCAGCGGGCGCCCGGTTGCGAGCGCGACGCCGGCGTGCAGATGAAGGTGGAGGCCGAATAGAAGACGCGGCCCACGGGATTGATGTTGTCCTCCAGCCGCTCATTGGAGAACGGCTCCACCAGCATCCACACGCCATCGGGTTCCAGCGCCTCGCGCACGTGGCGCGCCGCGCCCACCGGATCGCCCATGTCGTGCAGGCAGTCGAAGAACGTCACCAGGTGCCAGCGGCCGGGGTAGTCGGCAGCGCCCGCAACCTGGAAGTCCAGGCGGTCCGATCCGAACCCTGCTTCCCGCGCGATGGTGGAGGCGTGCTCGATGGAAGGCGCGTGGTAGTCGAAGCCGACGAAGCGCGAAGCCGGATAGGCCCGCGCCATGAGCAGCGTCGAGGCTCCGTGGCCGCAGCCCACGTCGGCCACGCGGACGCCGCGCTCCAGCATGGCCGGCAAGCCCTCGATGGCCGGAATCCACTGATCGACGAGGTTCGCAGCGTAGCCCGGGCGGAAGAACCGCTCGGTGCCGCGGAAGAGGTTGGGATCGTGCTCGTGCCAGCCCAGCCCCAGGCCCGTGCGCATCGCCTGCATCATCTTGGGGATCGCCTTGAACTGCGCGACCGCGATCTGGAAGGCGCCCGGAACGAAGGCCGGGCTGTCCTCCTGGGCCAGCGCGAAAGCCTGTTCCTCGGTCATGAAGAAGCGCTGGGTCGCGCCGTCGTACTCGACATAGCCGCTCGCAGCCTGGGCCGAGAGCCACTCGAGCAGGTAGCGGGTGTCGGTGCTGGTGCGCGCGGCCAGCTCGGCGGCGGTGGCCGGGCCCTGCGCGAGCGCCTTGTACAAGCCGAGCTGGTCACCGACGAACACCGTGGCGGCATGCATCACGGCGCCGGCATCGCGCACGAAATTCTCCATGAACACATTGAGTTTCGATTCCGAAATGGCCATGCTCCGCTCCTCGCTTGAATACTGAATGGGGTGGATGGACTGCCATCGTGGTGCGACCGCGAAGCGCCTTCCATACGCCGCTTTGCGTATCCCCCAGAAGGAGGCCGCGGTGGCACACCTCTCCGCACGCGATTACGCCGAAGCCCTCGCACTCGGGCTGCAGCTGGTAGAGCTGGCCGTGCGGCGCCGCCCCCGCATCGCCGCACGCGAGCGCCGCCGGCTCGAGCGCCTGCAGCCGCGCCTGGAGCGCATGGCCCGCCTGGCACAGCGGTGCAGCGAAGCACCTGAGACGCCTCGCGCTGCGGCGGCGACGCACCTGACCCCGCGCGAAGTGGACGTCATGCGCTGGCTCGCCTGCGGCAAGACCGACGCCGACATCGCCACCATGCTTGCCATCAGCCCACGCACGGTGCACAAGCACCTGGAGCACATCTACGAGAAGCTCGGCGTCGAGACACGCACCGCGGCCGTGATGCGCTTGCAGGCGACGTCCAGCATGCCCGGAAAGCGGGAGGCGCGTGGCTGAGGCTGGGAAGCCGGGAGCGACGCAGCGAACTGGCGCCGCAATGCAGCGGGCGCAATACGTTCCGAGGGCAGCGCGGGCGCCCCTGGTACGCTGCCCCATTCGCCCTGCCCCCGCCCTCATGAGCGCTCCTTCTGCCCCCCCGCGCTGCGCCTGGTGCGCCAACCGACCGCTGCTCCTGGCCTACCACGATGCCGAGTGGGGCGTGCCCGTGCACGACGACCGCTTGCTCTTCGAGATGTTGACGCTCGAGGGAGCCCAGGCCGGCTTGTCCTGGGAGACGGTGCTGAAGAAGCGCGAGGGCTACCGCAAGGCCTTCAGCAACTTCGACCCGCAGAGCGTGGCGCGCTTCGGAGACCGCGACGTCGAGCGGCTGCTGGGCGATGCGTCCATCGTGCGGCACAGGGGGAAGATCGAATCCACCCTGGTCAACGCCCGGGCCTTCCTGCAGGTGCAGCGCGAGCTCGGCTCCTTCGACGCGTACATCTGGGGCTTCGTGGACGGCCGGCCCATCGATCACCGCATCGAGAAGCGCGGCGACGTCCCGGCCAGGTCACCCGAGTCGGACCGCATCAGCCGGGACCTGCAGAAGCGGGGCTTCAAGTTCGTCGGCTCGACCATCTGCTACGCCTTCATGCAGGCGGCCGGCCTGGTCAACGACCACGAGACGGGTTGCTTCCGGCACGGCGCCATGCGGTGAGCCGAGGCCGAGGTGCCGCCGAGCACGAAGGCTGCGTCCTACTTCCGGGGTGATCGTTCCGGCCCTCCCCGCAACACCCCGTTGATCTCCGCGCCGAAGATCAGCGTGGTGGCGGTGATGTAGAGGAACACCAGCGTGGCGACCACCCCGGCGAAGCTGCCGTAGAGCAGCGCCAGCTTGCCTGCCGTGCGCAGGGTGTAGGAAAGCGTGGCGGCCGCGGCCACCCAGAACGCCGCCCCCACCAGCGCGCCGGGAAGCACGGTGGAGACGCGCTGACGGATGTCGGGCAGCCACCCGTACAGCAGGGAGTACAGCACCACCATCACCAGGAAAGCCGCGCCGTAGCGCACGCCGTAGTGCAGCCACAGCGTGTCCCGCCCCATGCCGGCCTGTGCGAGCAGGTGCCACACATAGGGCATGACGACGACCGAACTGAAGGCCGTCAGCAGAATCGCGCCGGCGACCACCGTGAACAGCGTGACCTTGATGCGGGCCCTCCAGAAGGACAGGCCGCGCTCGATGCCGTAGGCGCGGTTCAGTGCCGAGCGGATCGCCTGCATGCCCGACGAAGCCGTCCACACCGTCGCCACGATGCCGATGGTCACCAGCACCTGGTTGCGCTGGGCCAGCACCTGCCGGATCACCGGCTGCAACGCCTCTTGCACCAGCTGAGGGGCATAGCCGATGACGCGCTCGACCAGCGCCGCGGCGTCGCCGGGATTCGCCACATAGCCGGCGGACGCGGACAGCAGGACCAGCAGCGGAAAAATGGCCAGCACCCACGAGAACGCCAGGCTGCCGGCCTGGTTGGCGCTCTGGTGCATCACGTAGTTGCGGATGGCCAGCGCCATCACGCGCAGGCCGGGGATGGCCAGCGCGGCGGAACGGACGCGGCTCCAGGCGTTGCGCAGGCGGCTCAAGGGGCTTCAGCGCCGGAGGAGCACGGCCGCGGTTGCGGGCCACAAGGGGCGATCGCGCTCATGCCTCGCCCCTCTTCTGGTGACACGCCGCGCGTCCAGCAGAAGCGGCGCAGGACACTGACCAGCAGTTTTTGCCGCTCGGCGGAATGGAGCGCCGCGGTCGCCGGCGGACGCAGGGCCGGCAGCAAGGACCGCATGCTGCACAGCCAGTGGATGGCGCTGGCCAGATGGAACGAAAGGAGGAGGTTCCGCATGCGGGACGCGTAGGCAATCAAGGCTGCGATTGTGCCAACGGCTTGCGCACAGAGGGCCCGGAAATACTCGCGGCCAACGAGCACGCAAGTGACTTGATGAGCTGCAGGTGCACGCGACCGCGGCCGCGCAAAAGACCTCGGGACCACGGTCGGCCAGTTCCGACAAACAGGGGGCGCAGTCGATTACATCGACGTAGGGGGAGTCCGGCTGATGCTCGTGCATACCAAGCAATTGGCAGCCGTCACTGCTAAAGCACTGGGGTCCGGCGCGGAGTGAGTTCGCGACATTGCGATCCATACGCCGCTGAAGCAGTACGTGTTTCGCATCGACGAAGGAAAGCACCTTGATTAATTTTGCTAGGCTTACCGCAGCCGCTACAACCTCAGTGCTCTTTACCGCATGCGGCGGCGGTGGGGGCGGTGAGGATGCAGGTCAGGCAGTATCTGCACAATCGCAGTACCCCTTCAAGGAAGTGCTGCGGCACGCGGCGGAGAACGGATATCAGGTCTCGTTCAGCGTTGCTGGAACAGCTTCCGCCAATGGTGAATCCGTTCCCTTTAGAGGCGATATCACGCAGACGCTGAGCAAAGGCCAGCTGGTTACCTTCAATGGTCGCAATGCGTGGCAGAACGTCGCGACCGCTCGCACGACGCTCTATCTCGATGGGCAGACAATTCCCGACGTTTCGACGAGTTATCAATATGCGGACTCGGGGTCTCTGGCGCCGCTTGCGCAATTCGGCCCCTCTATTCCGCTGTTTTGCGACGCACCCACCGGGAATTCAATTCCCGAAACCCTGTCCGTCGGACAGTCGGGGCAATTGTTCGAGATGCAGTGCTGGCGCGGCCCGGATAGATCTTCGAGGCAAGGGCTACTGCGTTCCTCGTACGGAACCTCGATGGGGTCCCGCGGGGAACTGCATGTCGAAGTAACGGAAAACCTGGCTTTCTCAGACGGCTCTTCCACGCAATCGAAGACGACCTGGGCTGTTTCGATGGACGCCGGCTACAGGATCGTTCGCCTCTGGTCGGCCGGCCGCATCGATGACATGACTGTGGAACTGCGGTCGGTCTCGGTCTCACCAACGATGGCACCACCCTCTTCGGCACCGGTGCCCCCGCCCAGCCTGGGCGGCTTGGTCGTGGCGACGGCACCAGTTCCTGCACAGGAGCCGGCGCCTGTTTCTGGCGCAGGTGGAGGTGCACCTGCACCTGCACCTGCACCTGCACCTGCACCTGCACCTGCACCTGCACCCGCACCTGCACCCGCACCCGCACCCGCACCTGCACCCGCACCCGCACCCGCACCTGCACCCGCACCCGCACCCGCACCTGCACCCGCACCCGCACCCGCACCCGCACCCGCACCCGCACCCGCACCCGCACCCGCGCCCGCGCCCGCGCCTGGCACGACCATCGTTTCCGGCCTGTCGCAGCAGCTGGCGAGCGGCGGTGACTATGTCGTCAACGCCAGCGCTGCGGGCACTGTAGACCTCGTCCTGCCGGCATCTCCCGCCGTCGGTTCGACGGTGAAGATCACCGGCCAGAGCGCGAACGACTGGCGTGTCGTGCAGAACCCGCTTCAGTACGTGGTCACGTCCGGGCTCGGCGGCAATCCCGTGCCTGGTGCGTCCTGGTCCACCGCAGGGCCGAACGATGGCTGGCACTTCGCAGCCGCATCGGAAGACGGCAACACACTGGCAGCGGTTTCCAACGTCGTGCTCGGCGGTCGCGGTCTCGTCCACGTGTCGCGGGACCGCGGAGCCACCTGGAGCCAGACGGGCCCCTCCGGCATCAACTGGACGGCCATCGACATTTCCCCGGACGGAAGCGCAATGATCGCCACGGCAGCATTCGGTGGCGTCTACTACTCCAGGGACGCGGGACAGACCTGGACCAGCGTCGAACCGGTAGGTGCGGGCGGTTTTTGGCTGAGCACCGCCATAGCCGACAACGGCACTACTCTGCTTGTCGCCGACCGCGGAGGCTTCATCTACGTGTCGAGGGACTCTGGTGCCACCTGGACGGCGCGCGGTGGCGTTGCGCGAAACTGGGAAGCCATCGCGGCTTCGGACGACGGACAGCGGCTGGTGGCCGTCGCTTCGTCAGACAGCGTCTACACCTCTGCCGACGGTGGCCTGACCTGGACTGCCGCGCCCGGTACCACGAGCACCAGGTGGTACCGCGCCGCGACCTCCGCTGACGGCATGGAAATGCTCGTCGCCGAAAAGGATGGACTGGTGCTGCGATCCAGCGACGGCGGCGCAACCTGGACGCCGATTACCACGCCGGCGGCTGTGAATCAGGTTGCAATGTCCGCCGACGGCCAGGTCATCGCAGTCGCCAGTGGGGGAGACCAGCTTCGCATGTCTTTCGACGGTGGTGCCACGTTCACTGCCGTGGAGGCCCGGCGAGCGTGGCGGGCGGTTACGGTGTCCGGTGACGGCAACGTGATCCTGGCTGGCAACAACGTTGCCGAAGTGGGCGGCGACAACGCCGGAGACGATGGTCCCCTTTACCTGAGCTACGGCAACCGCACGGCCACGGGCGCCGGCGGTGCGGTCGTCGGCGGCCAAGGCGAGATGATCGAATTGGAGTACGCCGGGGAAGGCCGCTTCCAAGTACGAAGCTCGTCGGGTGAATTTATCGTGAACTAGTCGCGCGAAAGAAGGCGCCCCGCGCCGGAAGTGCGGGGCGCATGGAGCGCGAAGCAGATCTGCAAGAGCCGGTGAAAGCGTGGCGCACCGGAGCATGTGACCCCCGCTCCTGCACCATTCTCACCGCGCGAACCAACTGGCCTCCAGGAATCCCGGGGCGATTCACGCGCTCGTCGGCTCGAACATCTGCTACGCCGCCATGCCCGCGCGCAGCCTGATCTGTGACCACGTGACGCGCCACTTGCGACTCGGCACCAGCCGGTGAAATGAACCTGAGGAAAGCGGAGCCTTGCTCAGGAGCTGGCAGCCCGTCGGGGCACCCGGGCGCGTCCGGGCCGCAGGGTTAGCGCGCGGCAAGCACTGCGCCTTCCGACGAAGCAGCGTGGTCGAATTCACGCCTGCGCAGCGGACGGAGCCCCGTCGATGCTGCCCCCTGATCCCACATCGCAGAAGACACTGATTCAACTGCGCTTAGAATCCCGGGCTGCCTCGCGGGCGTCGTTCAATGGCAGGACCTGAGCTTCCCAAGCTCAAGACGTGGGTTCGATTCCCATCGCCCGCTCCATTTCTACCCAACTGCTTGATCCCTAAGGATTCTTAGCAGCACCCCTCGAAACGCACAGCGGCCTCATACAGAAGGAGTTTCGCTGTGGGTAGCATCTACAGACGAAAGAGCGGCATCTACTTCGCCCGCCTGGTCGTGCGTCATGTGCAACTGCTGTAGACCAACTGCGGCGTATCCTGGCGGCGAGCGTCACGGCTGACGCCGCGCAACGAGCCCAGGAGAGATACTGCACAAGGCGCTGGCGTGGAACCGACTCGCTTGGCAATGAGCTCAGGCGACAGAGCGGGAGCCACTTGCGGCCGGATTCCCAGACGTCACCGCAGCCGGAGTTCGATGAAAGGCGCACTACTGCGCAGGTAGTCCAGCAGCGCGTAAATGAACAGCAGCACGCCCGCCATCTCCAGCGTCTCTTCCATCGTCATCGCGACCATGTAGGGCACCAACGACATTCCCGTCGCCGCGGCGCCTTCCAGGAAGAAGTAGCCTCCAACCATCTCCATGCCCAGGACGCCGATCACATACACGCCGCCCGCCAAAAGGAACAGCATGCGCGTTCGGGCCGGCAGGCTGCCCAGGAAGCGCAGGTAGTAGGCCAGCACCGCTGCAACAAACAGGCCACCCACAACAACCCAGCCGAAGCGGAAGAAGCCGCTCAGGTTGAAGATGCTGACCATGGGCTTGATCAGCACTTCGTGAAAGCTGGCCGCCTCGTCGATCGACAGGGCCAGGAAGAGCAGCGCCAGGAGCAGCCAGTGCCTGCAGTATGGATCACGTACCCCGCGCTTTACCGCCTCGATCACCGCCAGCACCAGGGCCGCTGCGAGCAGGAGCGCCGAACCGAACCAGGTAGGCACGTTGCCCTCGCTGTCGAAGTAGAAGCGCTCGATGCCCGGCAGGCGCCAGTCAATGATGTAGGCGAACACCACGAAGAGGTGAAGCAGCAGCAGCAGGGCGATAGCGAACGCAAGGGTGCGAAGCACGGAGGTGACGGAAATGCACGCGGAGCCAGCAACCGCAGATGGCGAGGCCGCTCGCGTTGCGGACGTCGTGAACGGACCGTCGGCGGATGCGGTGGACTGTGACATGGGCGCTCTGATGTGTCTGTGTATGGAAGATAACGCACTGTTGCTGGTGCCCTGCCGATCGTACGAGATGAAGCAGCGCTTATCGCATGCGCGTCGCAGGTCGGCGTCGCAGCCGGGTGGAAATGGTGACGCTTGCGCGGCGCGTACTGTTCGAGTCCTTCCATTGATTCAGGGACCGAGGGCCCAGGCATACACCCCCGTGAGCCTCTCCTGATTGCGCTTGCCGAGCTTGGCGGAGTACAACCCCACGTACAAAATGCCCCTTTCACCGCTCGCTCTCAGAGGCAGAAGAGTAGTGGCGGGCTCCCATCGCCCGCTCCACACACCTTCTCCTGGACACGGGAACACCGGCCACCTCTCTCTGGACCGGTTTCTTCTCCGGCTGCCCGTCAGCCCGGCCCGTGAGCCACAGCCGATTTCTCCCCATCCCTTTCCAGAAGTTCCCGGCGAACTCATTCGCTGGTAAACGTCGTTTCAGCGTGAAGTGTTTTCACCTGCTGCCGCAGCAGCCCGCTTGACCGGCGTGCGGCCGCCTCCACCGTCGGGTGCGCCTCTCGGCACGCATATTTTCTGGCGGGTGTTACCTCCTTGCGCATTCGCTCCATGGCGGCGCGTGACCATGGCCCTACGTCACGCGATGCATGGCTCTGCGTGATGCACAGACGCGGCCGTTCCCGCAGGAACGCGCCCTTCCCCCCTTCAAGTCCAACACACCAGGAGAACTCGCTCATGAACACGAAGCAACCCACGAAGCTGCGCGCCACGGCCATCGCCGGCGGCGTGCTCGCCGTCGCCCTTGCCGCCGCGCAGGGCGTCGCGTCGGCACAGCAGTCGGGCCAGTCGGCGTCGAGCCAGGCGACCTCCGGCCAGCAGCAGTCGGGCCAGATGCAGGCCGGCCAGAGCCAGTCCGGCCAGCAACAACAAAGCCAGTACCGCGCCGTGCGTGCCAACGAGCTGATCGGCATGCAGGTGACGAACGCCCAGGGCGCCAATCTCGGCGAGATCAACGACCTCGTGGTTAACGTCAACACGGGCGCGGTGCGCTACGCCATCCTCAGCTTCAATCCCGAGATCCTCACCCAGGAAACCCTGTTCGCGGTTCCCCTGAGCGAGTTGCGCATGGACCGCCGCCGGGAGGCCGTGATCTATCAGAACATGGACAAGGAACGGCTGGCCGTAGCGGCCATCCGCCGCACCCAGTGGGGTGAACCGGGCGTCATGCGCGACCAGGAAGCCTGGAACCGCATCGACAAGGCATACAACATCCAGCAGCCGACGGAAACGGCGAGCGCCATGCGCGTGAGCGATCTGCTGGATCGAGATCTGGTGTCCCGGGCAGGCGAGGACATCGGTGAAATCGAATCGATCGTGATCAACATGGCGAACCAGCAGGTCCATTACGTGGTGGTGGACTTCGATCCGGGTTGGCTGACCGCAAGTCGGCGAGTTGCCATGCCCCTGTCCAACTTCGAGCTCGCGCGCAATGGGGAAGACCTGATCGCCAACGTGGACCGCAACCAGGCCCGGCGGATGCAGGCCCTGGACGAGAACTGGTTCGCCAACATGAACGAGCCGAGCTACGTTGCCGAGGTCGATCGCTATGTGGTGACGGTCGTGACCACCGCCGGCCAGCCGGGCCAGCAGTCCGGCGGCACGCAGGCCATGGGAGCCGGCGGCAGCCCGCAGTTCAGCCAGTTGGACCGCAATGGCGACAACCGCCTGGATCGCAGCGAGGTGCAGTCGGCCCAGAGCATCCGCGACAACTGGAGCCAGGTAGACCGGGACAGCGACGGCTGGATCAGCCAGCAGGAGTTCCAGCGCCATCAGCAGGAGCAGCAGCAAAGCCAGTCCGGCTCCTCGGGCCAGCAGTCGGCGTCGTCTTCCGGGCAGCAGTCGTCGGGACAGCAGGAGCAGGGCTCCACCGAGCGCATGGGCGCGGGTGGCACGCCGCAGTTCGATCAGCTGGACCGTGACAGCAACGACCGCCTCGACCGCAGCGAGGTGATGTCCGCACCGCAAATTGCGGAGAACTGGAACCGGGTGGACGCGGACGGCGACGGCTGGATCAGCAAGCAGGAATTCCAGAACCGTCCGCAGCAGCAGCAGCAGCAGTCCTCCGGACAGCAGCAGCGATAACGAAGGTGAGCGGCGCACGACCGGCTGACAGGCCGGTCCGCTGCCCGCCTTGCGATTTCCCGCGAGAGGCCGGCTGTGCGCCTGAGCCTCTCGTTTATTTATCGCGCGGGCTGCGATCCGGTGCTATGCACCCGCGGTGCGGCAGCTGCGGTGGTCGTGCCGCCATCCCCCTGCCGAAGCAGCTCTGCACGCACCACGCAGCGCCCGCTCGGCCCATGTCACTTGCGTATCGGCAGGTGTCCACGCCGAAACTCCTGCTCCAGCCCGCGCTCCCACAATCATCACGGCTTGAGGTAATTGCGGCCGCTCGACCTCGGGCAGACGCTTCCTCGCCGGAACCTTGAAAGGAGATAGACATGCGCAACAACCGCATCCTGGTCCCGATCATCTCGGCCACGCTGTTCACCGCTTCGGCAGCGACCCTGGCGCAGGGCGCCGCCGGATCGCCGCAAGGCGGCTCTGCGGCGTCTTCCGCCGCTGCTTCCAGCGACAACGCGGCGCCCTCGATGGAGAAGCTGCGTCAGGCGGCCCAGAACCTCCGTGAGTCCATCCAGGCCATGGCGCAGAAGCAGGCCGGCCCCGACCGTGACCGCGCCATCGACCAGGCGCACGAGGCGCTTCTCGAAACGCAGTCGGCCATGATCGCCCTGCCGCCCGACATGCGCGGCTCGGGCGCGATTCCCGAGATCGACCGCACGCCTCCTTCGCAGCGGCGGGGCTCCGCCGCTGCGTCGGACACCGAGTACCAGGCATCGGTGCGCCAGCTGATGCAGGCGGCCGACAACCTGCGCCAATCGATCCAGGCCATGGCGCAGCAACCCGCGGGTGAGCGCCGCAACCGGGCCATGGAACAGGCGCGCCAGGCGCTGTGGGACTCGCAGCAGGCCATGGTCGCAGCCTACGACCCGTCCTCGGCGCGCGCCTCGCGCATGATGGGTGCACAGGGCAGCGGCGGCTCGGGCCAGGGCGCAGCGCGCGCGGGCTCAGGCGCCTCCGACGGCTCCATGGCGTCGGCACAGCGCATGCGCCCGGACCGCAACTAAGGTCGAGCCCGCAGGCGCAGGTGTCCCTGCGCCTGTATCCATCCGCCCGCCGCCGCGGTCTTCTGCGGCGGGCCCTTTACGTGCTGTGGTGCCCCGCCTGCGCCTGCTCCTGCCATTCGGCGAGCGGGAAGACGCGGTCGTAGCCCCAGTTGAACACCCAGGCGTAGAGCATGTAGAACAGCGCGATCGCCGCGTCCATGACGAACGCGTCCCAGAGGCTGATCTGCAGGTACCAGGCCAAGAAGGGCATGAGCACGACCAGCAGGCCGAGCTCGAAGGCGACCGCGTGCAGCACGCGCGTCCACGGCCCCTTGAGCGTGGTGCCGCTGGCGCGCAGCAGCGCGTGGTCGAAAGCCACGTTGTAGACGTAGTTCCACAGCGTGGCCAGCGTGGCGCTGACCACGCCGACGATGCCCATGTCGTGAAGCGAAAGACCGAAGCCCCAGGCGCCCAGGGGCGTGATGAGGGCGAGTCCGATGAGTTCGAAGCTGACCGCGTGCCGGATGCGGTCCCGTACCGTGCGCATGTGTGCTGAGTGGGCGATGGCGGCACCGGAGAAAGGCGCCGCGGTGGGCCGGGCCGTCCCGGCAATCGTTGCCCTCGATCAAGGGGCGGGGCCGTCCCCGCGACAGGCACCGATGGTAGGGCAAGACGAGATGCCCGACGGTGGAGAGGGTTCCCGCGCCGGCGGCCGCCGGCCCGCCGGCCGGGCAGCGCGGTTTGCCTGAGCAGGCATCCGGGATTCCACGCGCGCCCGTGGCTGCGGCGGGCCGATACATTGTGCGTTCCGCATACGCGCCCAAGGACCCCGTTCATGCTGTTCCCCACCACCATCGTCGGCAGTTTTCCGCAGCCCGACTGGTTGATCGACCGCGCCAAGCTCGCCGGCCGCTTTCCGCCCCGCGTGCGTGCGCAGGAGCTGTGGCGCCTGCAGGAGCCCTGGCTGGCACAAGCCCAGGACGACGCCACCCTGCTCGCGATCCGTGCGCAGGAAGAGGCCGGGCTGGACATCGTCTCGGACGGCGAGATCCGGCGCGAGAGCTACTCCAACCGCTTCGCCACGGCGCTGGACGGCGTCGATCTGGACAACCCCGGCACCGCCCTGGACCGCTCGGGGCACCCCAACCCGGTGCCGCGCATCGTGGGGCGCATCCGCCGCCGGCACGCGGTGGAGGTGGAAGACCTCCTCTTCCTCAAGCGCCACACCACGCGCCGCACCAAGATCACCGTGCCCGGTCCCTTCACGATGCTACAGCAGGCGCAGAACGACTTCTACGCCACCGAGGAAGAGGCGGCGATGGACTATGCCGACGCGGTCAATGCCGAGATCAAGGACCTCTTCGCCGCGGGCGCCGACGTGGTGCAGATCGACGAGCCCTACATGCAGGCGCGGCCCGAAAAGGCGCGCCAGTACGGCCTGGCGGCGCTGAACCGCGCACTCGAAGGCGTGCAGGGCACCACCGCCGTGCACATCTGCTTCGGCTACGCCGCCGTGATCCACGTGCGCCCGAGTGGCTACTCGTTCCTGCCCGAGCTGGCGGGCTGCCGCTGCACCCAGGTGTCGATCGAGACCGCGCAATCCAACCTGGACACCACCGTGCTGGAGCAGCTGCAGGGCAAGCAGGTGATGGTGGGCTGCATCGACCTGTCCGACATGAACGTCGAGACGCCCGAGGTGGTCGCCGAGCGCATCCGCAAGGCGCTGCGGCACATCGCGCCCGAGCAGGTGATCCTGGCGCCGGACTGCGGCATGAAGTACCTGCCGCGCGAGGTCGCGCAGGGCAAGCTGGCGGCGATGGTGGCCGCGGCGCGGCAGCTGCGCCAGGAGCACGGGGCGTAAGCAGCGCGTCGGGGCGGCGGGCCTGCCGCCGCGCCCGATGCCGTGCCATGCTGGCCGGGCGGGTCTGGTGCAGACCGCGCGACGTCCACCGTGACCGCGCACCATGCGCGGACGTGCAGCTCCGGCATCTTCAACGCGCGCCGGGGCGGGCACCTCATCGACTCGGTCAGCGCGCCAGCGCGGGGCCCAGACGTGCTGCGAGGTACTGCGCGCCGTGGACGCTCAGGTGGTGCGCATCGCGGTACATCGATTCCGCGCCATCGACCACCTTGCATTCGCCATCTACGCAGAGCCAGTCCAGCGGCCGCACCACACGGACGCGCGGCTGCCCCTCCAGCCCGGCGAGCGCCGAGAAGAACGCTGCGTGCTTCTCCTGCTGCGGTGCCGCCGACCGGTCGAGCAGCGGCCGGCGCAGGAGGCGCTCCAGTGCCACCACCGTGGGCACGCTGCGCGGATAGACAGGCACCGGGCCGATCACGATCACCTCGATACCGAGTTCGGTCAGCTGGCGCACGGTGCGGCGCAGGGCCACGCTGGCAGCCTCGACCCCGTCGAGCGGGCCCGCAGGCGCTCTCGTGCGGCCACCGCGGTACTCGATCGGCCCGTTGGGTCGGAAGTAGGTGTTCCAGTAACCGGCCAGCACGACGGTACGCAGCGCGGGGTCGGCTCGCAACTCGGCGAGCACCTCCGCGTTGTGCGCTGCGCAGCCGGGATTGATCTGGTTGCGGATATCCAGCAGCGGCGGGCAGCCGGCTACGGAGACCATGAACGCGCTGCGGTCGATCTTCTGCAACTCGGCATGCACCGCCGGAGCCCACGACAGCGCATGGCTGTCGCCCCAGAGCAGCGCGTCGGGGGGCGCATCGGACGCTCCGATCGTGCACGCCGATGCAAACGGCTTGTTGAAGCAGGGGCGCCATTCGCCGAGCGCGGTGCGCGCCGCGTCCAGGCGCACGACGTCCGGCGCGAAGCGCCCGCTGAAACCGCGCGTCTGCTCGCCCGCCGCGGCAGCGAGCGACACGGCGCCCACCAGCGACAACGCAAGGGCTAAGCGCACCGGCAGCCGCTGCGGCTGCTTGGCGCGGAACGGCCGCTCGACGAACTGGTACGAGAGGACAGCCAGTGCGAAAGACATGCCGAACACGATGGCGCCGCCAGCCGCACCGGACGGCAGCAGCGCCGTGTAGTCGGCCAGCACCAGAACCGGCCAGTGCCACAGGTACAGCGAATAGGAGACCAGCCCCACGAACACGACCGGTCGCCAGGCCAGCACCCGGCCGAGCCCGGAGATCGCGCCGCCGCTGCCGGCGTGGATCACGGCCGCGGCGCCGCACACCGGCAGCAGGGCCGCCAGGCCGGGGAACGGCGTGGCGGCGCTCAGATACAGGCAACTCCACGCAATGGCGGCCAGGCCGCAGGCCACCAGCAGCGAGCGCATGACCGCGCGCTTCGGCGCCGGCACCAGGCCGATGGCGAGCGCTCCGCCCACCATGAATTCCCAGGCCCGGAACGGCAGCAGGTAGAACACGTAGTCGGGATAGCGCTGCACCAGCGCCTGTGCCGCCGCGAGACTGATCACTCCGGCGACCAGCAGGGCCGCGACGCGCAGGCTGCGCGGCAGACGCATCCAGACAAGCAGGGCGAAGGGAAAGAAGAGGTAGAACTGCTCCTCCACCCCGAGCGACCAGGTGTGCAGCAAGGGATTCAGCCGCTCGTCTGTCTCGTCGAAGTACCCCTTGGTGGTGGTGGAAAAGAGGATGTTGGAGACCGAGAACACCGCCGCCACCGCACTGCGCAGCGTGGCGCGGTAGTCGCTGGGCAGCTGCAGCAGCCAGCCGGCGGCCAGCGTGGCCACGACGACGGCGAGCAGCGCCGGCAGGATGCGCCGCGCCCTGCGCGCGTAGAACTCCAGGAACGAGAAGCGCTGCTCGCGCATCTCGGTGTGGATGATCTTCGTGATGAGGAAACCGGAGATGACGAAGAACACATCGACACCGACGAAGCCGCCGTGCAGAAGCTCCGGTGCGATGTGGTGGATGACCACCGCCATCACCGCAACCGCACGCAGTCCGTCGATGTCTGCGCGATACGCCACATGGGGGAAGGACTGGTCCTTCGTCGTGGCACGCAGCGAGGCCGCCGACGTTGCAATCATGGCCGGATTGTGAGTAGCGCCCGGGCCACACGAGGCGTAGTCCTGCTGCCATGCGCGCTGTCATCTTCATGAGGTAGCACGCATGAGGTGAAAGCACGACGAGGCAACCTGAGCCAATGGCGATCGTGCGATGCACGCTGCGCGCGCGAATCGCTTGCGGTGCCCGCTGCCCGGTGCGTGGTGCAGGGTGCAGGCGCGGCGAACGGCAGTGCTGCGCATGCGCCCTTGTCCCACGCGCCGTGGCTGATCGATTCCCTACGATGAACCCGACCATTCATCGAAACGCCCGATGCAGTCCATGCCCTCCCCCTTCATCGCTGCCTGGCTCGCGCTGCTGCTGGCGGGCTGCGGGGGCGGCGGCTCCGCAGATCGCGTCATCGGAGCAGGCGACGAGTCGCCGCTCGCATCGGCGCCGCCTTCCGAGCCGACGCCATCCGCGCCGCAGCCCGGGACCGCGCCACCCGCCGCCGCACCGGAGCCCGCCGACGGGCAGGAGCCGCCCGGCACGCCGGTGGTCGATGCTCCGTCCTCGCCACCCGCCATCGATCCGCCGCCCACCACGCCGGGGGTGGAAGATCCTCCCCCGCCTGCGCTTGATCCGGCGCCCACGGTGCGCGTGGCGCAGGCCGACGGCACGAGCATCGCCGGTGCGCGCCAGGTCGCTGCCGACGATCGGGCCTTCCGCACCATTGCAGCGGCGCCGCGCCCGTGGAGTGCCGACGCGAGTTTCCGCATGGCCGCCGGCCTGCCCTCGCAGAGCCTGAAGGTGTCCTTCGTGAGCGATGCGCCCAGCATCGAGCTGCGCCTGCTCGCCTGGGGCAACACCCAGGTCGAAATCCGCGTCGATGGTGTGCCCGTGACCGCCACTGCGCTGCGGCTCGGCGACGACTGGCGGCCGCGCGTCGTCCGCCTGGACTTTCCCGCTGGCGCCCGCAGCCGCAGCTATGAGCTCTTCGGACGCTTTCTGCCCTTCGGCGGCGCCTGGGTTCCCGCCGGCAGCACGCTCACCTACCCGGCTGCCGAAGATGCCCGCCCGCTGGTGGCCTTCGCGCCCGGCGACTCCTACACCCAGGGAAGCGGCGCACCCTCGGCGCGGCAGACCTACGCCGGCGTCGCAGCCGACGAGCTGGGGGTGGAGCTCTGGACGGAAGGCGTCGGCGGCACAGGCTGGCTGAGCGGCGGCGCGCATGACCCGGGGGCGCGGGTCGATGGCACGCTCGCGCTCCTGAACAAGGCACCCGCAATCGTCGTGACGGCGCTCGGCTACAACGACCGCTTCGGCGATCTCGCCGCGGTGGCTGCGCGCTACGACGCCACCGTGGCACGCATCCGCGCGGCATGGCCGCAGGCCCGCATCGTGACGCTCGGCCCCTGGACGCCTCTCGGAGCAGCGCGCGAGACGCAGGCGATGCGCGAGCTGTTGATCGCCGGCGCCGAACGCAACGGCGTGACCTTCATCGATCTCGAGGGCATCGTGACGGCCGCCAACATGGACACCTATACCAACGCCGATCGCGTGCATCCCAACGCCGAGGGCCACCGTCACCTGGGCCGGACCATCGCCGCCCGGCTGCGCGCCGCCGGCGTCACCCCGTGATGAAGCGCTGTCGCGGCGAACGGCCGAGAGGACGTTCGCCAGGAGCCTGCAGGCCCACCGCACGCATGCTGGGCAACGATGACGCGGTGCGACGCGATCCAATGGGCCCGAGTCGGGCGAGCCCCGGCGCGGCTACGAAGCGTCTCCCGTTCCGCCCCGCCGCTTGAGCCACTCCTGCATCTGCTCGATCTCGCGCCGCTGCGTGGCGATGATGTCCTGCGCCAGCCTGCGCTGCTGGGCGTCGCTGCCGTGCCGCAACTGGATCTCGGCCATCTCGATGGCAGCGCGGTGGTGGGCGATCATCCCGCGCACGAAGGCCTGGTCGGGATCGGGGTGCCGGATGCCCGTGTCCATGTCCTCGTGCATGCGCTGCATGCTGGCCAGGTAGGCCGCCTGCGCACTGCCATCGGTGCCGGGCTGCGCAGCGACCGTGTGGCCGCGATGCACGGGCTCGGCAGGGGCCGCGTGCGGCCGCTCCGGATCGTGCGTGTGGGTCGCGCGAGACTGCGCGGGGTTGTTGACCGCCGCGATGCCGGAGCGGCCGTCCGCGCCGTACAGCGCGAGGTGCAGCCCCCAGTAGCTCAGCGCGAACACGGCCATCGTCGCCACCAGCGTGGCGGGAATCGCGGCCAGGGTCCGCCGCAGCGCGAAGCGCACCTGCGGCGTCGGATCCGCGAAGATGATGACGATGACGGCCATGATGAGCGCGTGCCCCACCAGGTCCAGCCGCCCGAAGGGGTACACCGCCGCATTGAAGATGACGAACAGCGCCAGCGCCGAGAGGCGCCGCACCAGCGCAGTCCACAGCAGCCCGAACCCCATCGTGAACTCGGCCACGCCCGCCATCGGGATGAACACGTCGCGCGGCATGCCGAACGTCAGGAACGGCTTCTCCTCGACCAGCGGATAGAACCAGTCGGGATAGGCGAACTTCTCCAGGCTCGACCACATCAGCGCGATCGCGACGCCCCAGCGCAGCACCACGAAACGGTAGGCATGCCAATGCGGCTTGTCGGAGGCCGCGAGCACCAGGTAGGCCGCCACGCCGACGCCGAGCGCCAGGTAGTCCAGCAGATGGAACAGCTCGTACTGGCTCAGCGCCAGCAGCCACAGGCCAATAATGCCGGCCGCCGCGAGCGGCATGGTCTTGCGCGAGAACACCAGCCCCGCGATGACCAGCTGCATCCACGAGACCCACTCGTGCGGGGTCTTGAGGTCCGGCGTGAGATACACGCCGCCCACCGCGAAGATCGCCACGAAGAAGGCGGCGATCACGAAGCGCATGAAGTCGTCGCCGCGGGCCCACAGCGGGCCGGACACCTTGTCGAAGCCCCCCAGGATGGCGTCGCCCGCGCGCGTGCGCTCCAGAGCCCGCGTGGCGAGGAAGAAGACGACCACCAGCACGATCCCGGCCCAGAACCAGCGGTCGGTCAGCGTCTCCATGATGCGCTGCGGCGGCGCCTCGACGATGTACGGGGCGAACCACTTCACGTGGGCCGCCGCCGTCATGGGGGCGGCGAACAAGGTCGCCGCAGCCGCGAGGCGAAAAGCCCCGCGCGACGCGGTCGGGCGGTCATGGCACAGCAGACGATGCATCGTGATCCCTTGTCTGTCAGGGCAGCCAGCGCACCTGGCCGGGCCGCACCGATGCGAAAGCACGTTCGTACTGATACACGACTTCGGAGCCCCACCGGTCGGTGACGTCGCGATAGATGCCCCGCTCTTCCTCGGTCGAATGCCGCACGACCTGCTCGCGCAATGCGCCGGCGGCACTTCGGGCGCGCGCCATCTCACCAGCGTGCAGGAGGCGCTCGAGCTCCGCCGCTCTCAGCGTCTGGTCGGCGTGATCCGCGAACACCTCGCGCATGTCCTCGTGCAGGCCACTCTGGTGTGCAAGCGGATAGAGCGAATGCTCTTCGGCATACAGATGCGCACTCACCAGATAGCGGATGCGTCGGGCGGTCTCCAGCGCACGGCCGGGGTGCTCCTGGTACGGCAACTCCTTGAGCAGCTGCGCGAGCAGTGCGTGGTGGCGCGCGATGGTGTCTGCGCCCGCCGGCGCGGCGGCAGAGCCCACGGGATCACGCTGTGCCTGCACCGCCAGCAGCGTGAGCAACGCCGCGCCACTGCCCATCAGCAAAACTCGCCTGCCGAGTTCCTCGCGCCGCGCCGAGTCGTCGCCGCCGGATTTGTTGTCCATGCCGCGATGCTCGCGCAAGTGCTTCATCGCACGCGTAGGCGCACGCCTCACGCCGCGCTTTCCGCACCCGACGGCAGAGCATGCAGCCGGAGCTTCGTCCTTGACAAAGCAAAAGAAAGTGACCCGCCCGCCGGGGCGAAACCCCGGCACGCCGCTACAGCGAAAAGCGCCTAAAGACAAGCTGGCGATTCCCGGGTAACTCCCACTTCAACGCCAACCCGATCCGACACGCGCCGGCGCAACGAGCAAACCCAGACGCCCCTCAGTGCCGCTTGTACTCCTGCTCCCGCCGAAAGGCCGCATCCTCCTGCATCCGTCGCCGCCGCAGCCGCGCCCGCATGCGCGCGGCGCCTGCGCCGAATGCGACCGAGGCAGCCACCAGCGCCCCCACCAGCAACGGCGCGGGCGCACTTGCGTCCACCGCGAACGCAAGCGCCGCGTGAGAAGCCGACGCGCCACCGTAGGGGCGCACATGCACCCCGCGCGCAAGGCGTCGGACGGACGCCCCACCCATTCCCCGCCCCCAGGTATCGCCCTCACCCCACCGAGCCACCACACTGCACTCCATTCGCTTGCCTTTCCAGGAAACGGGCGATGCTGGCGATGGCTCGATGCGGCAGGCGTAGGACCAGGGCGACACCGCGCGCGGGCATTGATTGCACCCGCCGGCAGCGGGCAAGCGGCGGCCCTTCAGCCCGCGCCCGCACCGAGCCGCCCGAGCGCCGCCCGCAGGCTCTGGCGCCCGCTCGTGGCCCCACCCCACGGGTCCTGCGCGCGCTGCGCCAGGTGTGCGGGGGCGCTTGCCGTGTCCCAATGCGCGCCGCCGGTGACGCCGTCCAGCAGTTCCCATGCAAGCGGCATCGATACGCCGAGCCCGGGCCGTGCCCGCGCCGAGTAGGCAGCCACGGTGGACTGCTCGCGGCCATTGCGCAGCCAGTCGATGAAGATGCGGCCGACGCGCCGCGCCGCGCCGGGCCGCGCGACAAAGCGCTGCGCGATGGTGCGCGCCATGTGCCGCACCACGGCCTGTGACCAGTCCCGCACCGTCTCCACGCTGAACTCGGGCCTGCAGGGCACCACCACGTGCAGGCCCCTGCCGCCGCTGGTCTTGAGCCATGCCTGCAGGCCCAGCTCGTGCAGCAGCGTGCGCACCAGCAGCGCCGCCTCCTGCACTTCCTGCCAGGCGACGCCCTCGCCAGGGTCGAGGTCGAACACCACGCGGTCCGGTCGGTCGATGTGCCGGTTGCGCGTGTTGCGCACATGGAATTCGATGGCGCCCAGCTGCACCGCCGCCAGCAGATCGGCGGCGGAGTCGATCACGATGCCCGGCGCGTGCCCCGGCCACAGCGCCGGATCGGCCGCGCGCAGGCCCTTCAGCGCGCCCGGATGGCGCTGGAAGAAAGTCGCGCCCGACAGGCCCTGCGGCGCGCGCAGCAGGTAGACCAGCCGGTCCTGCACGTGCGGCAGCATCAGCGGCGCTACCGCTTCGTAGTAGTCGAACAGGTCCTGCTTGGTGCGGCCGGTGGACGCATCGATGACCCGCAGCGCGTGGGTGAGCACGGCGGGCGCGCTCGCGGGCAGCGCCGCACGGCGGGCCGGCTGCGCCGCCTCGGCAGCAGTGGTGCTCAGGCCGGCCGACGCCGCCGCGCCCCGGGCCCGTACCGGGGGCGCCGCGGCCGCCACGCGCTCCAGCGGGCGTTCGCGCCCCACGCTGCGCGGCGGCGTGTCTTCACGCAGGCCCTTGAACGCCGCATGCCGCAGCTGGCGCCCCTCGGCCCATTCCCCGTAGGCCAGCTCGCACACCAGCTCGGGCCGCACCCAGGTGGCACGCCGCTCGTGACCAGTGGCTTCGGCGAAGGGGTGGTGCGGCTGCCGGATGGCGTCGAGCCGCTGGCGCAGCCGCGTCAACTCGTCGCCGCCGAAG
This sequence comes from Ramlibacter sp. AN1015, assembly GCF_037726105.1. Taxonomy (NCBI): domain Bacteria; kingdom Pseudomonadati; phylum Pseudomonadota; class Betaproteobacteria; order Burkholderiales; family Comamonadaceae; genus Ramlibacter; species Ramlibacter sp. AN1015. Next base: position 77,376 of record NZ_JBBJUM010000003.1, read on the forward strand.
CCCGAGCCGACCTTGCCTGCGTAGTGCAGGGCGCCGGCCGCGTCCCAGGTGCCGACGAGGAGCGCTCCGATGCCGGCGCCGGTGCCTTCCTGCGGTGTGAAGCCGCCGATGACGAACTCCTGCCGGCGGGTGCATTTGAGCTTGATCCAATCGCCGGTGCGGCGGCCGTCGGCGTAGGGTGAGCCCAGGCGCTTGCCGATCAGCCCTTCGAGCCCCATGTCGCAGGCGCTCGCGAGCAGGGAGTCGATGGGGGCCTCCAATGCATGGCTGAAGCGCAGCTGCTCGCCCTCGGGCACCAGCGCCTGCAGCATCGCGCGCCGCTGCTCCACCGCCACGCGCCTGAGGTCCAGTCCGTCGGCGAAGGGCAAGTCGAACAGGGTGTAGACGATGCGGCTGTTGTCGGCCCCGGCGATGGCCGCCTGCAGCGCGTGGAAACTCGGGCGCCCCTGCGCATCGGGCATCACGATCTCGCCGTCGTACCAGCCAGGCGGCAGCCGGGCGGCCCGCAGGGCCCGAACGAGGGTGGGAAAACGCTCGGTCCAGTCATGGCCATTGCGCGTGAGCAACTGCACCGGCCCGCCTGGCCGGACGATGCGCGCCAGCATCCGATAGCCGTCGAACTTGATCTCGAACAGCCAGGCGCCGGCAGGCGGCTGCGCGACGAGCGCCGCCAAGGCCGGCTGCAGCACGGCCGGCAGCGGCGCGGGCTGCGCTCCGGCGGGCGCTGAGAGGCGGAGGCGGGGCATGGGACCGGGTGGTGTGGTGACTCGGAGGCTGGGAACGGTTTGCAGGCTCAGCATAGGCAGCCGGGGCAGCGCGGGCGTGTAGGACAGCCCCCGATCGCGCGCGCGGCGCCGCGCAGTGCCTGGCCACGGCGTATGTAGGACAAAGCCTTACGCTTCTGACGGCCCGATTCCCACAGCTTCTGTGAATAACTCTGTGAGAAAGCGCTGTGGCTTCGTCGGGAAGCCCCGTTGCATAAGGTGTACGGCCGAGCTGCTTAATTCGTGAGCAGGACGGTCGGGTGGACGGTTTCGTCGAGGGCTGGCCTGGCGGGCTGGCGGCCGGCTTTGCTGGGCTGGCTGCCTGTCACCCCGCCTGCCTGCCAGGCCTGCGTCCCCTCACGCCGACGGCGCGTCGGGCCACTGCGCGATGGGCTCGTAGTGCGCGCGCGGGACGCTCGGCGGCAGGCGCGACCAGACGAGGGCGAAGCGGCCCACCGGCCAGTCCACCTGGAGGCCCTGCGCGGGCGGACGTGCTGCGACGGCCTTGCGCGCAAGGGTGAGATGGGGCTTCCAGGCGAGTGCCTCGGGCGCATCGAAGCCGGCCGAGCGCAGGGCGAGAACCACGGCCGCGTGCAGCGCGTCCAGCTTCGGTTGCGGCGCGGGGCGCAACACGACCAGCCCGCGCGGCCAGTGCTCGGGCCGTCCCAGGTGGATGGTGAACGGCTCGAAGGGCACCGCCGAGAGGGCCTGCACCAGCGCATCGATGCGGGACTCGGGTGTCTGCCCCAGGAAGAACAGCGTGAGGTGCAGGTGCGCCGGTGCGGACAGCGCGCTGCGGTGCGGCCACTGCCACTGCCCCCGCCATGCGAGAACCGCCTCGCGCACGGTCGGCGGGGCCATGAGGCCGACGAACAGCCGGCGCTCGGCTTCAGGAGGCGAAGCGGGTTCCATGGGCACCATCATGGGCTTGCGCGTGGCCGACGAGCACGCCCACGGCGTCGCCCCTGCGCAGCACGCCGCCGCGCAGCACGCGTGCGGTGAGGCCCCCGTGGCCGCGCAGGGCGTTGTAGGCGCCGGGGCCGAGCGCCCGCTCCATCTTGGAGCAGGGCTCGCACGGGCCGGTGATCTCCAGCAGCACGTCGGCGCCCAGGGCAAGCCGCAGCGGCTGGTCGGCGAACAGCGGGCGCGCGGCCAGCAGGTTCAGGCCGGAGACCACGAGGTTGCGGCGCAGCAGGTCCGCCTCGAGCGATTCGCGTCGCAGCATGTGGGCGACCACCGCAAGGTGCTCGGCCTGCACCAGCGTCACCTGGCGCTTGCCGCCGCCGCGGCCCGCCGCGCTGCGGTCGCCCTCCAGGCCGCGGCCTGCGATGGCGGTGGCCTCGGCGACGGACTGCACGGCCAACGCGCGGGCAGGCCGCAACAGGATCGCGTCGAGGCGTCCGCAGTGGGGGAAGCAGGCGGTGAGGCGGCGCAGGTCGTCCATGGCGGCCAGCTTATGCGAGAGCTCGGGTGCCTCAGTGGAAATCACGGCTGCGGCCCTGCCCCGCCAGGCGGCCCAGCCAGGCGGTGAGGTCCTCGACGCGGTGGGCCAGCAGGTGGCGCACCCGGCCGCCGCTGTGCGGATCGCGCTGCCACACGCCCTCGATGGCGAGCAGGCGCGAGCGCAGCAGCGCGTCGCGCTGGCGCTCGACCAGGTCGTTCCAGACGATCACGTTGACGGTGCCGGTCTCGTCCTCGATGGTGACGAAGAGCGTGCCCTTGGCGGTGGGCGGGCGCTGGCGCATGTTGACGATGCCGCAGGCCCGCGCCGGGGCATCGTGCGGCAGGCGGTTGAGCCGCTGCGCGCTGTGCCAGCCCTGGGCGTCCAGCCGGGGCCGCAGCAGCGCGAGCGGATGGCGGCGCAGGGTGAGGCCGGTGGCGGCATAGTCGAAGACGATGTCCTCGCCCTCGCCCGCGGCCGGCAGGTGCAGCAGGTCTTCCTGGATGGGGGCATCGCGCAGCAGGCCATGCGCGCGCCGGGCGCCGGTGGCGGCCCAGACCTGCTGGCGCCGGTGCCCCGCCAGGCTGGACAGCGCATCGGCCGCGGCCAGCAGGCCCATGTCCTTGCGATCGAGCGCGGCGCGCAGGGCCAGGTCTTCGACGTCGGTGAAGGGCCGCGCATCGCGCGCGGCCTCGATGCGCGCGCCGCCCTTTTCGCTCAGCCCGCCGATCTGCCGCAGGCCCAGGCGCACGGCGGGCTGCAGGGTGCCGCTGCCCCGCCCGTCCAGCGGCTCGCCGGCCTCGCGGGCCGTGCCCGGCGCCTCCAGGGTGCAGTCCCAGCGGCTGGCCGTCACGTCCACCGGCCGCACCTCCACGCCGTGGCGCTGGGCGTCCTGGATCAACTGCGAGGGCGTGTAGAAACCCATGGGCTGGGCGTTGAGCATGCCGGCCAGGAAGCAGGCCGGCTCGTGGCACTTGAACCAGCTGCTGAAATACACCAGCAGCGCGAAGCTGGCGGCGTGGCTCTCGGGGAAGCCGTATTCGCCGAAGCCTTCGATCTGCTTGAAGATGCCTTCGGCGAAATCGCGCGGGTAGCCCCGCACCACCATGCCCTCGACCAGCGGCACGCGGAACTTGTGCACGCCGCCGCGGCGCGACCAGGCCGCCATCGAGCGGCGCAGCGCGTCGGCCTGGTCGGCGCTGAAGCCGGCCGCCACCATGGCCAGCTGCATCACCTGCTCCTGGAAGATCGGCACGCCCAGCGTGCGGCCCAGCGGCACGGCCAGTTCGTCCTTGACGTAGCGCACCGCCAGCCCCTGGCGCTCGCGCTGGCGCGCGCGCAGGTAGGGATGGACCATGCCGCCCTGGATGGGGCCGGGCCGCACGATGGCCACCTGCACCACCAGGTCGTAATAACGGCGTGGCCGCAGGCGGGGCAGCATGGCCATCTGGGCGCGGCTCTCGACCTGGAACACGCCCACGCTGTCGGCGCGGCACAGCATCTCGTAGACCTGCGGGTCTTCCTCGGGGATGTGCTGCAGGTGCCAGGCCGCGTCGTCCTTGCGGCCGCGCCAGGCGTTGGACAGCTGCAGGCAGCGGCGCAGCGCGCTGAGCATGCCCAGCGCCAGCACATCGACCTTGAGCATGCCCATGGCCTCCAGGTCGTCTTTTTCCCACTGGATGATGGAGCGCTCGGGCATGGAGGCGTTCTCCACCGGCACCAGCCGCGTGAGCTTGTCCTGCGTGAGCACGAAGCCGCCCACGTGCTGGCTCAGGTGGCGCGGAAACCCCCGCAGCTGCTGCGCGAGGGCCATCCACAGGCCGATGCGGTGCGGCGTCTCGTCGATGCCCATGTCGCGTGCCAGCGCCGCGAGGCGGTCGGCCTGGATATCGACCTCGAACCAGTGGTGGTCCTTGGCGAAGGCATCGACCAGGCGCTCGTCGATGGCCAGCGCCTTGCCCGCGTCGCGGATCGCCATGCGGCTGCGGTAGCGCACCACCACCGCGGCGATGGCGGCGCGCTCGCGGCCGTACTTGCGGTAGATGTACTGGATGACCTCCTCGCGGCGCTGGTGCTCGAAATCGACGTCGATGTCGGGCGCCTCGTGCCGCTCCATGCTGATGAAGCGCTCGAACAGCATGCGTGTGCGCTCGGGCGAGACCTCGGTGATGTGCAGGCAATAGCACACCAGCGAGTTGGCCGAGGAGCCGCGGCCCTGGCACAGGATGCCCTGGTCGCGGGCGTAGCGCACGATGTCCTCCACGGTGAGGAAGAACATCTCGTAGCGCTTGGCCCGGATGATGCGCAGCTCCTTGGCGAGCTGGGCCCGGTGCTCGGGCGCGAGGCCCTGCGGGTAGCGCCGGCGCGCGCCGCGCAGCGTCAGGCGCACGAGCATGCCGATGGGCGTGCAGCCGGCGCGCACCGTCTCCAGCGGGTAGTTGTAGCGGATCTCGTCGAGCGTGAAGCGGCAGCGCGCGGCAACCGCCCGCGTGGCCGCGAGCAGCTCGGGCGGATGCAGCTGCGCGAGACGGGCGCGATAGCGCAGATAGCGCTGGGCGTTGGGCTGCAGCGCGAAGCCGCACTCGGCCACCGGCCGGCCCTCGCGCACGGCGGTGATCACGTCGTGCAGCCGCTTGCGCGAGCGCCGGTGCATCAGCACCCCGCCCGTGGCCACCAGCGGCACGCCGCAGGCCGCCCCGGCCTGGCGCAGCAGTGCGAGCCAGAGCGCGTCGCCGAGCTCGCCACTCAGGCGCACGCCCAGCCAGAGGCGCTCGCCCAGGTGCTCGCGGGCGCGCCGCAACTGCTCGGTGAGGCGGTGCAGGTCGAAGGCCTGCGGCGCATCGCGATCGGGCACCCAGAGGCGCTCGCATCCGGCCAGCAGGCGCCAGTCGCTCGCGTCCCAGTCGACCGCGTAGTCGCCCTTGGGGGCCTGGCGCCGCGCGGCGCTGATGAACTCGCACAGGTCGCCCCAGCCGAAAGCGTTGCGCGCGAGCGCCACCACGGTGCCGCCGGGCAGCCGGAACTCGCTGCCGAACAGCAGGCGGAACGGCCGCACGCGCGGGCGGGCGGAGTCTTCGGACTGCAGGCGAGCGGCTTCCTTGAGGTGATCGCGCAGCGCCACGTGGGCCTGCACCACGCCGGCCACCGAACACTCGTCGGTGAGGGCCAGCGCCTCGTAGCCCAGGTTGTAGGCGCGCTGCACCAGCTCGTGCGGATGCGAGGCGCCGCGCTGGAAGCTGAAGTTGCTGATGCAGTGCAGCTCGGCATAGGCGGGCAGCGGGTCCGCGCCCGGGGCCAGCACCGGCGGGATGTCGTCTTCGCTCGCGTCCTCGGGCTCGAGGGGCGGCAGCTGGCGCTCAGGCATAGAGCCCCTGCAGGTACCAGCGCGGCGCAACGCCGGGAGCGCCGTGCTCGCAGTAGATCCAGAGCAGGCCCGCCCGCTCGCTGCGGGCGATGCAGTAGTCGCGCACCACCGCCCCGCCCTCCTCCCACCAGCCGGTCTCGATCCGCTGGCGTTGCGTGAGCAGGCGCAGCGGCCCCTCGTACCAGGGCCGTTCGCCGCGCACTTCGAGCCGCAGCGGCTGCGGCAGCAGCCAGGGCGGATAGAGGCTGCGCGGGCAAGCCGTTTCATCCTTCGCGCCGTCCTGCGCAGGCGAGCCGGAGCCCGGGAGCGACGCAGGAAGCCCTGCCTTCCCGGCGGTGCGCTCCCCGCCGCGCGCCTCGCCCACCCGCAGCCGGGAGGCCACGCGCGCCCGGCCGGCCGCCTTGCCCGGTGCCAGCAACGCGGGCAGGTGCCGCACCGCGGGCTCCCAGCACTGCATGCGCTCGGGCCGCCAGTCGGCCCGCGGCAGCGGCACCAGCACCCGGTCTTCGCCCAGGCGGGCCGACAGCCGCTCCACCAGCTGGTGCAGGCGCTCGCCGGTGACGTTGTCCTCGGGCAGGAAGCTGCGGCTGGCGTCTGACCAGGGCGCGGTCTCCAGGGTGCGCAGGCGCAGGTGGTTGGCGGGTGCGGCCAGCCGGGCGCGGGCCAGCTGCTCGCCGACCAGGCGGCGCAGGTGCGCCATCTCCTGCGCCGCCTCGGCCGTGCGCACCACCAGCCGCTCGTGCGGCGGCAGCGCGACGCCGTCCAGGCGCTTGAGGTCCAGCGTCCACTCCAGCTCCAGCCCCAGCACGCCCCGGTGGCGCGCCCGCAGCCACAGCTGCAGCTGGGCCAGCAGGCGCTGGGCGGTCCACATCAGCTCGGGCGCGCTGCTGGCCAGCGCGGGCAGCTCGAGCCGCAGGTCGAACACCTCGGGCAGCTGCAGCCAGGCGTGGCGGGCAGGCCGCTCACCCCAGGCGACGTCCAGCGCCTCCAGCAGGGCCGCACCGAAACGCCGCGCCACCGGGCCGCGCGGCAAGGCGCGCAGCGCCCCCCAGCTGCGGCAGCCGGTGCGCTCGAGCAGCGGCGCGTGCGGCGCGGCCGCCGACAGCAGGGGCAGGGGCAGGTCGTGCGGCACCCGCGGCGGCGGCGCGGCGCCCGCCACCTTCAGCCGCAACAGGGCCAGGGCCACGAGGCAACTGGGGCCCTCGGACCAGGGAACGGCGTACAGGGCCGGGGGCTGCTCAAGAGATGCCGATACAGGCACATGGAACGCAGGTGCGGTTGGTACGGAGGCAGACGCGGATGCAGCTGCGGATGACGCGGATACATCCGCCGCAGTCGCCGCAGGCGCCGCAGCCGCCGCAGGCGACGCAGGCGACGCGAGCCGCGCAGGCCGCCCGGGCTCTCCCGGCTGTGCGGGCTGGACCAGCCCCTCGGGCAGGGCTTCGGGCGACAGCAGCTGGTGCAGCAGTGCCTCGCGCCCGCCGAACAGGCGCTCGCTGGCCGAGACTTCCAGCAGCCAGGCTTCTTCGAGCCGGGTGACCCGCGGCGTGAACCGCAGGCAGTGCCAGCCCCAGGCCGCCACGTCTTCATGCGGCACTTGCAGCGCGATCCAGTGCATGGAGCTCCTTGCGTGGGGGGGCCGGCTGCGGATCGGGGGCCCGCCGCGCCTGCAGCAAGGCGGCGAGCAGCGCGTGCAGAGGCGGCAGCAGCACGGGCGAGACCAGGGGCGGGCCGCGCCGCTTGAGCACGTGCACCTTGAGCGCCTCGCCCGATTCCAGCAGCAGGCGCAGCCGCGCCGGCGAGTTCTGCTGGCGCGCGGCCTCGGGACGCAGGACGAACAGCAGGCGCCGGTGCTGCTGGGCGGCCAGGTGCAGCCGGCGCAGATCGGACGCCTGCGCCTGCGGCAGCCAGGCCAGCACGGCCGCCGCCTCGGCGCAGCGCAGGGCCTGCTCGCTGGCCCAGAGCCGGGCCGCGGGCTTGTCGGCCCGCACCCACAGCAGGCGCTGCGCAGGCAGCCCCTGCGCCTGCAGGCTGGGCGCGAACACCGGGTGCGGCGGCGCCACCAGCACCACCGGCCCGCCCTGCCCCTGCACCGCACGGGCCAGCGCCGGCACCAGCAAGCGCCACACGTGCTGCTGCGGCCGCGCCTGCAGCAGCTCCACCAGCTGCCCCACCGGCCAGCCGCCGCCGGGCAGCACGGCGTCGAGCGCAGGCAGGCCGGTGGACAGGGTCTGCTCCTCGCGCGCAGCCAGCTGATCGACCCGCCAGACGTGCTCGGGCAACTCGAAATCGGAAGGGGACGATGGAGACAGAATGGCGGACACGGGGTGCAGCGGCAAAGCCGGGAAGACGAAAACAACTGTCTGTTTATACAGTTATTCGCCATCCAGGAAAGCCGGTTTGACCCTGCCCTGCGCTCAAGCTTGCGACTTGTCCGCCTTTTTCACATGCCTCAACCGTCGTCCCCGCTGTCGTCCCTGCTGTCTTCCCCGCCCCGCCCGATCCAGCCTGAGGATTTCGCCGCAGACGCCTGGGAGATCGCCCGCCGGCTCATCGGCGCGACCTTCCTGGTGGACGGCGTGGGCGGGGTGATCGTGGAGACCGAGGCCTACGACCAGGGCGACCCGGCCTCGCACACGTTCACCGGCCCCAGCCCGCGCAACGCCGCCATGTTCGGCCCGCCGGCCCGCGCCTACGTCTACCGCTCCTACGGCATCCACTGGTGCCTGAACTTCGTCTGCCGGGAACAGGGCCATGGCGCGGGGGTGCTGATCCGCGCCATCGAGCCGACGCAGGGGCTGGAGCGCATGCGCGAGCGGCGCGGGCTGGAGGACCCCCGATTGCTGTGCTCGGGCCCGGGGCGGGTCGGCCAGGCACTGGGCATCACGCACGGCATGAACGGCTGGCGCCTGGACGAGCCGCCATTCGCACTGTCATGGGGGCCGCCGGACGTGCCCGTGGCCACGGGGCCGCGCATCGGGATCTCCAAGGCCGTGGACGTGCCCTGGCGCTTCGGCTGGGCGGGCTCGAAGTTCCTGAGCCGGGCGATGCAGCTGCCGGCCAGGGCGGCGAAGGCGTTCTGAGCCTCTCGTCGCGGCCAGCCGTGGAGCGCGCGAGGTCCGCACAAGGGGAGGCGTGAACACCAAAGGCTACATTTCCTCTCTGGATCCGATTCCACACCGGCCCCGAGCCTCACAGGAGAGAGAAATCGCATGCACCCGTCCAACCGCCTGTCCAGCCGGCCCGGCACCCCGCCCTCTTCTTCGGCCCCCTCGCCCCACGCGTCGGCCGTCGCCGCGGACCCCAAGGCGCAGGCCATCGACGACGCCAAGACAGCTCCCCGCTCCCGCGCCTCGCTCCAGCAATTGCGGATCGATACAGCGCTCTATACGTACGGCCGCTACCGCTGCGGCGCCACACCTCGGGCCGACCTGCTCCTGACGCAGCAGATGCGCGACGCGACGCTTCCGGCTCTCGAGCGGACCCTGCAACCGGACCTGCGCCCGGCACTGCGCGATCGCAAGGCCGAGAGCGTGCGCCCGCCACGCATATCGAGCCTCCCCGGCTCCTTCGCTGCCACGGTCGCCACATCCTTCGCCTCCTTCGCCTCCTTCGCATCGTTCAAGGCAGGCGCGAACAAGAGCTGCGCCGAACTGTTCGGCCTGCCGGACGCTGCTTTCACGGCAGCGTTCCGCCGGCACATTGCCCAGCGGGTGGGTCCGCCAGGCGCGGTCGATGAGAAGCGTTTCGCCCGGGGTGTGGCTCTGCTGGCGGAGCTGGCCACGCAGACCTGCCCGCCGACCCTCGGAGCGGACGAGTTCCGTGAACGCATCCACGCGACAGCGGGACTGGTGATGCGGTGGCTCGGGGGACCGCGCCTCACCGCTTCACGCCTGGACCAGATCCTCGGAGTGATCTGCGAGCGCGCCGCGCCGGAGCTGACCCCGGCCTTGGTGAAAGCGCTCAGCCAGAGTGCACAGCTCGAGGCAGGTGCGCCGAACCGGTGGTTCTGCGAGCGTTTCCTGTCCCTGCCCGCGTGGACGCACGAACCCGGCTGGAAGGCAGCGGCCCTCACGCTGGTGCTGCGCAGCTGGCTGGAACGCAGCGCGATGCAGGACGTCCGGGGGGCCTGCCACATGGCGCCCGGCAACCTGATCGCCGAATTCGCGGTCTGCTGCGCCTGGTGGCCGGCGCAGCCCCTCGCCTCACTCGCCGGTGCCATCGGCCGGGCGGTGCTGGCCGAAGGTGGTCCCCGCACCATGCAGCTGCTGGAGCAACTGCTGCACGCCTCCAATCCGCAGGCCTGGAGCATCGCCGTCATGCGGGGGCTGAGCGCGGCCGCCGACAGCGACGACGCCATCGATTTCCTCTATCAGTTCCTGCTGCGGCTGAATCTGCCCAAGGGGCTGCAGACGCGGCGCCCGCACCTGGGGATCGCGCTCGCATCGGCCGTACCTCGCAGAGGCGACGTCGCGGGTGGCGAGCCGACGCGAGGTTCGCGCGTTCTGCGCGAGTGGCATGGCGGGGCTGGTGACGCCGTCGCGGACACTGCCGTGTCGTACGGACGCGAGCAGCTGCGCTGGTGCCTGCAGTTGGTCGTAGAGAACGGGCGTGACCTCGCGCGCCTCGTCAAGGACACAGGGACACTCGACTGGATGGCCGCGCGAGGGCCTGCAGCCCACCTCCGGCTGCAGCCTGAAATGGCTGCTCCCGTAGCCAGCTGCCTGGCCGCCGCCCATGCGGCGCGGCTGGCGGCCGGAGCGACCCTGCCGGACGACCTGCCGCAGCGGCTGCAACAGGCAGGACTGCCTCCCAGGAAACTCGCGGAGACGATCGCGGACGTCGCTCTGCTGTGTGGTCACGAGGTCTCCGGCGCGTGGCTGGCCAGTGCGCACGAGGCGCTCACGGCGGACCAGCCCGCCGCGCAGGCGCTTGCCGCACTGGAGCTGCTCGCTGCGAAATTGCGCGCCGGGCTCTCGCCCGTGATCGCAGCCGCCATGGACCGCGCCCGCTCGACAGAGGCATGCCTGCTGCTGCGGCCGCACATCCCGACGCTGCAGGCGCAGCTGCAGCGCCTCACGGCGAGCGAGACCTTGCGGTCGGCCAGCCAGGCGTGGCAGAAGCTGCTGGACGACGTCATCGAGGCCAGCGAGCGGATCGTCGTCCTGCACGCGCCCCGCGATTCGCGCAGCTCCCAGGCGCCGGCGCGGGCCGACGCGAAGACCGGCCCGGGACACGGCGAGGCGAAACCGGCTGCAGGCGCGCAGAAGCGGGCGGCGATCGTCGGCGCGCGCGGACGGTCGCTGGCCGAACTGCGCCCGCAGATCAGCGCCCATGCCGCCGAGATGGAGGCCATCAGGCAGGCGCAGGCACACGCGCGAGCGTGGGAAGTGCAGCCACCGGCCTGCGGCCCCGAAGGGTCGAAGAATGGCGAAGCGTCGAGCGAAGCGCCGCCTCACCGAAGCGGCGCGGCGGACGGGCCCCTGGGGTGATGCGGCGTTCGCACGGCGCGTGGACTCGTGTTCCGTGCCTGCTGCCACGGAGCGGACAGACCCTCGGGTGAGGCGACGCTTGCAAGGCACATGCAAGCGCGTTCAGGGGCCGGCTGCCGGAGCCGGTTCCCGTGCGGCTGCGTCGCAAGGGCGCCGGACAGAGCCGGCGCCGGCGCTCAGAACGCCGCGATGCCCGTCTGCGCGCGCCCGAGGATCAGCGCGTGGATGTCGTGCGTGCCCTCATAGGTGTTCACCACCTCGAGGTTGACCAGGTGGCGCGCCACGCCGAACTCGTCGCTGATGCCGTTGCCGCCCATCATGTCGCGGGCCAGGCGCGCGATGTCGAGCGCCTTGCCGCAGGAGTTGCGCTTCATGATGGAGGTGATCTCCACGGCGGCCGTGCCCTCGTCCTTCATGCGCCCCAGGCGCAGGCAGCCTTGCAGCCCCAGCGTGATCTCGGTCTGCATGTCGGCCAGCTTTTTTTGCACCAGCTGGTTGGCGGCGAGCGGCTTGCCGAACTGCTTGCGATCGAGCACGTATTGGCGGGCGCGGTGCCAGCAGTCCTCGGCCGCGCCCAGGGCGCCCCACGCGATGCCGTAGCGGGCCGAGTTGAGGCAGGTGAACGGACCCTTGAGGCCGCGCACTTCGGGGAAGGCGTTCTCGTCGGGGCAGAACACCTCGTCCATCACGATCTCGCCGGTGACCGAGGCGCGCAGGCCCACCTTGCCGTGGATCTTGGGCGCCGAAAGCCCCTTCCAGCCCTTCTCCAGCACGAAGCCGCGGATGGCGCCTTCATCGTCCTTGGCCCACACGACGAACACGTCGGAGAAAGGCGAGTTGGAGATCCACATCTTGCTGCCGGTGAGCTTGTAGCCGCCATCGACCTTGCGCGCGCGGGTGACCATGCTGCCGGGGTCCGAACCGTGGTTGGGCTCGGTCAGGCCGAAGCAGCCGATGTACTCGCCCGTCGCGAGCTTGGGCAGGTACTTTTCCTTGGTGGCTTCGTTGCCGAACTCGTTGATCGGCACCATCACCAGCGAGGACTGCACGCTCATCATCGAGCGGTAGCCCGAATCGACGCGCTCGACTTCGCGGGCGATCAGCCCGTAGCTCACGTAGTTGAGGCCGGCGCCGCCGTACTGCTCGGGGATGGTCGGGCCCAGCAGGCCCAGCTCGCCCATCTCGCGGAATATGCCGGGGTCGGTGGTCTCGCTGCGGAAGGCCTCCAACACGCGCGGGGCCAGCTTGTCCTGGCAGTAGGCGTGCGCGGCTTCGCGCACGGCGCGCTCCTCGTCGGTGAGCTGCGCGTCCAGCAGCAGGGGGTCGGCCCAGTTGAAGCTTGCCTTGGTGGCCATGGTGATGCTGTTACTCCTGATCCGGCACGACGGCCGTTACTTCGATTTCGACCTTGGCGCGGTCCTCGATGAGGGCCTTGACCTCCACCGCCGTCATGGCGATGTCGTAGTCTCCGATGATCTCGCGAAACGCCCGGCCGATCTCGCGGCCGGCCGCCAGGTACTCGCGCTTGTCGGTGACATACCAGGTCATGCGCACGATATTGTGCGGCGTCGCGCCGGCGCTGCGCAGCACGTCGGCGACATTGGCCAGCGCCTGCCGCGCCTGCCCGCCGAAGTCGTCGGTGTGGAACACGCCGTCGGGGTCCCAGCCGATCATGCCGGCCACATAGATCTGGCGCCCGCTGGCGGCGACGCCGTTGGCATAGCCCTTCGGGCGGGGCCAGCCCTCGGGCAGGATCGCCTGCTTGGCGGCGGGGGCTTGCTTGGCATCACTCATGACTTCATCTCCTTGAGCAGTTCGCGCGCAATGATCAGCTGCTGCACCTCGCTGGCGCCCTCGTAGATGCGGAGGGCGCGGATTTCGCGGTAGAGGCTCTCGACCATCTGGCCGCGCGTGACGCCCAGGCCGCCGAACATCTGCACCGCCGCGTCGATGACGCGCTGCGCGCCTTCGGTGGCGCTGAGCTTGGCCATGGCGGCTTCGCGGGTGACCGGGCGGCCCTGGTCGCGCTGCCACGCCGCGCGATAGACCAGCAGTGCCGCGCTGTCCACGGTGGTGGCCATGTCGGCGAGCTTGGCCTGCGTGAGCTGGAAGTCGGCCAGCGCCTGGTTGAACATGCGCCGCTGCGTGGCATGGGCCAGCCCTTCGTCGAGCGCGCGCCGGGCGAAGCCGAGCGCGGCGGCCGCCACCGAGGTGCGGAACACGTCGAGCGTGCGCATCGCGACCTTGAAGCCCTCGCCCGCCTCGCCGATGCGCTGCGTGAGCGGCACGCGGCAGTTCTCGAAGCGCAGCCGCGCCAGCGGGTGCGGCGCGATCACCTCGATGCGCTCGGCGATGTGCAGCCCGGGCGTATCGGCGTCCACGATGAAGGCCGAGATTCCACGCGCCCCGGGCGCCTCGCCGGTGCGGCAGAACACCACGTAGAAATCGGCGATGCCGCCGTTGGAGATCCAGGTCTTTTCACCATCGATCACGGCGTGGTCGCCCTCGATGCGCGCGGCGCACTGCATGGCGGCCACGTCCGAGCCCGCCTGCGGCTCGGACAGCGCGAAGGCCGCGATGGCCTCGCCGCGCGCCACCCTGTCGAGGTAGCGCGCGCGCTGTCCGGGCGTGCCCTGCAGGCTGATCGCGCCCGACCCCAGCCCCTGCATGGCGAAGGCGAAGTCGGCCAGGCCGCTGTGGCGGCCCAGCGTCTCGCGGATGAGGCAGATGGCGCGCGTGTCGATCGCCTGGCCCGGCCCGGCGACCGCATGGCGCAGCCAGCCGCCCGCGCCCAGCGCCTTCACGAGCGCGCGGCACTCGGCATCCACATCGTCGCCGTGGTGGGCAGCGATGTGCCGGGTGGCCCAGGCGTCGAGCTCGCGCGCCAGCGTGCGATGGTGGTCCTCGAAAAAAGGCCAGTCGAGGTAGGCGGCGTCGCGCATCTCAGTTCCCCTCGAAGCGGGGCTTCTGCTTGGCGACGAACGCTTCGTAGGCGCGCCGGAAGTCGCCGGTGAGCATGCACAGCGCCTGGGCCTGGGCCTCGGACTCGATGGCCTGCTCGAGGGTCATGGCCCATTCCTGGTGCAGCATGGTCTTGGTGATGCCGTTGGCGAAGGTGGGCCCTGCTGCCAGGTCGGCCGCCAGCTTGTGCGCCTGGGCGAGCAGGTCCTCGGGCGCGCACAGGCGGTTGAAGAAACCCCAGCGTTCGCCCTCTTCGCCGCCCAGTGCGCGGCCGGTATAGAGCAGCTCGCTGGCGCGGCCCTGGCCCACGATGCGCGGGAGCATGGCGCACGCGCCCATGTCACAGCCGGCCAGCCCCACGCGGTTGAACAGGAACGCGGTCTTGCTGCGGGCGGTGCCCAGGCGCATGTCGGACGCCATCGCGAGGATGGCGCCGGCGCCGGCGCACACGCCATCGACGGCAGCCACGATGGGCTGCGGGCAGGCGCGCATCGCCTTGACCAGGTCGCCCGTCATGCGGGTGAACATCAGCAGCTCGGGTGCCTTCAGGCGCACCAGCGGGCCGATGATCTCGTGCACGTCACCGCCCGAGCAGAAGTTGTCGCCGGCGCCGGCCAGGACGACGGCGTGGATGTCGGTCGCGTACCTGAGGCGGCCGAACAGGTCGCGCAGCTCGGCGTAGGACTCGAAGGTGAGCGGGTTCTTGCGCTCGGGGCGGTTCAGCGTCACGGTGGCGACGCCGGCGTCGGCTTCCCAGCGGAAATGCTGCGCCTGGTAGGCGGCGAGCTGCTGGCGGTTGCCGGCGGCCAGCGCCGGATCGAGTTCGGGGGTGGAGGGAGTCATGCGTGCCTTTCTGCTGTGCGCTCGAACGGATCAACCTTCTTCCGCGCGCACCGGTGCGGGCATGGCGGCCATCGCCTTCTCGCGCTCGAGGTTGCGCTCGAGCTGCTGCTTGCCGGAGCGGTACTGCACCGGCCAGGCCACGTCGCGGTAGCCGATCTTGGCGGCCTCCAGCAGCGCCCATGCCGGGTTGGCCAGGTGCGGGCGCGCCACCGCGCACAGGTCGGCGCGGCCGGCCGCGATGATGCTGTTGACGTGGTCGGCCTCGGAGATGGCGCCCACCGCCATGGTGGCGATACCCACCTCGTTGCGCACGCGGTCGGCGAACGGCGTCTGGTACATGCGGCCATACACCGGCTTCTGGCGCTTGCTCACCTGGCCGGAGGAGCAGTCGATCATGTCGCAGCCGGCGGCCTTGAAGGCGCGGGCGATCTCGACGGCGTCGTCCGGCGTGATGCCGCCCTCGACCCAGTCGTGGGCCGAAATGCGCACTGACATGGGCAGGTGCGCGGGCCAGGCGGCGCGCATGGCGCGGAACACTTCCAGCGGGTAGCGCAGGCGGTTTTCGAGCGAGCCGCCGTAGTCGTCGGTGCGTTGGTTGGTCAGCGGCGAGATGAAGCTGGAGAGCAGGTAGCCGTGGGCGCAGTGCAGCTCGAGCCAGTCGAAGCCCGCCTCGGCCGCATGGCGCGTGCTGCGCACGAAGTCGTCGCGGACACGGTCCATGTCCTCGCGCGTCATGGGGCGGGCCCAGTCGCTCACGCCGTCCAGGTACTGCTGCGGCGACGCCGCGAGCAGCGGCCAGTTGCCCTCGGCGAGCGGCTGGTCTTCGCCCTCCCATGGCACCCGGGTCGAGCCTTTGGGGCCGGCGTGCCCGAGCTGCATGCCGATCTTCGCGTCCGAGTTCGCGTGCACGAAATCGACGATGCGCCGCCAGCCGGCCTGCTGCTCGTCGCTCCACAGGCCCGGGCATCCCGGGGTGATGCGGGCGTCGGGCGAGGTGCAGGTCATCTCGGCCATCACCAGCCCCGCGCCACCGAGTGCCCGCGCGCCCAGGTGCACCAGGTGGTAGTCGGCGGGGACGCCGTCGGCACAGAGGTATTGCGCCATGGGCGAGACGACCACGCGGTTCTTGAGCGTGGTGCCGCGCAGCGTGAATGGCGTGAACATCGGCGGAATCGGCTGGCGGCCCTGCGCGCGGCGCACGCCGGCCAGCGACGCCAGCCAGTCTTCGTAGCCTTCCACGTATTCACGGTCGCGCAAGCGCAGGTTCTCGTGGCTGATGCGCTGGCTGCGCGTCAGCAGCGAGTAGGCGAACTGCTCGGGCGGCAGGCTCACGTAGCGCGCCACGTTCTCGAACCACTCGGTGGAGTTGCGCGCGGCGTTCTGGATCTTCAGCACCTCGACGCTGCGCACCGCCTCGTATTCCCGCAGCGCCTGGCCCAGGTCCTGCGGCTGGCGGCCGATGCAGCGCGCCAGCTCGATCGCGTCTTCCAGCGCGAGCTTGGTGCCTGAACCGATGGAGAAGTGCGCCGTGTGCGCGGCATCCCCCATCAGCACCACCGGCTGGCGGCCGTTGTGGTGCACCCAGGTCTGGCACACCACGCGCGGAAACCGGATCCACTGCGCCGATCCGCGCAGGTGGGCGGCATTGGACATGAGGGAATGGCCGTCGAGGTACTTGGCGAACAGGCGCTCGCAGAAGGCGATGGCCTCCTCTTTTTCCATCGTGTCCAGGCCAGCCTTCTTCCAGACCTCCTCTGGCGTCTCGACGATGAAGGTGGCGGTGTCTTCGTCGAACTGGTAGGCGTGCGCCTGGAACCAGCCGTGCTCGGTCTCTTCGAAGGCGAAGGTGAAGGCCTCGAACTTCTTATGCGTGCCCAGCCAGACGAAGCGGCAATCGCGCAGGTCGATGTCGGGCTGGTACGTCTCGGCGTACTTCGTGCGGATGCGGCTGTTGAGTCCGTCGCAGGCGATGATGAGGTCGGCCTCGGGGTATTGCTCGTCGCCCTGCACGTCGGTCTCGAACTGCAGGCGCACGCCGAGGTCCTCGCAGCGGCGCTGCAGGATGTTGAGCAGGCGCTTGCGGCCGATGCCGCAGAAGCCGTGGCCGCCCGAGCGCACGCGGTGGCCGCGGATGTTCACCTCGATGTCGTCCCAGTGGTTGAACGCCCCGAGGATCTCGTCGGCCGTGGGCGGGTCGGCCTGTTGCAGGTTGCCGAGCGTCTGGTCGGAAAAGACCACGCCCCAGCCGAAGGTGTCGTAGGGGCGGTTGCGCTCGACCACCGTGATCTGGTGCTCGGGGTTCTGCTTTTTCATCAGCAGAGCGAAATAGAGACCCGCGGGGCCGCCGCCGATGCAGACGATATTCATGGATTGCTCCCAGCCTGGATATTTGAAGTTTAAAGCTTTTGCGCGCGGGCTCCTAGCCCGGAATCGGTAAACCAGGGGCGGTTACAAGGATGTGCCGGCTTGCTGCGTTGCCCGGCGCGAGCCGGCGGGTTGAACGGGCGCGCACGGTCGCGGCGCGCCTGGGTGGACGCTGTGCAGAAGCGGGCGAGCGGCACCGCCCGCACGAGTCTGCGCCGCCGCCCCGCAGGCGGGCAGCTTCGGCTGCCCCCAGGGTTGGGGCGCGGGCGCGGCTGCTCAGGCGGCCAGCGGCTGGCGCGCCGCGCGGGCCAGTGCCAGCACCTCGTGGGCAGGGAGCTGCTTGAGTCGGTGGTCGCTCCAGACCTGGCGCCACTTGCGCGCACCCGGCAGGCCGTTATAGAGGCCCAGCATGTGGCGGGCAATGGCGTTCCAGGGGGTGCCATTCGCCGCTGCCTCGCGCAGCATGTAGGCGACCATCGCCTCCTCCACGGACTCGCGGCTGCTGGCGGACGCCTCCCCGGCGCCGAAAAACGCCTCGTCCCAGGAGGCCAGCCACCAGGGATTGTGGTAAGCCTCTCGACCGATCATCACGCCGTCGAGCAGGGCCAGTTGCTGCTGCACCTGCCCGGTGTCGGTGAAGCCGCCGTTCACCGCGATCACCAGATCGGGGAAGTCGCGCTTGAGGCGGTGAACCACCTCGTAGCGCAGCGGCGGTATCTCGCGGTTCTCCTTGGGCGACAGGCCCTGCAGCCATGCGTTGCGGGCATGCACGATGAAGACGCCGCAACCGGCCTGCGCCACCGTGCCCACGAAGTCGCGCACGAAGTCGTAGCTCTCGCCGCGGTCGATGCCGATGCGGTGCTTGACCGTGACCGGCACTCCCACGGCGTCCCGCATCGCCTTCACGCAGTCGGCCACCAGCCGCGGCTCGGCCATGAGGCAGGCGCCGAAGGCACCGCGCTGCACCCGTTCGCTGGGGCAGCCGCAGTTGAGGTTGATCTCGTCGTAGCCCCAGCGCTCGCCCAGCCGCGCCGCCTGTGCCAGATCGGCCGGCTCGCTGCCGCCGAGCTGCAGCGCCACCGGGTGCTCCTCGGGGTGGAATTCGAGGTGGCGCGGAACGTCCCCGTGCAGCAAGGCGCCGGTGGTCACCATCTCGGTGTAGAGCAGCGCCCGGCGGGTCAGCAGGCGGTGGAAATAGCGGCAGTGGCGGTCCGTCCAATCCATCATGGGGGCGACGGACAGGCGCCACTGCGTGATCTGGTGGTTCACGAATACTGTTGCTGTTGGGCTTCGGCGAGGCTTGGTCAGGAGTGCGGCTTGCACGTGCGCGCGGTGCACGGCCCCGCATGCGGAGGCTCTATTTTTCCAGCTCTTGAGGCATGGCGCGCGCCCCGCGCGGAAACCCATGCTGGCGCCGCGTCGCGTGTTTGCGGCGGCGTGGAGAGGCCAGGCCGAAACCGCCGATCCGATCGCGTATCGCTGCAGCGCGGGCCCCGCCGGCTTCCGGCACTCGACGGACGTTTCCTGCCGAGGGGAGCAGTCGTGTACCGCCCCGTGCGCCCGTGCTCGCCGTTCAGCCCTCGACCTCCACCGGAACGAGGTTCTCGCCCATCCAGCGGGCGATTCCCGCCAGGCGGGCATCCGCATGCGGCTGCCCCATGAGCTGCAGGCCCACGGGCATGCCGCCGACACCCATGAGGGGAATGGAGATCGCCGGCGCGCCGAGGATGGATGACGGTGCGTTGAACACCGGATCGCCGGTCGTGTGGGTGATCTTGCCGTCGCTGCCGCCGGTGGTGCCCATGAGCGGGGCCGGCCCGACCGAAGACAACGTAACGATGGCATCTGCCAACGGCGCAAGGGCCGCATGCAGCCGCCGAGCGTTGTCCCGCTGCGCGAGCACGTTGCGGTAATCCCGCGGCGTCAACTGCCGCCCCACTTCCAGCCGGCCGATCAGGCTGGGGCTCAGCTTGTCGGGGTTCTGGGCGTACAGGTTCTCCCAGGCCATGCGCGATTCATACGACAGCAGGTCCCGCACGATGAAGGAGCTATCGACCACCGCGTTCTCGAACGCCTCGATGAGGGGATCGTCGGTGCGATCGACGATCTTCACGCCCTGCCCGCGCAATTGCTCAAGCAAGCCGTCCAATGCGGCATGCGTGGCGGCGTCCACGTCGCTCCATCCGGCCGTCTGCATCAGGATCAGGCGGCTGGGCCGCACGGTAGCGGGCGGCTCCACGGGCCCATACAGGCCCGGGTAGCCGGCGTCGCCGCCTGCCCGGTTGGCGATTTCGATGGCGACCCGCCACATGTCCTCAAGCGAGCCGGCATGCACACTGATGTGCGAGAGGCTGGAGCCCTGGCGCTCGCCGCGGTTGATGGCGCCGAAGGTGGGTTTGAGCGTGTAGTTCGCGCAGAAGCTCGCCGGGCGGAGCCCGGAGCCCCAGGCATGGGAGCCGATTGCCGCCGGAACCATGCGCGCCCCGATCGCGGCGCCCGTGCCGCTGGACGACCCGCCCGGCGTGCGCTTCGGGTCGAAGGGGTTGGTGGTGGGCCCTGCGGTCGACATGCCCAGCTCGGTGGTCACGAGCTTGCCCAGCACGATGGCACCCGACTGCCGCAGGGCCTGGACCAGCGCGCTGTCCCGCTTGGGGTGGTTTCCGGCGTACAGAGGGCTGCCCATCTGGGTGGGCATGTCGCGGGTCTCGAACAGGTCCTTGATACCGATGGGCATGCCGTCAAGCGGCGACAGCGTCTGGCCTCGCCGATACCGTTCGGTGGCCGCGTCGGCCGCTGCGCGGGCGCCTTCCTCGTTGCGGACCACCCAGGCCTGCACCACGCTGTCGCGGGCAGCAATGGTCTCGAGACAACGCTCCAGGTAGGCGCGGGGGGTGTCGCGGCCGTCCAGGAAAGCCGCGCGGGCGTCATGGAAGGACAGGGCTTTGAAGCTGCGGGGGGAATACGTCACGACGGGTCTCCTGGTGTTCACTCGAGAACGATGTTGGCCTTCTTGCCGACGTCGCGCCAGAGCGCGACCTCGTCGCGGATCTGGCGTTCCAGCTCATCGGGGGTGCTCGTGGAAACAACGAAGCCCTTCTCGCGCAGCTGCGACAGCACATCGGGCGCTTGCAAGGCCTGGACGAGCGCCTTGTTCAGCTTATCGGTGATGGGCTTGGGCAGGTTTGCCGGACCGACGACTCCGTTCCACCCCACGACGTTGAATCCCTCGACACCCTGCTCGGCGATCGTCGGGACGTCCGGCATGCCGGGCATGCGACTGCTTCCGGTAACGCCGATGGCGCGCAGCTTGCCGGCCTTGTGCTGCTGCTCGCCGGCCGGCGTCACGATGGCCATCACGTGCCCGGCGATCGTGTCGGTCATCGCGGCGACGTCGCCCTTGTAGTGCACGAACGGCACGTCGATGCCGGTGCGCAGCTTGAGCATTTCTCCGGACAGGTGCGTCAGGGTACCGAGTCCGGGGCTGGCGATGGTGACCTTCCCGGGGTTGGCCTTGATGTAGGCCAGGAACTCGGGGATGTTCTTCACCGGCAGTTGCGGATTGACCATCACCATCACCGAGGCGATGAGCGTGCGGCCAATGGGCGTGAAGTCCCGCTGCGAATCGTAGGGCGGCGGGGTCTTGTGCAGGGCGGCCGGCAGTACATGCGTCGATGAGTTGGCGATCGCCAGCGTGTAGCCGTCGGGAGCCGCGCGGGCGACGAGCTCCGCGCCGATGCGGCCACCGGCACCCGCCCGGTTGTCCACCACGACGGGCTGGCCGAGGATCTGGGAGACGCGTTCCATGATGATGCGGGCCGGGATATCCGTGCTGCCGCCCGCGGGGTACGGCACGATGAGGCGTATTGCCTTGTTCGGATACGTGGCGCCTTGCGCGAAGGCATTCGCGGCGGGAAGGCAGGAGGCAGCGGTGAGCGCCAGCAAGTCACGGCGACGCAGGTTGATTTTCATGAGTTCTCCTTGGGTTTGAGGGCCATTGAAGGGTCGGTCAGATGTGGGCTTCGATCAGGAAAGGTCCGCGTTCGCTGCAGGCCGCCGCGAACGCGCGGGCGAAGGCTGCGGTGTCGGCCACCCGGATGCCAGGCACCCCCATGCCGCGGGCCAGCGCCACCCAGTCGTGGGCCGGCTCGACGAGGTCCAGCATGCGGCGGGCGTTGCGACCCGCTCCGCTCGCCCCCACTCCCCGCATTTCCCCGTGCAGCGTGGCGTAGCTGCGGTTCGCGAAAATGATGGTGAGACAGTCGAGCGACTCGCGCGCTTGCGTCCACAGCGCCTGCAAGGTGTAGAGGCCGCTGCCGTCCGCCTGGAGCGTCACCACCTTGCGGTCGGGACACGCGAGGGCGGCGCCGGTGGCGAGGGGCATGCCGATCCCGATGGCGCCGCCGGTCAGCTGCAGGTAGTCGTGCGGGCTGGCACCTTCGCTGAACGGGCAGAAGTCGCGGCCTTGTGAGATCGATTCGTCGCAGACGATCGCGTTGTCGGGCAGCAGTGCGGCGACCACGGCGCAGATCTGCCGTCCACTCAGTGGCGCGGTGGGGTCGAAGGCTGCGACCGGCGCCGCGGACGGCAGGCCCGGCGCAGCGGGCCCCAGGCCAAGCTCATCGGCGAGCCAATCCAGCGCCAGCGCCAGATCGACTCCGACATCGGCCAGCTCGACACCCTCGCAGCCGTCCGGCACCAGCACGCTGGGCTTGTCCGGATACCGGAAGAACGCCACGGGCTCGCGGGCACCGACGCGCACGAGCGCGCGCACGGGAGCGAGCGTGGCGCGCGCCAGGTCCACGCCATACGGCAGCCGCGCAATGGGCGTGCGCGATCGCCCGCGCGCCATGCGTGCGTTGGCCGTTTCCGCCAGCAGCCGCGCGCCGGTGGCCCTCGCGATGCGCCCGGCCTGCACCAGGGCACGCCCCTGCAGCGCCGCCCCCCCCATCAGCAGCGTGGTGGCAGCGCCGTGCCGGCGCAGGGCATCGGCCGCGGCCCGGACGGCATCGGCGGCCGGAGCCGTCGGGCCGCGGAGCGCGGCGACCGGTGGTGTCCGGCCGGGGGATTGCGTCGCCGGCAGGGCCGTCCACGCCGTGTCCGCGGGCAGGATCAAGGTCGCCACGTTGCCGGGCGGCTGTCGGGCGATGCCGACGGCCTGCGCCGTCGCGGCGGCCACGTCGCCGACCGAGGCGATCCGGCGAACGTGGTGGGACATGGGCCGGGCGAGGGACTCGATGTCGCTGGTGAGAGGTGCGTCGTACTGCAGGTGATCGGACGCGTGGTCGCCGACGATGTTCACCAGCGGGGTGCGCGCGCGGCGGGCGTTGTGGAGGTTGGCCAGGCCGTTGGCCAGGCCCGGTCCGAGATGGAGCAGCGTGGCCGCAGGGCGGCCGCTCATGCGCCCCCAGCCGTCAGCCGCGCCCGTTACCACGCCCTCTGAGGTGCCCAGGATGCAGCGCATGCGCGGCTGCCGATCCAGCGCGGCGACAAAGTGCATCTCCGATGTGCCCGGATTGGCGAAGCAGACCTCCACGCCGTTGGCCAACAGTGTTTCGCAGAGGCTGTCCGCCCCGTTCACGAGCGCCCCGCTCACGCCGATGTCGCCTCGAGATGGTCGAGCGACGCGCCGATGATGGCCAGTCCCTCGTCGAGCACGGCATCGCTGGCCGTCAGCGGCACCAGGATGCGCACGACGTTCCCGTAGGTGCCGCAGGTCAGCAGGATCAGTCCACGTCGCGCGGCCTCGGCGCAAAGGCGGCGCGCCAGATCCGCGTCAGGCCGATGGGGGTCACCGCCCTGGTGGAAGGCGACGGCGACCATGGCGCCCAGACCCCGCACGTCCAGCATGCAGGGATGCCGCTGCCGGAGCGCACGCAGCCCGGCCATCAGCCGCTCCCCGACGGCGCGGCTGCGGTCCAGGAGCTGCTCCTGCTCGAAGGCGGCGAGCACGGCCAGCGCGGCCACGCAGGACAGGGGATTGCCGGCGTAGGTGCCGCCCAGGCCGCCCGCTGCCGGCGCGTCCATGATCTCGGCGCGGCCAGTCACGGCCGACAGCGGGAACCCACCCGCCAGGGACTTCGCCATGGTTACCAGGTCGGCGGCCACGCCACTGTGTTCCATGGCCAACCATCGGCCGGTGCGGCCGGCCCCGGTCTGGACCTCGTCGGCGATCATGACGATGCCGTGCCGATCGCACAGCGCGCGCAGCCGCTGCAGGAACTCGGGCGGGGCGATGTTGAAGCCCCCTTCGCCCTGGACCGGCTCCACGATCAGCGCGGCCACGCGCGAAGGCTCGATCCCGTGTCGGAAGATGCCCTCGATGGAGGCCATCGCATCGTCCACGGTCACGCCTTGCAGGGCATCCGGGAAGGCCGCATGGAACACGTCGGCCGGGAACGGGCCGAAGCCCGACTTGTAGGGAACGACCTTGCCGGTCAGACCCAGAGTGAGAAGCGTGCGACCGTGGTAGCCGCCGGAGAAGGCGATCACACCCGGCCTGCCGGTATACGCACGCGCGATCTTGATCGCGTTCTCGACCGCCTCGGCACCGGTGGTGAGGAACAGGGTCTTCTTCTCGAAATCGCCGGGGGCGAGCGCGTTGAGCTTCTCCGCGAGCTCCACATAGGGTTCGTACGCCAAGACCTGGAAACAGGTGTGGGTATAGTGATCCAGCTGCTCCTTCACGGCGGCAATGACCGCGGGGTGGCGGTGCCCGGTATTCAGCACGGCGATGCCGCCCGCGAAATCCACGTACCGCCGTCCTTCCACGTCCCAGGCCTCGGCGTTCTCCGCGCGGGCCACGAAAATGTCGTGCGTATGACCCACGCCGCGGGGGATCGCCGCGCGGCGGCGGGACATGAGGTCGGCGCTGGTGGGGAAGTTATCTCGTTGCATGGGCTCTTCGGTACTTGAACTTCGACGCAATGTAATGACTGCCCTCGCGGGGCGACAGATACAGATCGACGGCTCGGGCGGACCTTCTGTACCGTGCCGCGCGCCACTACAGGATTACCCTCGTTCATGTTTTCTTTGACGCCCAAGTCCTCGACCCCTCTGGTCACCCAGATCGTGGACGGATTCCGCAGGTTGATAGACGAGAACAAGTTGCGACCAGGGAGCAAGCTGCCTTCCATCCGCCAGCTCGCCAGCGCCCACCAGGTGAGCATCTACACCGTAGCCGATGCCTACGACCGCCTGGTGGCCCAGGGCTACTTCGTTTCGCAGCCGCAGTCGGGCTTTTTCGTGCGACGCCAGCCGTCCCACCAGGGCGCGGAGCCCGCGCCGAAGGCCGCCGAGCCCAGCTTCGGCTCCGACTGGTACCTGCGCCAGATGTTCGAAAACCGCCTCCTGAAGATCAAGCCGGGCTGCGGCTGGCTGCCTGGCGAGTGGCTGTTCCAGGATGGCCTGCGCCGCAGCTTGCGCAACCTCGCCCACGACGAGGTGGACCTCGGCGGCTACGGCGAGCCCAAGGGCTACCCGCCGCTTCGCCAGTGGGTGCGCGACGCGCTGGCCGAGCATCAGGTCGCCGTGGCCACCGAACAGATTCTGCTCACCGCCGGCTCCAGCCTGGCGATGAACCTGGTGGCCCGCCTGTTGGTGCGGGACGGCGATCCGGTGCTCGTCGATGATCCCGGTTACGCCAACCAGCTGGTGTCGCTGCGGCACCAGAACGCACGCCTGCTGGGCGTCGCGCGCACACCCACGGGCTACGACTTCGAGCAGCTCGAGCATCACCTGCAGCAGGAGCGGCCCAAGGTCTTCTTCACCCAGCCGCGCCTCCAGAGTCCCACGGGCTCGACGGCGCAGCTCTCCCAGCTGCATCGGTTGGTTCAGCTCGCCGAGAAGTACGACCTGACCCTGGTGGAGAACGACATCTATGCCGACCTCGACCCAGAGCCGCGTCCCTCGCTGGCCAGCCTCGACCAGCTGCGACGCGTCATCTACCTGAGCAGCTTTTCCAAGACGATCTCGCCCAACCTTCGGGTGGGCTACGTCACGGCGCGGCCGGACGTGATCGAGGGGCTGACCCGGCTCAAGCTGCTCTCCGGGTTGACGTCGTCCGAATTCAGCGAACGGCTGGTCCACGGCGCGCTCATCGACGGGCGTTCACGCCGGCACAACAAAAGCCTGCGCAACCGCCTGGCCCTGGCGCATGAGGGGGTGTCCGGGCGCCTCGCCGACCTGGGATTCGAGATCTTCTGCGAACCGGGCGCCGGCCTGTTCATGTGGGTGCGGCATCCGGCCGCGCCGGATGCCGGCGTGCTCGCGAAGACGGCGGCGCAACAAAGCATCCTCCTCGGCCCCGGGCACCTGTTCCAGGTCGATCAGCAGCCGAGCCCATGGCTTCGCTTCAACGTCGCGTACTGCGGCGACGAAGCCATTTTCGCCTTCCTCGAAGCGGCGCTGCGCGAAGGAACGGGCACCGCCACAGAGGACGCCACGGACGGTGCCGCGTCGTAGGGAGCCGGCTTTGAAAAGCGGGCGCGCCTTCAATCGACCTTGATGCCGGCGGCCTTCACCGTGCGGCTCCACCGGTCGTGGTCCGCCCGGAAGAAGCGATCGAAGTCGTCGGCGCTGCCGCCCTCGACCGCCATGCCCAGGGTAGCCACCTTGGCCCGCACGTCCGGCATGGCCATGACGCGTGCCACGTCGGCGTTGACTTTATCGACGATGGAACGCGGGACGCCGGCCGGTGCGAAGACGCCATACCAGGCGCCGGCCTGGAACGACTTCAGCCCCGCCTCGGCCGTGGTCGGAATGTCCGGAAGCGTGGGGATACGGGCAGGCGAACTCGCCGCCAGCCCCTTGAGTTTGCCCACAGCAATCTGCTGAGCCACGTTGGCGGACGCGAGCTGGAACACGATATCGACCTGGTTGGCCATGAGGGCCGAGGTCGCTTCGATTGACCCCTTGTAGGGCACGTGGACGATATCGACGCCGGCGGCCTGCTTGAACATCTCGCCGTACAACTGCAGGATCGACCCCGGCCCGCCGGAGCCGAAGTTGTAGCGGCCGGGCTCTGCCTTGAGCACGCCGACCAGCTCCTGCAGGCTGTTCGCCTTCATCGACGGGTGCACCAGCACCACGGCCGGCACGCTTCCGAGCTTCCCGATGCGGGTGAAGTCGTTCAGCACGTCGAAGCGCAGCTTCGGATTGAGGGCCGGCAGGATGGCCAGGTCCGTGTAGGCCACCATCAGCGTGTACCCGTCTGGCTTCGCCCGGGCGACGACTTCGGAGCCGATCTGGGTGCCCGCACCGGCGCGGTTCTCCACCACCACGGGCTGGCCCCAGAGCTCGGCGAGCTTCGAGCCGAGCAGCCGCGCCATGTTGTCCGCAATGCCGCCCGCCGTGGTGGGCACGACGATGGTGACCTGGCGCGTCGGATAAGCAGCTTCGGCCTGTGCGGACGCGGCCGGGGCGAGCGCGAGGCCGAAGATGGCGGCGATGCCGGATGCGAGCAATTTTCGAATCACGTGGGATCTCCTGTCGAAAAGCGGAAGGCAACTTGAGGCCACTGTAGGAATCGCCCGTTCTCGCCAACAGGTACAGAAGGCCGGCTTTTCGATCGCTCTGTACCGAGCCCGCGACCAGTACATGAAAACCCGCACGCACAGCAGCTGAATAGAAGCCTCGCGCGTGCCCCGGGGGTCACTGCGGCTTGCGGCGCGCTTCGTCTTTATGCGTGACGGATCACGCGGGCTCCGTCTGCCGATAGTCCTGGCAGGCACGCAAGCACGAACGTTGCACGGGTGGAATGCGAAGGCTCGTAGCTCCCCGGTTCTGGAGATAGGCCGCCGCGGAGGTGCACCGCCCCGCCGTCATCGAGCCGCGGGTCAGCGCGATACGAGCGTGAGCCAGGCCGGATCGAAGCTCGTGATGCCGCGCAGGATGAAGACCTGCTCCACGTTCTGCGGGCCTTCTCCCGCGGGCCCGGCATACAGGACAAGCATGTTCCGTGACGGGTCGAACTGCAGGTAGCCCTGCGCAAACAGGTCCGCGGCCGAGAGGCCTGGGTCCATCGCGTCGATCTCGATGCGGTCGCCGTCACCGGGCGTGAAGTCCAGGATGTCGATGGCGGCGTCGGGCGAGGTGTGTGCGCCCCGGCCGCCGGCGACGAAGGTGTCCGCACCGGGGCCGCCGAGCAGTTCCCCGAAGCTCACGATCAGGCGGTCATTGCCGGGGCCACCGCTCAGGTAGCCGCCGTGGCGGCCGCCACCGTCGAGGATGTCGTTGCCTTCGAGCCCGAAGATGCGGTCGTAGGTGAACGGTGCACCGACGATGTGGTTGTCGAGGCTGTTGCCGATGAGCGTGTCGCCCCCCTCCAGGTGCGAATAGACGGCGCGCAGGTTTTCGACGTGGTCTGGCAGCGTGAATGGCACCCAGGTCTCGACGGTATCGATCCCCTCGTTTGGGTACTCGAGGATTTGGACGCCCTGCTGGCGGACGACATACACATCGTCTCCAAGACCGCCGATCAGGGTGGCGGGCGTGTCGGACGCCTCCAGCCGATCGGAGAAGTCGGTGCCCTGCACCGTGTTCGGAAGCGGTGCGGGTGCGGGCGCGGGTGCGGGCGCAGGCGCAGGCGCAGGCGCAGGCGCAGGTGCAGGTGCAGGTGCAGGTGCAGGCTCCGGCGCTGGCGCTGGCGTGGGGTCGGGCGAAGGCGACGGTGGTAGCGGCGGCGCTTGCGACGGCACAGGTAATGGGGATGGGGATGGGGATGGGGATGGGGATGGGGATGGCGATGGCGATGGCGATGGCGATGGCGCTGGCGCTGGTCCTGGCGCTGCCGTCGTCGGGGCCGGGGCTGGCGAGTTCGCGGAGGGGAACGGCGAGTCGGAGGGAGCCTGGGCGATCGGGGCAGACGGTAGGGACGGCGTGCCAGCGGCAGCGGCAGCGGCAGCGGCAGCGGCATCATCCCCGCCGCCACCTCCCCCGCCACATCCCGCCAGCGCCACCAACGCCATCAGTGACAGGATTTCAGAAGTCCTCCGCCCGGCTGCTCTTCTCATCCATCGCTCCAGCAAATCGGACCGCTGAATGCAAGCACAGGTGATGCGGTCTGCCTGAGTCCATTTCACGGCCGAGGACGAAGCTGGTAAATGCCCGGGAGCTCCTGTGGCGGCATAGGGCAAACCTCCTGGGTGATCCAGTAGATCCCTCCCACCACGAACCCGATGGATGCGCCGGATCGTGTTCGCCATACGTTCGGCCGCGCAAGAGCCGGACGTGGGCGCTTCTCGGCCGGCGGCGTTGCAACCGGACGGGCTGCGGGGCTTCGCGGATAGCGCCCGCGTCTGCGGCGAAGCAACAGGCATGCAATACGCGCGCCGTGTTCGCCGGCTCCGGGCCTCCCGCACAATGGCCGCACGCCCCCACGCTGCGGACCCCGGCTGCTGCCAAGAAGGCGACGGACCCGGCGTGCGCTGGGAAGTGCTCAACCCACCCCGACGAACCCATGCTCAAGCTCTACTACGCCAAGAACACCTGCGCACTCGCCGTGCACCTTGCCCTGGAGTGGGCCCAGGCGCCCTATGAAGCGGAGCTGATCGATTTCCAGAGACAGCAACAGCGAGACCCGGCTTATCTGGCCATCAACCCCAAGGGGCGCGTACCGGCGCTCGTCACCGAGCGGGGCGTGCTCACCGAAACGCCGGCGCTGCTGCTGTACGTGGCGCAGGAATACCCGCGGGCTGCGCTCGCACCGCTCGAGGACCATTTCCTGCTGGCGAAAATGAACGAGATCAACGCCTACCTCTGTTCCACGGTGCATGTGAACCACGCGCACAAGGGCCGCGGCGCGCGCTGGGCAGACGACGAGGCGGCGTGGGAGTCGATGAAACGGAAGGTGGCGCAGAACCTCACGGAGAACTTCTCGCTCATCGAGGGCAGCTACCTCCAGGGTCCCTGGGTGCTGGGCGAGCGCTTCAGCACGAGCGACATCTACCTGTTCACCGTGGCGCGCTGGCTGTACGCGAACGATATCGACGTGGCGCAGTTTCCCA
The DNA here is from genome assembly GCF_037726105.1 of Ramlibacter sp. AN1015. NCBI lineage: Bacteria > Pseudomonadati > Pseudomonadota > Betaproteobacteria > Burkholderiales > Comamonadaceae > Ramlibacter > Ramlibacter sp. AN1015. The sequence goes on from NZ_JBBJUM010000003.1 coordinate 106,607, forward strand.
AGGTCGCGGCCCTGCTGCAGCGGATGAATGCGCAGCCGCAGGTGCAGAAGGTGATGGCGCTGCACGCCTGAGCGGCCCTGCGAGGGCGTGCGATCCGGCGCGATCACGGCGCCGACGCAGTTCGCCTGTTCGCCTGTTCGCCTGTTCGCCTGTTCGACGGCGCGAACGGCGCGAACGGCGCGAATCGATGAAGCCGCCGCACCTGGCGAGCCGAGCAGTCAACCGACATCGAAAAGATCGCCGCCGATCGCGGCAGAGCGTCTGCCCCTGCAGGCGCTTGAATCGCCTACTTTGCGGCTTTGGTGATCTCCGTGCGGAACTCCTGCAGCACCTTGGCGGGGTCGGGCAGGCCCTTGGCCTTGGCCCGCTCCACCCACGCGTTCTCCACGGGAGCGACGCGCGCCTTGATGTCCGCCACGAACTTCGGATCGGCCTTGACGATCTTCACGTCGTTCGCCTGCATGAGCGCGTAGCCGCGGCGGTCGGCCTTGTCCCAGCCACGACCGAACATCCGCGCGGCAACTTCGCCCGAGATGGCGTCGATCGCCTTCTTCTCCTCGGGCGCCAGCTTGTCGTAGCGCGCCTTGTTCATGATGAACACGAAGCCCGTGTTGTAGAGCCCGCCGGGAATCACCGTGGCGTGCTTGATCAGCTTCTCGAGCTTCCACGGCTCGATGGCATCTGCGGGGAAGAGCGTGCCATCCATGATGCCGCTCGACAGCAGCTCATAGGTATCGGTCGCAGGCTTGAGCGTCCCGTTCATGCCCAGGGCCTGCGACATCTCACCGACGATGCCGCCGGTGATGCGCCACTTCAGGCCCTGCAGATCCTCCAGCTTGGTCACCGGGCGCTTGGTGTTGAGCAGCATGCCGGGCGCATCCGTGAAGTACGCGAGCACATGCACCTCGTCCATCTCCTTCGAGAACTGCGGGTACCTGGCCGCAACACGGCTGAATGCTGCGGAGATCGCTTCGGCCGAATCGCCGAGGAACGGGAACTCCGCAATCTGGGGCAGCACGAAGCGGCCGGGGGTGTACCCGGGAACTGCGAAGGAGATGTCGGCGAGCCCCGACTTGATCGCGTCGTATGTGCCCGGGGGGTTGGCGACGGCGCGCGGCAGATGATTGCAGCGCATCTTCGAGCCCGTGTTCTTTTCCAGCAGGTCGCACCACTCCTTCTGGACGAGGCTCAGCGGCACGCTGGCGGGCACCCAGCTGGAGACGGTCAGAACGGTCTGCGCCTGTGCAGGAGACACTGCGATGAAGGCCGCGGCTGCAGCCGCACGAGTTGCGACGGATATGCGCATGAAGAACTCCTGGGGTTTGAAGAAAGGCGCGCTAGGGGCTTGCGCCGAAAATGAACTCTTCGCTGAGGGCCCGCTCCTCGTCCGTGATCTCTGCAAGACGCCGGCGAACCTTCGTGAGGGACAGCTTCAGGGCCTTCGTCTCCGCAGGACTCAAGGCGCCGAACAGCGACTCCGACCACCGCAGGAAATGGCCCTGCGCCTTGCGGAAGCGCTGCTTGCCCGCGCGGGACAGCGCGAGGTACTGCATGCGGCTGTCGCCGTCGGACACCGTCCGCTCGACCAGACCCTCGCCCACCAGCTTCGCCAGTGAGCGACTTACCGCAACCTTGTTCAGCGTCGTGACCTTCGTGATGTCCTTCGATGCGATGGGCGTGAAGGACGCGATGACACTCATGATCCGCCACTCCGACAGCGTCAGGGCGCATTCACGCTGCAGCATGACCTCTTCCTGGATCCCGATGAGCTCACTGGTGAAGCTCAGGTGATAGAGAAGCTGATGGGTGACGTTCCATTCGTCGGGGCGCAGGGCAGCCATGGCTGGCATCTCACCGGCCGCGGTCGATCATTGCGACGATGTCCTCGGTGGTCCGCACGTCGCCGAAACACTGCGCGATGGTCTCGAGCGAGCGTTCGTGCACGTCCTCGTAGCGGGCGGCATTGGCGTCAGACGGAAAAACCACCTTGTAGTCGTGCATCGCAGCGTCGCGGGCCGAACTCTCGCAGCAGATGTTGGTCAGCGTGCCGGCGATGATGACGGTGTCGATCCCCTTGCGGTCCAGATGCTCCATCAGCGTGCAGGCTTTCGACAGGAAGGCGCTGAACCGATCCTTCGGCAGCACCGTATCGGCTGGATCGACCTGCAGTTCCGGCCACAGCTCGGTTCCCTCGCCCGTGGGCGAGAGGTCTGCCAGGATGGCCTCGACGGCGTCCGGCCGGGAAACGAGGTCTCCCAGATAGACCGGCCAATGCGCCTTGGACGCGATCTTCATCTGGATCCAGAACACCGACCCGCCCGCGCGGCGCAGGCTCGCGGCCAGCGTGTTGATGTTCGGAACGATCGACCTCGCAGAATCGACGGACAGGATTCCGCCCGGCTTGCAGAACGCGTTCTGCATATCCACGACCACCAGGGCCGTGCGGGCAGGATCGAGCGTGTCGTAGATGGGAACCTGCTCGCGCCGGCGAAGGATGCCATCCTGAACACGGGGAGTGAAAGCCATGGCGGAGACCCTTCCTATGCCGCGAAGAACCACGGACAGACGTAAGTTTCAGATGAAACCATACTAGTCGGGTCGCGCGCGATGTCAACGCTGGTTTCCGAGTAGGGGCCGATCCGGACACCCTGGAACGCGGCACCTGCACGCCGTCATCGGCGAGGCGAGTCGCGGGCTCAGCCGTTCCCCGTGCGGGACAGCGTGCCCACGTGCGCATGCAGCACATCGACGAATTGCTGCGCCGCCGGCGACAGCGAGCGCCCTTCCTTGACCAGCACGTAGATGTCGCGCGACACGCGCGGCCCGATCAAGGGGCGCGTCACCAGGTCCGGGTCGCGGGAGTAGCGCACGTAGGCCGCGGGCATGAGCGAGGGCCCCATGCCGCACGACGTCATCCACAGGGCCGTGGAGAGCAAGGACACCTCCCGTGCCACGTTGAGCCGGATTCCCGCCCGCGCAGCGGACTGGTCGATCAGCGGCCGCACGCCGAAGCCCGGCCGCACGGTGATCACGGCAACGCCGTCCAGATCCTTCCAGCGCACCGACTTGCGCGCAGCCATCGGGGAGTCCGCGCGGCAGACCACGCTCAGGTGATCGCCGACGAGGCGCTCCGTACGCACGCCCTCCTCCGCCCGGTCGGGCGTGCCGATGCCGAAATCCGCGTGCTCGCCGATCAGGCGCGCGACGAACTGATCGGGCGCGCTGTCGTCGACGTTGACGTAGATGTGCGGATGCAGCTGGCTGAACTCGCGGATCACCGGCGGCAACAGGACTTCGGCCAGGGTCGGCGTGCAGGCCACGATGACGCGTCCGCGGCGCAGCGCCGACACGTCGTCGATGCCGGCGCTCAGGGAGTCGATGTCGCGCAGTACGCGCTGCGCGATCTCGATGATGTCGTTGGCTGCCGGGGTGGGCTGCAGCGAGCGCGTCGTGCGGTCGAACATGCGCACGCCGAGCTCCTCTTCCAGCTGGCGGATCAACATGCTCACCGCGGACTGCGTGACGTAGAGCTGGGCTGCCGCCGCGCTGAGGCGCCGCAGCTTGTAGACCGCCACGAAGGCGCGCAACTGCTTCAAGGTCAGCCCGGTCACGCGGTCTTTATTCATCAGGTCATTTTATGGATGGTTGAATATTTGTCGATTTACGAATGAACGGTTCTCGACTTCAATAGGTTGGTTCCTCATTCGTTGGCGCCCCTGCCCCTCCCGTGAACCACACAACCGCTCGCTCCGCTCAGCAGTTCTACGCCGCAGCCCCGGCACGTCCGCATGCGTGAAATCGTGAAGCTGCAGCTTGGCCCGGCCACCTTGACCGGGATCCAGCGTCCGGGCGTGGCACGGTTCGGCGGGCTCCGCTACGCACGTGCGCCGGTTGGCCAACTGCGGTTTGCGCCGCCCGTGCCGGCGCCTTTGCAAGGCGGGGTGGACGCGACCGGCATCGGCCCCATCGCGCCCCAGCTGCCTTCACAGCTTTCCCACGTGATGGGCCCCTGCGAGGCGCCGCAGTCCGAGGACTGCCTGCACCTGACCGTCTGGACTCCTGGCGCGGATGCGGAGCAGCGCCCCGTCGTCGTGTGGTGCCACGGGGGCGCCTGGCAGAACGGCGGCGTGCTGGACTGGTACGACGGTGAAGCGCTGGCGCGCCGCGGCAACGTGGTCGTCGTGGCGGTGAACGCCCGCCAGGGTCCCCTGGGCTGGCTGCTGGCCGAGGGCGGCGTGGCCAACGTCGGCCTGCTCGATCTGAAGCTCGCCTTCCAGTGGGTTTCGCAGCACATCGCGGCCTTCGGCGGCGATCCTGCACAGGTCACGGCGATGGGGCAGTCCGCGGGCGGCGTCAACATCGCGGCCTTGCTGATGGACGGGGACCCGCTGCTGTTCCAGCGCGCGATTCTCCAGAGCGCGCCGCTGGGCCGCAGCTTCCGCTCGGCCGCCGCCGCGCTGTCGATCGGCAAGACGCTGCTGCACGCCGCAGGCGCGCCCGATCTCGAGCAGGCGCGCGCCCTGCCGGTGCAGGCGCTGCTGCGCGCCCAATCGGCCCCGGAGGTCACTGCCGCGGTGCGCGCGCAGGCCGATGGTCACGGCCTCTTTGGCCCGGTGCTGGATGGCCAGACGGTGGCGCGGTTTCCCACACCCCTGGCGTCCGCGGCGGCAACCCGGGTCGATGTCCTCGCAGGCTGGAACCACGACGAGATGCGCGCCTTCACGCCGCCCGGCACACCGGCGAGCGACGAGCAGACGGAGCAGCGCTTTGCGGCGCCGGCGCGCCAGTGGGCAGCGCAGGCGGCGCACGCCGGCCGCTCGGCCTGGCTCTACCGATTCGACGGCCCACCGGGGCTGCCGCTGGGCGCCTGCCATTGCGCGGAACTGCCCTTCGTTTTCGGCACGGTCGATGCATTCACGTCGGCCCCGATGTTCGCGGGGATCGACCCCGCCGATGCCCGCCGCCTCACGCACGACATGCAGGGTGCCTGGCTCGACTTCGTGCGTGGCAAGCCCCTGCAGTGGGCGCCGAGCCCGCAGGTCCACGTCTTCGCGTGAGTCCGTTCACCCTCTTCCTTTGTTAAACGCCCCAGCCGAGACAATCCCATGCGACTGAAAGCAGGAGACCTGCCCACGATGTCCGAAGACGAAACCCTTGCTGCGTTCGACCGCGTGCAGCCGCTCGTCGCCTCCGACGCCGAGATCGAAGCCGCCGTGCGCGATGCCGACCTTCCCGCGCTCCTGGCGACCCTGGCGATGCTGACCCAGGATCCGGCGCTGCTCGCGGACGAGCTCAAGCCGCCGTCTCCGTCGATGACCGCCCGCATCGCGCCGCAAGGCGGCATGTCCGCGCAAGCACAGGCCAGGGGCCGCGCATTGGCGACACAGGCCTTGATCCGTTATCGCGACGCGGGCTGTCCCGCCGCTCCCACACCCCCGCAGGAATGGCTCGACCGGATCGTGAAGTTCCTGATCCGCCCCGGCCATGACGAGCTGATGGACCTGCTGCGCCACGAGGTCAACGTTCCGGACGACCGGGGCGCCCCCGGATGGCACGTGCGCGACTTTCCCCACGCAGCAGGCGTGAAGGTGGCGGTGATCGGTTCGGGCTTCGCGGGCCTGGCCGCGGCGTATCGGCTCAAGCAGGCCGGCCTCGATTTCACGCTGTTCGAGAAGAACAGCGAGATCGGCGGCGTCTGGTGGGAGAACACCTACCCGGGGTGCCGCCTGGACACGCCCAACTTCGCCTACAGCCTCTCGTTCGCGCAGAAGCAGGACTGGACCCAGCAGTTCTCGCAGCAGCCCGAGATCCTGCGCTATCTCCTCGACGTGTCCCGTCGCGCCGGCATCCGTGAGCACATGCGCCTGAACACCGAAGTCGAAAAGCTGGAGTTCGACGAGGCGCGATCGTCCTGGAAGGTGACGGCCCGTGCTTCCGACGGCAGCGCGCACGTCGAGCACTTCAACTTCGTCATCACCGCCATGGGACTCCTGAACCGGCCCCATATCCCCGACTTCCCGAGAATCGCTTCCTTCAAGGGCGAGATCGTCCACTCCGCCGCGTGGCGCAAGGATGTGGACGTCCGTGGCAAGCGCGTCGCGCTGATCGGAACGGGCGCCAGCGCGTTCCAGATCGGTCCCGAGATCTATTCCCGGGTGAAGCAGTTGTACGTGTTCCAGCGCAACCCCGCCTGGATGCTGCCGACGCCCACCTACCACGACGACCTCAAGCCGGGAATGCAGTGGCTGCTGAAGCACGTCCCCTACTACGGCCGCTGGGTTCGCTTCTGGCAGTTCTGGATCGGGGTGGAAGGCCGTCTGCACCTGGTGGAAGTGGATCCGGCCTGGAAGCACGAGGTGTCGATCAGCGCAGGCAACGAGGCGCTGCGCCAGGAGTGCCTGGTCGAGCTGCAGAAACAGTACGTCGATCGCCCGGACCTGCTGCAGCACGTGATCCCGAACTATCCCCCGGGAGCCAAGCGCATGCTGCGGGACAACGGCACCTGGCCCGAGATGCTCAAGGCCGAACAGGTCGGCCTCGTCACGCAGGAGATCTCGCACCTGACGGAGGACGCCATCCACACCAAGGACGGCAAGTCCTATCCGGTGGACATGGTCATCTGCGCCACCGGGTTCAAGGCGGCCGATTTCCTCTACCCCTTGAAGGTGACCGGCCGCGGCTCGCAGGACCTGCACGCGTACTGGGAGGGGGATTGCCGCGCGTACCTCGGCATTTCGGTGCCCGGGTTCCCCAACCTGTTCATGACCAGCGGCCCGAACACCGGCGTGGTAGTCAACGGCAGCGCCATCTGCTCGGCCGAGTACCAGGTGGAGTACACGATGCGCGCGCTGCGCCACGTGCTGAGCCACGGGTTCAAGGCGGTCGATTGCCGGCCGGAGCCCTATGTCCGCTACAACGCCTACATCGACCAGGGCAACGAAACGAAGGCATGGGCCGTTGCCAAGACGACCAGCTGGTACAAGAACAAGAGCGGGCGCGCCGCACAGACCTGGCCGTTCGGCATGCTGGAATACTGGAACCTCACATCCGAGTTCAAACCTGAGGACCACGTGCTCTCGTGAGCTCGAGGTTTGCTTCCCCGTCACCCGACCAACCAATCCAATCCCAAGGAGACATATGTTCAGATCAGCCATCCGATCCGTCGTCGCGATCAGTCTCGGCGCGTTGATGACGACGCTCGCTGCCGCCCAGGACTATCCCGACAAGCCGGTCAGGTTCGTCCTGCCCTTCCCGCCGGGCGGCTCGGCCGACGCAGTCACCCGGGAGCTTGCCGAGAGGCTCCAGGCCAAGGGCAACGGCACCTTCCTGATCGAGAACAAGCCGGGTGCCGGCGGCAACCTGGCCACGGGCTACGTCGTCAAGTCCCCCAACGACGGCTACACCATCCTGGTGGGTGTCACCGGCGCGATGGTGATCAACCCGGAGCTCTACCCCAACCTGGGGTATCGCCCGGAAACGGACCTGACCGGCATCTCGATGCTGGCGCAGGCGCCCGTGGCGATCGTTGCCAGCCGCGAGTCGGGGCTGACATCCATCAAGGAACTGGTCCAGCGGGCGAAGGCAAAGCCCGGCGAGCTGTCCTATGCCACCAACGGCGTCGGCACCAGCCACCACCTCGCGGGCGAGCTGTTCAAGCAGAAGGCCGGCATCTTCATGCTGAACATTCCGTACACCGGCACGCCAGGCGCCCTGCAGGACATCGCAGGCGGACGGGTGCAGGTCGGATTCCTGGACCTCACGGCCTCCCTGCCGCTGATCAACTCGGGACGGATCGTCGCGCTGGCCACCACGGGAAGCAAGCGGCCTTCCGCACTGCCGAACGTTCCCACCGTGGCCGAGGCAGGGTATCCCGACTACGAAGCCATGACCTGGATTTCGCTGGTCGCCCCCAAAGGAATGAAGCGCGAGCAGATCGACAAGCTCAACGGAATGATCAACGCCGTGCTGGCGGAAGAGTCCTTCAAGAAGAGCACCGCGGCCAAAGGCATGGAAGCCGTCGGCTCGACGCCGGATGCCCTGCAGAGCTTCGTCACCACCGAAGCAGAGAAATGGCGCGGCGTGATCCGGGGCGCCGGCATCCGCATCAACTGATCCCGCTCGCACGTCGCAAGACGTCCGGGTGAGCGATTCACTTGAGGGGGCGAGCTGCAGCTCGCCCCCCTTTTTTGGCGCGGCGTACAGGCGCCAAGCCGCGGCAGGATCGACGACGGGAAGCGCAGCATCCCGTAACGGAAGCGACATGGCGTGCAGCCGCACCGAATTCGGCGGGCTTCTCCGACGCCAGTTCGTCCCGGCCTCGTGGGAGGGTCGGAGGCGCCGCCAGCCAAGCCGTCTGGCGATGTTCCGTACTGAGCCAAAGGATTTCCATGAGACCACTTCTCGCTGTCCTCGTCGTCCTCCTGTTGTCCGCCTTCGGCGGGTACTCAAGCACCGAAGCCAACACTTCCGAGTACCCCGACTGGTTGCAGATGAAGCCGGGCTACGCAGAAGCGTGCATCAGCGGCGGCGGCTGTGTGCCGATGACACAGGCCGAGCTAAGGGACCTCGTTGCACAGGTCACGCACCGCACGCTGCAGGCATGTCGCCGGCCATTGACTATCTGATCCGGGTTCTTGCTCTCACCGGGCGTCTTGCGCCGCCGGGAACGCCGTGTCGCCTACTCGGGTCTACCGGCTTTCGCTCGGAGAAGCTTCATGTCCACACATCCTGATGAGTTTGGCGGCACGGCCCAGAGATTGCTTGAAAGCGCCATCGAAAGCTCTGAAGCGCAGTTGGCCGAGGCAGAGCGCCTCGTCAAGGAGCGGTTCCGTAACGTGAGCGGCGACACCCGCGCCCAACTGGTTGTCGCAATGGCCCATGTGATCGCGGCCAACTTCGTGGCCGCGGCCACTATTCGCAACCTTCCGAAAGGTTGAGGGACCGGCGAAACGCCGACGAACGCCCAGCCGCCTCAGCCCGGCCGCGGCACCGCCGGCGCGTAGCGCCCGTCCACGAAGAACAGCCGCGTGGGCCCCGGCATCACCCGCTCTCGCTGCGGGTGGAGTTCGTCGCCGGGGTACACCACCATCCTGTGATCGCCCTCGCCCAGCGGCACCGGCCGCACGACATACGGGCGTCTGCCGTGCGCCGCTGCAATGACGGACGCCACGTCCATGAACGTGGCGATGTGGGTCAAGGTCATGAACTGCGGCGGCAACAGCTTGATCTCACCGCACGCGAAGCGCCTCAGGGCCTCCTGCGGGGTGAGCCACACCGCCTCGCTCGATTCGCCCACGTCATGGCGAGCCAGTTGGCCCTCGGGTGCGGCGCACACGAAGAACCGCGTGTCGAAGCGACGGCTCGAGGTGAACGACGCGGCCGGCGTGATCCAGCGCGACCAGGGCACCAGTGTCGACAGCCGCAGGTCGTAGCGGCGCACGATGTCCGCGAAGGGCTCTGCGCGTTCCACCGCGACGGCGCAAGCCCCCTCGCACGACGCGCTCTCGGCAAGCAGGATCCCGGCGTCTTCGTAGGTCTCGCGCACTGCCGCCACGTACAGCGCCACCGCCTCGTCCTCCGAGAGCTCCGGCTCGCCAAGGGCGTCGCGCAACGCACGGGGGCGCTCGTGGCACAACGCTTCCTCCAGCAGCGCGTCGCCGCTCTCGACCTTGCCGCCGGGGAACACGTAGGCGCCGCCGTGGACCGCGAGCCCCACCTGGCGGCACAGCATCAGGACCTCCAGCGAACCCGCGCCATCGCGCACGACCACGACCGTCGCCGCGGGTGTGGGAGGTGGGGCGCCGGCGTGCATGTTCATGGCGGGGGCGCGGGCGTCAACACCCTCGGCACCCGCTGCAACGCCGACCATGCGTGTGCGGCCCCCACGCGGTGCCTCCCCCATCAACCGCCGATGCGCACGACGCACCGCCCCTTCCCGCGGCCGGCGATCAGGTCGTCGAAGACCGGCGGCAGGTCGGCGAAATCGACCGTGCGGGTGACCTGCTCGAGGCAGGTCGGCTTGAGATCGGTGCCGAGCCGCTGCCAGACCTTGGCGCGCGTGGGAAATCCCATGTAGCCCGAGTCGATGCCCAGCAGGCTCACGCCGCGCAGGATGAAGGGGAACACGCTGGTGTGCAGCTCCACGCTGGCGGCGTTGCCGATGCTCGCCACGCAGCCGGCCTGGTGCATCGTCGCGAGCATCCAGTGCAGCACGGCGCCTCCGACGTTATCGACCGCGCCTGCCCATTGCCCGGCCTCCATCGGCCGCGTCTGGTCCAGCTTCAGCTCGTCCAGGGGCTGGATGCGCGCAGCGCCCAGCCTCTTGAGGTAGTCCGCCTCCTGGCTCTTGCGCGTCAGTGCCACGACCTCGTACCCCAGCCGCGAGAGCATGTTGATCGCCAGGCTGCCCACGCCGCCGGTGGCGCCGGACACCACCACGGGGCCCTTGCCCGGCGTGAGGCCGTTGTCTTCCATGCGGACGACGGCGAGCCCCGCGGTGAATCCGGCCGTTCCCAGCGCCATGGCTTCGAAGGGCGTCATCCCGGGCGGCAGCGGCACGGCCCATGCGGCCGGCACGCGCGCCTGCTCGGCGTAGCCGCCGTGGTGCGCCACGCCGATGTCGAAGCTGGTCGCGATGACCTTGTCTCCCGGCTTGAACGTCGGATCGAGGCTCTCGGTCACCTCGCCCACCATGTCGATGCCGCCCACGCAGGGAAAGCGCCGGATGATTTTGCCGGCGCCGGTTGCCGCGAGCGCGTCCTTGTAGTTGACGCTCGAATAGAGCACGCGCAGCGTGAGTTCTCCGGCGTCCAGCTGCTGCGGGTCGAGCTCGGCCCAGCGGCCGCGGGCCTTGCCGCTGGCGGCGTCCTTGTCGATGAGATAGGCCTTCATGGTGTTCTCCTTGATGACGATTGACTCGGCATGCGCGCGTCAGGGCACGCACCTGCGGCGATCGACAAGCTTCGCTCTCCGCGAACGAGGCGGCAAGACCCCGGTGCGCACCGCAGCCGCGCGGCCCGGGCGCTTGCCCGGGCGCTGCGGCATGCCTTCCGGTCACGCATCGGGCGCGCCGGAAGGAGCAGCCTCAGCGCCGGCGTCGGCTGGCGCAGTCAAGACCACCTTCCCGACGACCTGCCGATCTGCAAGCGCGCGCATGGCCTGCACGGCCCGCGACAGCGGTTCGGTGCGTGCCACCACCGGCCGCACCTTTCCTTCGGCGCACCACGCCAGGATCTGCTCGAGGTTGGCGCGCGCCTGCGGCCAGAACCGGTCGCGCCACACGTCGTAGCGGATGCCCACCACGTCGTAGCCCTTGACCAGCGGATGGTTCATCCTGAGCTCCGGAATGCGCCCGGCCGCGAAGCCCACCACCAGGTAGCGTCCGTCCCAGCCCACGGTGCGCACGGCTTCGTCGAACACGTCGCCGCCGACCGGATCGAACACCGCCTGGATGCCCCCCGGGCCGGCGAGCTCCAGCACCCGCTGGCGCCAGCCCGCCTGCGTGTAGTCGATGCTGGCGGACGCACCGTGCCGCAGCGCGAGGTCGCGCTTGTCCTGCGTGCTCGCCCCCGCGATGACGTCTGCGCCCATCGCGACGGCGATCTGCACTGCTGCAAGCCCCACGCCGCCGGCCGCGCCGAGCACCAGCACCCGCTCGCCCGCCATCAGCCGTCCGCGCTGCTTGAGCGCGTACAGCGCGGTTCCATAGGCCGCGGGAAGCGCCGCCGCATGCACCATCGACGTTCCGTCCGGAATGCGCAGCACGCGTTCGGCATCCAGCACGATGGCCTCGGCGAAGCCGCCCGCGCGGTCGTCCGGCACGCCGAGCACGTGGTCGCCCTCGCGCAGCTGCCCGACGCCCTCGCCCACCTGCTCCACCACCCCGGCGACCTCGGCCCCGGGCGTCCACGGAAGGGGCGGCCTGGTCTGGTGCTTGCCCTGCACCTTCAAGGTGTCGGCGAAGTTGACGCCGGCCGCGCACACGCGCAGCCGCACCTCGCCGCGCCCGACTGCCGGGAGTTCCGTGTCCTGCCACCGCAGCGCTTCCAGCGGCGCATAGGCCTCGCAAACGATCGCTTTCATGGCGGCCCCTGTGCCGTGCATCACGCGGGGCTGCGCTGCGCGAGCTCGGCGTAGCCGGTGCGCGTCTGCGGCAGCTTCATGCCCAGGATGGCGCTCGCCACCTGCGTGCGCAGGATCTGCGCGGTGCCACCGGCGATAGTGAACATGCGGGCGTCGCGCACGTGGCGCTCCATCGGAAGGTTGCGGCCATAGCCGCTCGAGCCGAACATCTGCAGCGCGTCGCTGGCCACCTTGAACGCCATCTCCGCGGTGAAGATCTTCGCCTGCGCGGCTTTGTCCATGTCGGGAAACTCGCCGCCGCTGAGCGCCGCGCGCCACAGCAGCAGGCGTGCCGCCTCGATCTGCACGGACATGTCCGCCAGCATCCATTGCAGCCCCTGGAACTCCGCGATCGGCCGGCCGAACTGTTCGCGCGACTTGACGCGGGCGATCGCCTCTTCGAAGGCGCCCTGCGCAATGCCCAGCGCGACGGTGCCCGCGCCGACGCGCTGCGCGTTGTAGGCCGCCATCAGCGAAGCGAACCCGCGCTTGAGGCCCTCCGGCGGCATCAGCAGCATCGACTTGTGCACCTGCAGGTCCCTGAAGTGGAGGTGCGTCTCGGGGATGCCGCGCACGCCCATCGCGTAGATGCGCTCGCCCACCACGAAGCCGTCGGGCTTGCTGCCGTCGCGCACGACGATGAAGCCGCCGATCCCCTGCTCGACGCCGTCGTCGAATACGCGGGCGAACACCAGGTGCAGCCGGGACACGCCGCCGCCGGTGATCCAGTACTTCTCTCCGTTGAGCACGTAGTGGTCGCCCTTGCGGTCGGCCCGCGTGGCCATGGCGGTGGCGGCGCTGCCCGTCTCCGGCTCGGTGATGCACAGCGCCGGCTTGTCGCCGGATTTCAGCAGGTCGGCCGCCAGCTGGAACTGCTCTTTGGTGCCGTACTTGCCTATGGCGCCGACGCAGCCCATGCTGGCATCGACCGTGATGCGACCCATGGTCGCGCAGGCCTTGGAGACCTCCTCGATGACCAGCACGGCGTCGAAATACGACAGCCCCATGCCGCCCATGTGCCTGGGCAGGGTCATGGTCATGAAGCCGGCGTCGCGCAGCAAAGCGACCTGGTCCCAGGGGTACTCCTCCGTCCGGTCGATCTCTGCGGCCTTGCCGGCGAAGTGGGTCTGGGCGAGTTCGCGGGCACGTTGCTGCAGTGCGCGCTGTTCGGGGGAGAGTTCAACCATGAGGACCTCGAAGCGGTTGGCCGCAGGCTTCCCCATCCGGGTGCTGCGGGCGACGTGGGGCTTGCCGCGGCTCAGTGTAGGTGCGGCCTTTCGCGCGTGGAATTCCGCAAATCCGAAGAGAGCGTTAGCCCCAGCGGAATGCGCAGCTGCGCACGACGTTCGGCAGAGCCGAAGGGCGCGTTCCGAGAATGCGGATTCATCTCGCGCGCGTGCCCTGACAGAATTTCCCCGCAATGACAGGAAGTGAATCCCGAATGAACACGCACGCAACCTCCACCCCGTCAGCGCCGAGCGGGCCGCTGACGGGCTACCGCGTCCTGGAGCTGGGCTCTACCGCGGCGGGCCCGTTCTGCGCGCGACTGCTCGCCGATTTCGGCGCGGAAGTCATCAAGGTCGAGGCACAGGAGGGCGACACCATCCGCGAGCTGGGCCACACGGTGCAAGGCAAGTCCCTCTACGCGGCCTCCATCCTGCGCAACAAGAGGATCATTTCGCTGAACCTGCGCACCCCCAAGGGCCGCGAAATCCTCACCCAGCTCATCCCCGGCTTCGACATCGTCGTGGAGAACTTTCGCCCGGGCACGCTGGAGAAGTGGGGGCTGTCGTACGAGACCTTGACGCGCTTGCGGCCCGAGCTGGTGCTGACCCGCGTCAGCGGCTTCGGGCAGACCGGCCCTTACAGCGCCCGGCCGGGGTACGGCGTGATCGGAGAAGCCATGAGCGGGCTGCGCCACCTCATCGGCGACGCCGACCGGCCGCCCTCGCGCGTGGCGATGCCCCTCACCGACTACATCACCGGGCTGTATGCGGCGCTGGGCACCGTGATGGCGGTGCTGGCCCGCGAGCGCACCGGCAAGGGCCAGTACGTCGATGCCAGCCTGCTCGAATCGGCGTTCAGCTTCATGGAAGCGCACGTGCCGGCGTTCGAGAAGACCGGGGAGATCGGGATGCGCTCGGGCCCCAAGCTTGCCAACAGCGCGCCGAATACCCTCTTTCCCACGCGCGACGGAACCTGGATCCACATCGCCGCACTGGCCGACGCCGTGTTCCGGCGCCTGACCACCGCCATGGGCCGACCCGAGCTCGGGACCGATCCCAGGTTCGCCCTGCAGGCGCCGCGCAACCAGAACGAGGCGGAACTCGAGCGCATGATCACCGACTGGACGATGGCGCACGACGCGGCCGAGCTGAAGGCGAAGCTCGAGGCGGCCGAGGTGCCCGCCACCACCATCTACACCGTCGCCGACATCTTCCAGGACCCGCACTTCAAGGAGCGCGACATGCTGGTGCCGACGCCCGACGACGACCTCGGCTCGGTCACGCTCGCCGGCGTCGTTCCCAAGCTCTCGGCCACGCCCGGGCGCATACGCTGGTCGGGCCACCGGCTGGGCCAGGACACCCGCGAGGTGCTGCGCGAACTCGCCGGCCTGACCGACAGCGAACTCGACGCCCTCCAGGCCGAAGGCGTGATTTCCTGCGACCCGCAGAAGGCGCTCCGGTGACCGGCATCCTCCGCGGCCTGCGGGTGGTGGAGTTCGCCGCCATCGGCCCGGTCCCCTGGACGGGCATGCTGCTGGCCGACCTCGGCGCGAGCGTGGTCCGCATCGAGCGACCGAACAGCGCAGCGGAGCGCGACACGCTCGGCGCCGTGCGTCGTGGGCGCCTGCAGGTGGAACTCGACCTCAAGTCGCCCGAGGGGCGCGAGGCGGCCGGCCGGCTCATCGCCCAGGCCGACGTGCTGCTCGAAGGGCTTCGCCCCGGCGTCATGGAGCGCCTGGGGCTCGGCCCCGACGCGGCGCTCGCACTGAACCCCAAGCTGGTCTACGGCCGCATGACCGGCTGGGGACAGGACGGCCCGATGGCGCAGCAGGCCGGCCACGACATCAACTACATCGCGCTGTCCGGCGCGCTGCACGCCATCGGCGGCAAGGACAAGCCCGTGCCGCCGCTGAACGTGATCGGCGATTTCGGTGGCGGCGCGGCCTTCCTGGTGATCGGGCTGCTCGCGGCGCTGTGGCAGGTGCGCGCCGGCGGACGCGGCCATGTGGTGGACGCCGCCATGGTCGATGGCAGCGCCACTTTGATGGCCATGATCTACAGCCGCCTGCTGATGGGCCAGTGGACGGACCAGCGCGCCAGCAACCCGCTGGACGGCGGCGTGCCGTGGTACGACACCTACCGCACCGCCGACGGAAAATTCGTCGCGGTGGGCGCGCTCGAGCCGCAGTTCTATGCCGAACTGCTCGAACGGCTCGGGCTTGCGGGCAGCGTGCCCGACCGCGCGGATCCGCAGAACTGGCCGGCGATCCGGCAGCGTTTCGAGGAGGTTTTCGCGGGACGCAGCCGCGACGAATGGGCCCGACACTTCGAGGGCAGCGACGCCTGCGTCTCGCCGGTGCTGTCGCTCGTGGAAGCGCCCCACGACGCGCACCTGGCGGCCCGCGGAACGTTCGTGGCCTGGGGCGGCGGGCATGTACCGGCGTCGGCACCGCGCTTCGACGGCGAGCGCCCCGCGGTGGCCGTCGAGTCGCGCAAGATGTCTCTCGACGACGTGCTGGCCCAATGGGCCCAGGCGCGTTAGCCGGCGGTGTGTGTAGGCAGGGGGGCGACCCCGCCTTCGGGCGCCTCGCTCGCGGTTGGGGGCCGAGGCGGCGCGCCATTGCTCTGCGCAGAAGCCTGCATGCCCACGAGCGTATCGACGAAGGCCCGTGCGCAGAGCGGGAGCGCGTCGAGGTCGCGGTAGATGATGTGCCGCTCGCGCAAAGACCACGCGTCCGAGAGCTGCACCACCTGCAACGGCATGCCGGCACGGATGTAGCGCGTGACACAGCTCTCGGGCAGCACGCCCACGCCGATGCCGATGCCGACGGCGATCATGCTGCACATCGTCTCGTAGCTGCTCATCAGGACCTTCATGGTCAGCTTGCGGTTCAGGAGACTCGCCTGCTCCGTGATGTAGCTTTGCAGCGTGCTCTCGCGGAAACCGACATGCGGAACATTGAGGCACTCCTCGAAGCTCAGGGTGCCGCGCTCGCCGAGCGGATGTCCTTTCGGCACCACCAGCACCAGCCGGTCGGTGGTGAACAAGCGGCTCTGGAGGTCCCCCGCATCGAACGGGCCGGGGACGGACAGCACGCCGATGTCCGCCGCACTGTCGAGGACCCCGCGCACGACCTCGCGCGTGTTGCGCTCCTGGATGTCCACCGTGACGCTCGGCCGATCCTTCATGAAGGCGGCGAGAACCGGAGGCAGGGTCTCCGTGATGGGGGTGGTGTTCGCGAAGATCCGGAAGTGGCCGACGCTGTCGCTGGACAGCGCCATGAAATCGTTGCGCACGTGCTCGACCTGCCGCAGGATGGCCCGCGCGTGGCGCTGCAGCATCTCGCCCGCATGGGTCAGCGCGAGGCCGCGGCTGTCGCGGTAGAAGAGGCGGGCGTTGAGCTGGTTTTCCAGCGCCTTCAGGCGGCTGCTGGCCGCGGCCGGTGACAGCGACGCTGCGCTGGCGCCGCGGGTGAGGTTCTTGCGCTCGGCGAGGTGAAGGAACAGCCGGAGATCTGCGAGGTCGAAGTGCAAACCGGGATCCTTCAGCGTAGAGGTTGCATCCTGCGCAGGATTATAGAAACGCACCCTCGCCCTACACTGCCGACCATGGCCGCACTCACCAGAAACCAGGTCATCGCTGCCGCCGCAGGAACCCTCGAGGTACTCGAGGCGCTGGGGCGTGCCGAAGGGCCCATGACGCTCGCACGGCTGGTGCAGGCGACGGGCAGGCCCAAGGGGACCGTGCACCGGATGGTTTCGACACTCGTGAACACGGGTTTCGCCACCTACTCGCGCGCCTCGGGCACCTACGCGCTCACGCTGAAGGCCTGGTGGATCGGCTCCAGTGCCCTGCGCGATTTCGACCTCGTGCACCTGGCGCGGCCCACCCTCGACCGGCTGCGTTCCGAGTCGGGCGAAACGGTGCACCTGGCGGTGCTCGAGCCGTCCGCAGAGATCGTCTACGTCGCCAAGGTCGTCAGCCCCAAATCGATCGCGGCGCAGACGCGCCTGGGCAAGCTGAGCCCGTCGTGGTGCACGGCCACCGGCCGTTCGCTCCTGGCGCATCACGCCGTTGCGACCGAGCGCGTGCTGTCGGAACCGCTGGAGCAGCGCACGCCCCGCACCGTCACCGACGTGCACGAATTGCGCCGCCTGCTGGCCCGCGTTCGCCATGAGGGCTACGCCGTGACGCGCGGCGAGAACCACCCCGAGATGGGCGGCATCGCTGCCCCCATTCGCGACCACACCGGCGAGGTCGTGGCCTCGGTGGGCGTGGCCATGCCGATCTACCGCATGACGGCGGAAGTCGTGCGGACCACGATTCCCCACGTCCAGCAGGCCGCCGACACCATCTCGCGGGACCTGGGCTATCGCCTGCCCGCGGCGTCCGGCGCGCGCGCGGCGCTCCAGACGTGAAAGGGGGCGACCTGCGTCGCCCCCTGCCCTTCATCGTGCCGGCACCCGTCAATCGAGCTTGGCGCCCGAGACCTTGATGCGTTCTCGCTGCAGGGGCCGGTCGGCGGCGATGTACTTGACCGCTTCGTCCGCTGTCGATCCGATGGGCTCCAGGCCGACCGGCTCCAGGTACTTGTCCTGGTACTCCTTCTCCTGCACGACCGCCTTGGCCGTGGCTGAGAGTTTCTCGAGAACGTCGGGGGGCGTGCCGGCGGGGGCGGACAGCATGATGATGTATTCGGCCCCGATCTCCTGCAGGCCGAGTTCGCGGAAGGTCGGCACGTTCGGAATCGACTTGATCCGCGAGCCGGCCCCCACGCCGATGATGCGCAGCCTGCCGCTGGTGTGGTGGGGCAGGACGTTCGAGAAGCCGGTGAAGGCCGCATCGACCCGCCCGGCGATCAGATCCTGCAGCAGCGGCGGCGAGCCCTTGTAGGGCACGTGCACCCACTCGAATCCGGCCTTGGTGGCCAGCATGGCCGCCGGCAGGTGGGTCACACCGCCGACGCCGGCCGATCCGAACTTCACCTCTTGCCCGGCCTTGCGGGCCTTGACGTCCTTGAGGAATGCGGTGAACGACTCGGCCGGGAACTGCGTCGGCACCGCGAGCGCCACCGGCACCCGCACCAGGATGCTCACCGGCAGCAGTTCGGTGTCGGGGTTGTAGTTCAGGGACTTGTAGAGAAACTGGTTCTGGGTGATGGGCGCCTCGGTGGAGATCAGGAGCGTGTAGCCGTCGGGCCGGGCCTTCGCCACCTGGCTCGCGGCGAGCGTCTCGCTGGCGCCAGGCTTGTTCTCCACCACGATGCTCTGGCCCAGCTTCTCCGCCATGCGGTTTCCGAGCGAGCGCGCGACGCCATCGACGGAGCCGCCCGCGGGGTAGCCCACCACGAAGGTCACCGGCTTGGCCGGAAATGCCTGCGCATGCGCCAGGCTCGACATGGCCGCGCACGCGGCAGCTATCAGGACGGTGCGTCTGTTCATTGCGTCTCCTTCATTGGTTCTCGTCTTGCGCTTTCACATCAGGCCGGATTACCTGGGTGCTTTGGATCCCACCTCGACCACCACGCGCCCCACCGAAGACACCTTGAAGAAGCTGTCCATGGTGTTGTCGAGTTCGGAGAACGGGATGGGCCGGCAGATCTTGTCGAAATCGCGCGGCTTCAGGTCGCTGCCCATGCGCTCCCAGAGCCGGCGCCGCTCGGGCATCTTCAGTTGGCGCGACACGTTGATGCCGAGGATGTCGATCGAACGCAGCACCAGCGGCAGCACGGTCGTGGTCATCTCGACGCCCACCATGCCGGCGACGGCCACCTTGCCGTGCGGCATGAGGTTGGCTGCGAGCCGGTCCAGCATCGCGCCGCCGACGTTGTCGAGGGCACCGGCGAAGGGGGGCGAGCTCACCAGCGGCGACTTGTCCTTCATGAACTCGTCGCGCGCCAGCACCCGCGAGGCGCCGATGGCCTTGAGGAACTCGGTCTGGTCGGCCTTGCCTGAGATGGCGACCACCTCATAGCCCTTGCCCGCCAGCATGTTCACCGCCAGGCTGCCCACGCCGCCGCTCGCGCCGGTAACCGCGACAGGGCCATCGCTGGGTGTGAGCCCGGCTTTCTCGAAGCGGTCCACCGCCAGTGCGGCGGTCAGCCCCGAGGTGCCCAGCCCCATCGCCTCGTACAGCGACAGCCCGGGGGGCAGCGGCACGATCCACTCGGCGGGCACGCGTGCGTAGTCGGCGTAGGCACCGTCGTGCTGCGTGCCCAGCTGGTAGTTGGTGACGACCACCTGGTCGCCTTCCTTGAACCGCTCGTCCTCGGACGTCACGACGACCCCCGACAGGTCCACCCCGGTCACGCAGGGCCGGTCGGTGCGCACGTTCTTTCCCACGCCGCGCGCGGCCATCGCGTCCTTGTAGGTGATCGCGGAGAACGCGGTGCGAATGACCACCGGACCGGGGTCGATCTGCTCCATCGTCAGCTGCTCGAACTTGCAGACCGGCTTGCCGTCGATGGTGTGGACACGAAAGGCCTTGAACGTTTCCATGGTGAATGTCGCTGTCGTGAGGGCGGGCGCCTGGGCGCCTTCCCGGTTGCTCGCCGGCTGTTCGCACGAGGCGCTCGCGCCCGGTGCCTCGCGGGTTGCCGGATAGTGAGCTTCGATTCTTGGACCCGGACCTCCCCCTGTGAATCTGGATCGCTGGAAGGCCGCATTCGGTTGACCCGAACGCCGCCTGCACCATGCGGCGCCACGGCTGGGCCGATTGCCGTTGCGCCACGCGGACCTAGGGCGGGTCAGCCGCGCACACGACAGTCTGCAATGCAGACCAAGCCATTTTTCACAAACCCTTTTCGGGTGAAAACCCTTTGACATCCCGAAAAGCCGCCTTTTAGCATCGGTCCATCGCCTGCGCAATGACCAGGTCTGCATTGCAGACCAACCAGGAGCAAAGGCACCGCGTGGCGCGCAGGTGGCGCGGCGCGCTCCCCTCTCACAGACAGCCAGGAGCAGCAGTGGATTTCGCGCTTAGTGA
This sequence comes from Ramlibacter sp. AN1015, assembly GCF_037726105.1. NCBI lineage: Bacteria > Pseudomonadati > Pseudomonadota > Betaproteobacteria > Burkholderiales > Comamonadaceae > Ramlibacter > Ramlibacter sp. AN1015. The sequence goes on from NZ_JBBJUM010000003.1 coordinate 126,938, forward strand.
TGACCAGCAGATGATGGTGGATGCCGCGCGGCGGCTGAACGAGAAGTTCGTGCAACCGCTGCTCGATGCGCATGACCGCTTGAAGCCCCTGCCGAAAGAGGCGGTGCTCAGCGTCATGCAGAAGGTCGCCGACCTGGGGCTCACGGCCGCACGCATTCCCGAGGAAGGCGGCGGTGCGGGCCTGAAGATGCTCGACTACGGACTGATGGTCGAGCAGCTTCCGCCGACCATCATGCTGATGGTGCAGCCGCACGAAGCCACCACCACCCGCATCTTCTTCGGCGGGTCGCCGCAGCAGCGCGAACGCTTCCTGCCCGACCTGATGGCGGGGCGCAGGATCGGCGCGACGGGCAGCACCGAGCCCGACCATGGATCGGACCCGCGCGGCATCAAGACCACCGTGACTCCGGACGGCAAGGGCAATGTCATCCTGAAGGGTCGCAAGCAGTGGATCTCGAACGCGCCGATCTGCGACCTGATGTATGTGACCTGTCGCATGCCCGACGAAGCCGGAGCCTTCAAGCCCGCCCGCGTGCTGGTCGATCGGAGCGAAACGCCGTTCGAGACGCGCGAGCTCGAGATGCATGGCCTGTGCCAGGCGCCGCTGGGCGAGGTGCTGTTCGAGAACTGCGTCGTTCCGCAGCACAACCTCTGCCCCGAGAGCGCCGATGCCGCGCGCCTGCTGACCATCACCTGGCTGGCCAACCGGCCCGCCGTGGGTCTGATGGCGGTCGGCCTCGCCCAGCGCGCACTGGACATGGCGCGCGAATATGCGGGCGTGCGCAAGCAGTTCGGCAAGCCCATCGGAGCGTTCCAGGTCATCCAGAACGACCTGGCGGACATCGAGACGCTGGTCGTTACCGCGCGCCTCGCGTGCTACCACGCCCTGGCCGCGATCGATCGCGGCGAGCGGGCCAATGGCCTGTCTGCCATGGCCAAGCGCTATGCCGTCGAGGCCAGTGAAAAGGCGATCGCCATTGCCATGCGCGTGCACGGCGCCATGGGCCTCAGCCGGGAACTCGGGCTGGAGCAGCTCGCGCGCGACGTGCGGACGCTGACCATGCCCGACGGCACCCCGGGCATCCTGGCCCTGATCCAGGGGCGGGAGCTCACCGGCCTGGACGCGTTCCGCTGACGGGCTTCACGGACCAGGCGTCCTGACGCGGCTGGTCCCCTTGCAGCTGGCGTGCCGCGTACTGCGTACTGCGTGCTGCGTACCCTTCGCTGCATGCCGCACGCGGGGCGATTGGCGGGGCAGCGGCGAAGCGGCCGGAAAGCCCCGCCCCCCGGCCGCACTGCCCGACCCGATCAGGTCACCGAAATCTTCGCCGAGGAGATGATGCGGCTGAATTTCTCGCCTTCGGACCTGATCCAGTCGCGGCTGCGCTCCATGGTCATCGTGGGATCGACGAAGTTGCCCATCTGCTCGAACTTCGACCGGATCGCCGGGTTCTGCATCACCTTGCCCGTCGCGGTGGCGAGGCGGGCCTTCACGTCCTCGGGAAGCCCCTTCGGCCCGACGAGCGCCGTCCAGGCCACGCATTCGTAGCCGGGGACGTGCTCGGCGACTGCCGGCACCTCGCGAAGGATCTCGATCGGGTCGAGCCGCCTGGCGGTGGACGTCGCCAAGGCCCGCAGCCGGCCCGCGCGGATCTGGTTGATGCACGCCGGCAGGCTGGCGAACATGAAGTCGAACTGTCCACCCATCAGGTCCTGCAGGGCGGGCGCGTCGCCTTTGTACGGGACGTGATCGATGTTGAGGTTGGCCATCAACTTGAGCAGCTCGGTCGCGAGATGGTTGGTCACCCCGCTTCCGCCGGAGCCATAGTTGAGCCTCCGCGAACGGATGGCCGCGAGCAGCTGCTCGAAGCTCTTGAATTCGGAGTCGGCCTTCACCACGAGCAGCATCGGGACGACGCCGCTCACCATGATGGTGTCGAAGTCCGAGACGGGCTTGTACCCCGCGTTGCTGTACAGGTAGGGCGCGATGCCCAGATTGCCGCTGCCTCCCCACATGAGGGTATAGCCGTCCGGGGGCGCCTTCATCACCGTCTGCGCCGAGAGCATGCTGCCCGCGCCGGGGCGGTTCTCGACGATGAAGTTCTGCCCGAGATCCTTGCCGAGTTCGTCGCAGAAGGTCCTGGCGATGATGTCGGTCGCCTGCCCTGCCGGGAATCCCACGACCACCTTCACCGGCTTGGACGGCCACTTGTCGGATTGCGCCCATCCCAGTGCAGGCATGGTTGAAAGGAGGGAAGCGCCAAGGAGCAGGCGGCGTCTGCTGAGGGTCATCGACATCGGATGTGTCTCCTGTAGTGTGCGAAGGCATCTGGGCCGACCCTGGGCGTGTCACTCCGCTTAGTCGGTCGAGCTTGGCGCAGGTCAGTGTAGGCAGGTGGTCCCTCCCGAGGAATTTCAGCTTTCCGAAGGCGGCGTTCGCCGCGGCCAAACGCAACCGTGACAGACGCTTCGGCGCGCTCGGCGGTACGGGCGGCGCGCTCGCGTGCGCGGCATTGCACCGCAGCACATCGTGTGGCGAGGCCTGCCCGTTCGCGTACAACCTGCTCAGCGGGGCCGGCGCCTGCCCGCGCGCACACGCGGACGATGGAACGTCCGCGCGGCGCTATGCCGGCCAGCGCATCAGACCTGGCGCCGGGGCAGTCGCACCGTGAGCGCCGGCAGATCCGTGGCGCCCAGGAGCTGGCAGCTGAGGCGGCTGTTGGCGCGCCGCTCGTCGGCCACGAATTCGAGCATGGCCGCTTCGTCGTAAGCCGGTGGCGGCAGCGCCTCCAGGCCCTGCTCCACATACACGTGGCAGGTGCCGCAGGTGGCGCAGCCGCCGCATTCGGCCTCGATGCCCTGCACGTCGGTCCGCAGGGCCGCCAGCATCAGCGACTCGCCTGCCGGCACCTCGACATCGCACACCGGGTTGCCGTCGGGGGAAAGAAAGGTCACGAGGGTCATGGCTGAGGGGCAGATAAAGCCCGCGATTCTCGCGCATGCATCGCCCGCGCACGTCGCGCACTCACCCCACCGGCAGCAGCACCGTGAAGCAGGTGCCCTCCTGCCGGCTCGAGGTGGCGGAGACGACCCCGCCGTGGGCGGCGACGATTTCCTTGACGATGTACAGGCCCAGGCCGACGCTGCGCTGGTGGCGCCCGGCGGCACTGCCGCGCGTGTAGGGCTCGAACATGCTTTCGAGATTGCTCGATGCAATCTCCGGACCATGGTTGTGGACGCTGATCGCCACCCGCTCCTGCGTCTGCGCCCGGCCCTCCTGCGCCTGCGCCTGCGCATCGGCCACGGTGACGGTCACCGGCGTGCCGGGGTCGCCGTAGGTGATGGCGTTGTTCACGAGGTTCGCGATCACCTGGCTTACGCGGTCGGGGTCCCAGCACACGGTGCGAGCGCGCGTGGTGCAGCGTGCGACGATGGCGCGGCCGTGGTGGATGGCGGCGAGCTCGTCGATCACTTCCTTGAGCAGCTGCTCGGCGGACGACTCGCGCCGCGTCACCGGAATGCCTCCCCCGAGCCGCGCCTGCGTGAGGTCGAGCAGGTCATGGACCATGCGACCCGCCTTCTCCGCGGACGACTGGATCAGTCCCATGAGCTTGGCGATGTTGGGGTCCAGGGTGTGCGCGCGCTGCGCCACGGCGCTGGCTCCCATCACGATGGCGGACAGCGGCCCGCGCAGGTCATGGCTCGCGATGCCCAGCAGGTTGTCCCGGAATTCGGCGGCACGCCGCGTACCGGTCTCGTCGCGCAGCACCGTGACCACCGATGCGACCAGGCCCCGGTCGTCGCGCATCGGTGCGGTGCGCACGCGCACCCAGCGCTCGCCCCCCGGCGCCGCCGACATCCGCAGGACGCGCTCGCCGCCCTCCCCGCCCCGCAGCACTGCGGTGCCAGGCAGTTCACCCGAGACATCGCTGCCGGCCTCGTCGCGGATCACCAGGGCGCCGAGCAGCTCCTCCTGCGGCGTGCGCAGCAAGGCTTCGGGCGAGGCGGCTCCCAGCATGAGCGCCGCCGGTGCGTTGGCATAGGCGATGCGGCCGGTGAAGTCCTGCACCAGGACGCCGTCGTCGCCCACGACGACCTGCAGGATGCCGTCGATCCGCTGGCGGGTACGCCGCAGCTGCTCGAAGGCCGACACCACGTCGCCGCCGGGTGACGCCGCGCGCGACGCCCCCGCATCGTCCGAGGCATCAGGCCCGTGCACGTGCGGCGGCGGCGCTGTAGCGGCTCTTCCAGCGATGCAGGAGCGCGCCCTGCCCGCGCAGTTGCTGCCACGGCTGGTAGTAGGGATTGGCCATCGGGATGCCCCGCACGTACACCAGCGGATGGGTCAGGAACATGTCCTCGACCAGCGTGTTCACGCCACGCGCGGCGTCGTAGGCGCAGATGCAAATGAAGGGAAAAGTCGGGAATATGTCCTCGTTGGCGCGCGCGTCGAAGACCATGAAATCTTCGATGCCCGGCGTACTCGAGAGGATGTAGCTGAGGTCCACCGAAAAACGCACCCGGGGGGCGCCGGCCGCCTGTGCCGAGCGGATCATGTCCTTCAGGCCGGCCGCTGCACCTTCGAGATCGAAGTGCCCCAGAGGTGCGAAGGCTTGTGATGCGGTCAGCAACGCCAGTTTGCCGCGCGCGATTTCAGCCTGGGTGTCGAAACCAAGCGCCTCCAGGCCGGCAACCACCGGCTCGATCGGCTCGTCGTGCGCCACATGCACCACCAGGTCTCCGGCGCGCAGCCCGTCGGCGAGAAAGGGCACGATGGTCTGCAGGAACTCTTCGCGGCTCCAGTACACGAGTGCGGCGTGGTCGTGGGCCTGAAGGGGGCGGGTGGTGTCGGGAGGTGGAATCCGCGTCTGGGCCAGTCGGCTCCATTCGCGGCTGTCGGACTGCTGCATGCACTGCTCCAGGAAACGCAGGAGGGGGAAACACTCGACGCGGCATGCCGCGCCGAATGGACACGGCACTTTACACGGCCCGATGTCGCCGCCCGCGTGCATCGTCACCGGGCGCTTGCATGCCCGAAGCCCGTGACGCACGCCGAACAACGTCGCGTCGGGCTGCGCGAGCGCCGGGTGCGCCGGCGCCCGCGAACTTACTTCGCCGTCGGCATCGCGAACTCGGCGCCCTTGCCGATGCTCTCGGGCCAGCGCTGCATGATCGACTTCTGCTTGGTGTAGAAGCGCACGCCCTCTTCGCCGTAGGCATGCATGTCGCCGAACAGGCTCTTCTTCCAGCCGCCGAAGCCGTGCCAGGCCATGGGCACCGGAATCGGCACGTTGATGCCGACCATGCCCACCTGCACGCGGCGCGAGAACTCGCGCGCCACGTTGCCGTCACGGGTGAAGCAGGCCACGCCATTGCCGAACTCGTGCGCGTTGACCAGTTCGATGGCGGCGGCGAAGTCGGGCACGCGCACGCAGGCGAGTACCGGCCCGAAAATCTCTTCCTTGTAGATGCGCATCTGCGGCGTCACCTTGTCGAACAGCGTGCCGCCGGTGAAGAAGCCGCCTTCGTGGCCGGACACCTTGAAGTTGCGGCCGTCCACCACCAGCTCGGCACCCTCTTCCACGCCCAGGGCGATGTAGCCCTCGATGCGCTCCAGGGCCTGGCGCGTGATGACGGGGCCCATCTCGGCGTCGGGGTTCATGCCGTTCTTCACCACCAGCTGGCGAGCCCGCTCGGCCAGCTTCGGCACGATCCGGTCGGCGGCGTCGCCCACCAGCACCGCCACCGAAATGGCCATGCAGCGCTCGCCCGCCGAGCCGTAGCCCGCGCCCACCAGCGCATCGACGGCCTGGTCGATGTCGGCGTCCGGCAGGACCACCATGTGGTTCTTGGCGCCGCCCAGGGCCTGCACGCGCTTGCCGTGTCGCGCGCCGGTCTCGTAGATGTAGTTGGCGATCGGCGTGGAGCCGACGAAGCTGATGGCGCGCACGTCGGGGTGCTCGAGCAGGGTGTCCACCGCGAGCTTGTCGCCCTGCACCACGTTGAACACGCCGTCGGGCAGGCCGGCCTGCTGCAGCAGCCGCGCCATGAACAACGACGCCGACGGATCGCGCTCGCTGGGCTTGAGGATGAAGCAGTTGCCCGCGGCGATGGCCACCGGGAACATCCAGCACGGCACCATGCAGGGGAAGTTGAAGGGGGTGATGCCCGCCACCACGCCCAGCGGCTGGCGCATCGTCCAGTTGTCGATGCCGGTGGAGACCTGGTCGGTGTAGTCGCCCTTGAGCAGCTGCGGGATACCGCAGGCGAACTCGACGATGTCGATGCCGCGCATCACCTCGCCCTGGGCATCGCTGAAGACCTTGCCGTGCTCGGCGGTGATGATCGCGGCCAGTTCGTCCTTGTGCTGGTTCATCAGCTCCAGGAACTTCAGCATGATGCGGGCGCGCCGGATCGGCGGCGTATCGGCCCACTTGGGAAACGCCTGCACGGCGCTGGCCACCGCCGCGTCCACATCTTCACGCGTGGCCAGGCGCACCTGGCGCGCCTGCTCGCCGGTAGCCGGGTTGTAGACGGCCTGGGTGCGCGTGCTGCTGCCGCGCAGCGGCGCCCCGGCGACGAAATGGGCGACTTCGCTGGAATCGGTGAAAGCTTGGACCATGGTGGATCTCGCAGAAAAAACGGGGACGGACGCAGGACACACAGGCCTGCCGGAAGCCTCGAGTCTAGGCACATGGCCGGCGCCCGCCTAGCCGCCGCAGTTGAACTCTTTGTTCACATGCGCAAACAATGCGGGCGTGAAAACCAAAATAGAAAACGCCCCGATGTGGGACCACCTGCACTGGCTCACGGTGCTGCACGAGCACAAGAGCTTCACCGCGGCGGCCGCTCGCCTGGGGGTCAGCAAGGCGGCGATGAGCCAGCACATCGCGCAGCTCGAGCGTGCCGCCGGGGTCGCGCTGGTGCAGCGCACCACGCGCAGCGTGCGCCTCACCGAAGCCGGCGAGCGCCTGGTGGAACAGACGCGCGAGTCGTTCGAGCAGATCGGCCACGCGTTCGCGGGCGTGCGCGATCTGGCGGCGGCCCCGCGCGGACTGCTGCGCGTCACCGCCCCGGTGGCTTTCGCGCGGCAGCAGCTCGTCGCGCGGCTGCCGCAGTTCCTGCAGGCATTTCCCGAGGTGCGGCTCGAACTGAACATGTCCGACCGGCTGGCGTCGCTGGCGGTCGAGGGGTTCGACCTGGCGGTTCGCCACACCAGCACGCCGCCCGAGACCCACATCGCGCAGCGCCTGACCGCAACCCGCACCATCCTGGCGGCCAGCCCCCACTACCTGCGCGAGCGCGGCGCGCCCCAGTCGCCCGAGCAGCTGCGCGCGCACGCGTGCCTGCACTACCCGCGCGCCGAAGGCACCCCGGCCTGGAGCTTCGCGCCGGCCTCTGCCGCCCGGGGGGCACGAAGCGCCGCCGGTGAGTCGGTCACCGTCGCCATCGGTGGAGCGCTCGCGGTCAACAACAGCGAGGCACTGCGCGACGCGGCGGCGGCGGGGCTGGGGATCGCCCTGCTGCCGGACTTCACCGCGCAGGCCGCGCTCGAGTCCGGAGAACTGGTGGAGGTGCTGCCGCGCTGGCGCTCGACCGGCGCCTTCGGCGACGCGCTCTACGCGGTGCGCCCCCACGCGAGCCACCCCTCCAGGGCGCTGCAGGCCTTCGTCACGCACCTGCGCCAATGGTTCGGCCAGGGATTCGCGCCACGCAGCCCGGCAGGCAATATCTTCAAAGAATCGCAACCAAAAAAAGCTTGATCGCGACGAATTGAATCACTAGACTGCCGCCATCTTTGCAAACGAAGGCGGCGCCACAGGGGCGCCTGCCCCTGAGGAGACAACGCGATGCGTGGAGCTGATCTGGTGGTGCGTGCCCTTGCCCGGCGCGGTGTGAGGACGATCTTCAGCCTGTCGGGCAACCAGATCATGCCGCTGTACGACGCGTGCATCGACGCACGCATCCGCATCGTGCACGTGCGCCACGAGGCCGCGGCCGTGTTCATGGCCGACGCCTGGTCGCAGGTCACCGGCGAGGTGGGCGTGGCCATGCTCACGGCCGGCCCCGGCCTGTCCAACGGCGTGGCGCCGCTGTTCTCGGCCCTGCAGTCCGAAAGCCCCGTGCTGCTGCTGTCCGGCGATTCGCCCTTGTCGGAAGACGGCATGGGCTCGTTCCAGGAGATGGACCAGGCCGCCATCACGCGGCCGCTGACCAAGCTCTCCCGCCGCGTGGGGTCGGCCGCGGAACTCGCCCCCTCGATCGACGAAGCCGTGACTCTCGCGCTGGCCGGCCGTCCCGGCCCGGTGCACCTCGCCCTCCCCTTCGACCTGCTGAACGACGAAAGCGGCTTCGACGCGCTGCCGCCGGCTGCGGAGAAGGCCGCCGCCGCCCAGCCGCCCTCCGAGGTGGTGCAGCAGATCGCCTCGCTGCTGGCCGCCGCCCAGCGTCCCGTGCTGCTGCTGGGCCCCTCGCAGGCACGCCAGCGCCATCGCGCGCGCTGGGAAGCCCTGGCCAGCGCGCTGCAGGTGCCGGTAGTCCCTATGGAAAGCCCGCGCGGCCTGCGCGATCCGTCGCTCGGCTGCGTGTCGGACCGCATCGCCGAGGCCGACCTGATCGTGCTGGCCGGCAAGCGCCTCGATTTCACCGTCGGCTTCGGCCGCAAGGCGGCCTTCGGCGAGACCGCCCGCGTGGTCGCCATCGATCCGCAGGCCGACATGCTCGAACGCGCCGGGCGGCTGCTCGGCGAACGCCTGGTGGCCCGCTGCCAGGGCGACGTGCAGCCCACCGTCGATGCCATTGCACGCAGTGCCAAGCCCGGCGGCGACCGCACCGCCTGGATGAACGCGGTGGCCCGTGCCATCGCGGTGCGCAGCCTGAAGGACGCGCCCGCCGCGCCGCAGGGCGCCATCGGCTCGCAGGCGCTGTGCGAGGCGGTGCAGCGCGTGCTGGACACCGCGCCCAACCCCATCCTGGTGTGCGACGGAGGTGAGTTCGGCCAGTGGGCGCAGGCCTTCTGCAAGGCGCCGGTGCGCATCGTCAACGGCATGTCCGGCGCCATCGGCGGCGGCATCTGCTATGCGCTGGCCGCCAAGATCGCACAACCCGACGCCACGGTGGTGCTGCTCATGGGCGACGGCACCGCCGGCTTCCACTTCACCGAATACGACACCGCCGTGCGCGAGAACGCCGCCTTCCTGGGCGTGATCGGCAACGACCTGCGCTGGAACGCCGAACACGTGATCCAGATGCGCAGCTACGGCCCCGACCGCCTGATCGGCTGCAGCCTCAGCCCCACCGCCCGCTATGACGAGGCGGCCCAGGCACTCGGCGGCTTCGGCGCCGCGGTGCAGGAGCCGCAGGCGCTCGACGGCGCCTTGCGCGCTGCGCTGGAGAGCGGCAAGCCGGCCTGCCTCAACGTCGCCATCGACGGCCGCCCGGCGCCCGCCTTCTCGCAGGCCGCCGCCGTGCACTGAACCCGAACTTCCGGAGAAACCTACATGCAAGACAGCCCTGTCGCCGAGCAGGCTCAGCGCATGCTCACCGTGCGCATCGCCCGCGGCACGGCCGAGGGCGAGTACAGCACCTACTCGATCCCCTGGCGCGACAACCAGACCGTGCTCGACGTGGTCACCGAGGTGCAGCGGCGCCTGGAGCCCACGCTGTCCTACCGCTTCGCCTGCCGCGTCGGCGTGTGCGGCTCCTGCGCCATGACCGTCAACGGCAAGCCGCGCTGGACCTGCCGCACGCACGTGAGCCGCGTCGAGGAAGACGGCGTGATCGTCATCGAGCCGCTGCGCAACATGCCCCGCATCAAGGACCTGGTGGTGGACATGAGCGAGTTCTTCCAGAAGTGGAAGAAGGCGGGCAACACCTTCGTCGGCACCGCGACCCGCGAGGACCCGCCCGCCAACGTCTCGCCCGAAAGCAAGAAGCGCAAGCTGGCCGACGCCGCCATCGAATGCATCAACTGCGGCGTCTGCTATGCCGCCTGCGACGTGGTGAGCTGGGACAAGGAATACCTCGGCCCGGCCGCCCTCAACCGCGCCTGGACCCTCTACAACGACGAGCGCCACGCCGACCCCAAGGGCGTGCTCAAGGCAGCCACCTCCGGCAGCGGCTGCAACTCGTGCCACACGCAGGGCAGCTGCATGACGCACTGCCCGGTGGACCTGAGCCCCACCGGCAGCATCGCGGGCCTGAAGAAGCAGGCGCTCCTGAGCTTCTTCAAGCGAGGCTGAGATGGAGCAACGGCTTTTCGCGCTGCAACGCCTCTCGGCGATGGTCATGGCGCCCTTCGTGCTGATCCACCTCGCGGTGATCGTCTACGCCGTGCGCGGCGGCCTGACCACCGGCGAGATCCTGGCGCGCACCCAGGGCAACTGGGGCTGGATCGCGTTCTACGGGCTGTTCGTGATCGCCGTGGCGGTGCACGTGCCCATCGGCGTGCGCAACATCCTGATCGAGTGGGGCCGCATCGGCCGGCCGGCCGCCACCGCGCTGGCGCTGGCGCTCGGCCTGGTGCTGCTGGCCATGGGGCTGCGCGCCGTGGTCGCCGTGGGAGGGCTCGCCGCATGAAGTCGCCCCGCAACCACCGCGGCTACTGGGCTTTCCTGGGCCACCGCCTCTCCGGCCTCGCCCTGGCCATCTTCCTGCCGGTGCACTTCTACGTGCTGGGCCTGGCGCTCGAGGAAGACGGGCAGCGCCTGGACGGCTTCCTGAAGTTTTCCGACCTCGCCGTGGTGAAGGTCGGCGAATGGGGCCTCGTGCTGCTGCTGTCGCTGCACATGTTCTTCGGCCTGCGCCTGCTGGCGCTGGAGCTGCTGCCCTGGAGCAGCACGCGCGACGCGCGGCTGTCGTGGATCGGCTGGGGTGGCGCGCTGTCGCTGGCCATCGGCTTCGTTTTCGTCGCGAGAATCATCTGACATGGACATCGAGCACTACCGAACGGACATCCTGATCCTGGGCACCGGCGGCGCCGGCCTGTTCGCGGCGCTGCATGCCAAGAAGGCCAACCCCGCGCTGCAGGTCACCGTGGCGGCCAAGGGCCTGCTGGGCAAATCCGGCTGCACGCGCATGGTGCAGGGCGGCTACAACGTGGCGCTCTCGGCCGGCGATTCGGTCGAGCGCCACTTCATGGACACCATCGAGGGCGGCAAGTGGCTGCCGCGCCAGGACCTGGCGTGGCGCCTGGTCGAGGGTGCGATCGAGCGGGTGCGCGAGCTCGAGAACGAGATCGGCTGCTTCTTCGACCGCAACCCCGACGGCACGCTCCACCAGAAGGCCTTTGCCGGCCAGAGCTTCGACCGCACGGTGCACAAGGCCGACCTCACGGGCATCGAGATCATCAACCGCCTCATGGAGCAGGTGCGGGCGGTGAACGTCGACGAGATGGAGGAGCACCGCGCCATCGAGCTGGTGCCCGCGGCCGACGGCTCGGGCATCGCCGGCGTGCTGTTCATCGACACGCGCGCCGGCACCTACCGCTTCGTGCAGGCCAAGGCCGTGCTGCTGGCCACCGGCGCGGGCCCGACCATGTACCGCTACCACACGCCCTCGGGCGACAAGACCTGCGACGGCCTGGCGATGGCGCTGCGCTACGGGCTCAAGCTGCGCGACATGGAGATGGTGCAGTTCCACCCCACCGGCCTGCTCGGCGGACCGGACACCCGCATGACCGGCACCGTGCTCGAGGAAGGCCTGCGCGGCGCGGGCGGCTACCTGCTCAACGGCGACGGCGAGCGCTTCATGACCAACTACGACAAGCGGGGCGAGCGCGCCACGCGCGACGTGGTCAGCCGCGGCATCTACGCCGAGATGCGCGCGGGCCGCACCGGCCCGATGGGCGGCGTCTACATCCAGATGAGCCACCTCGGCCCGGAGAAGGTCGCCAAGTCCTTCCCGGGCATGGTGAACCGCTGCAAGGACTGCGGCTTCGACCTCGCCGGCGGCCTGGTCGAGGTGGTCCCCACCGCGCACTACCTGATGGGCGGGCTCGAGTTCGAGGTCGATTGCTCCACTGCCTCGCCCGGGCTGTTCGCCGCGGGCGAGGACTGCGGCGGCGTGCACGGCGCCAACCGCCTCGGCGGCAACGGCGTCGCCAACTCCACGGTGTTCGGCGGCATCGCCGGCGATTCGATGGCCGCCTACGTGGGCCGCGAAGGCCGCTGGCGCGACCCGGACCAGCGCGTGATCCAGGCGGGCATCGAGCGGGCCGAATTCCCCTTCTCGCGCCGCAGCGGCCCCATCCACGAGCTGCGCGACGCGCTCGCGCAGACCATGTGGGACGACGTGGGCGTGCTGCGCAACCACGCCGACATGGAGCGGGGCCTCGCCGGCATCGCGCGCCACCGCGAGGCGCTGTACGCCATGGGGCTGCCCGACGGCGACCGCCGCTACAACGTGAGCTGGCACGACTGGCTCAACCTCGAAAGCCTGGTCATCATGTCGAAGGTCATCGCCGTCTCGGCGCTGGCCCGCGAGAACAGCCGCGGCGCACATTACCGCGAAGACTTCCCCGACGCAGGCGATCTGCACACGAGCTGCTACACCCGCGTGGGCGCCGACGGCGACGACATCAGCCTGGAGATGGTGCCGGTGAAGTTCGACATCGTGCGACCCGGCGAATCCCTGATCACCGGCGAGGCGGGCGCGCCGCCGGTTGCCCTGGCCGCCTGAAGCCCGCCGCCCGAGAGAGACACACCATGACCAAGATACCGATCCAGAAAGTCGAAGAAGCCGCGCTCGAAATCATGAAGCGCGCGGCCATCGAGATCCCGCAGGACTACCGCGAGGGCATCAAGTCCCTGCAGAAGGTGGAGACCGGCAAGCTCGCGCGCTTCGTCATCCACGCCATGCAGGACAACTGGGACGCGGCCGATGAAGACCGCCGCCCCATGTGCGCCGACACGGGCGTGCCGCGCTACTACGTGAAGGTGGGCAACGACGCCGCCATCGAGCAGGGCTTCGTGGCCGTCGAGCACGCGCTGCGCAAGGCCACCGCCGACGCGACCACCGCGATCCCGCTGCGGCCCAACCGCGTGCATCCGCTCTGGCGCACCGACCACAACAACAACGTCGGTATCAACGCGCCCGAGATCGAGTGGTCGTTCGAGCCGGGCGCCGACTGGATCGACGTCACCACGGTGCACAAGGGCGGCCTGTTCGGCACCGACTACCGCATGCTGTTCCCGGGCGACGGCATCGACGGCATCAAGCGCTTCGTGCTGGACACCCTCATCGCCTTTGGCAAGCGCGGCCTCGCGTGCCAACCGGCCATCGTCGGCATCGGTCTGGGCGGCTCCAAGGACACCTGCATGCAGCTGGGCAAGCAGGCGGCCTGCCTGCGCACGGTGGGCGACCGCAACCCCGACCCCAAGATCGCCGAGCTGGAGCTGGAGCTGATGAAGCTGGGCAACTCCATCGGCATGGGCGCCATGGGCTTCGTCGGCACCTCGATGGTGGTGGACTGCCACATCGAGGTGGGCTACACCCACACCGGGGGCATGCCGATCAGCATCCACACCTTCTGCCTGTCCTCGCGCCGTGCCACGGCCCGCATCCACCCCGACGGGCGGATCGAGTACCGCACGGATCCCCAATGGTTCACGCCCTACATGCGCAGGGAGACGGTCGAATGGTAGAGAGCACCAACTTCGAGAAGGACGACGAGATGAAGGTCGTCCACCTGGACCTGCCCGCCCGGCAGGAGGACATCGCCAAGCTGGAACTCGGCTCGGCCGTGTACCTCAACGGCGTGGTCTACACCGCCCGCGAAGGCGTCTACAAGAAGGTGCTGGAGCAGGGCGAGGCCCTGCCCGAGCCCGACCTGGCGTCGATCAGCAACGTCAACTTCCACTGCTCGCCGGCCGCGGCCGAGGACGGCCAGGGCGGCTACAAGGTGGGCGCCGTCACGGCCACCGCGAGCTTCCGCTTTTCCAAGTGGCTGCCGCAGTGGATCGAGCGCACCGGCGCGCGCATCATCATCGGCAAGGGCGGCATGCCCGCCGAGGACTACAAGAAGGTGCTGGCGCCGCTCGGCGCCGTCTACCTCACCACGGTGGGCTACGGCACCGGCGCGCTGCTCGGGCGCGGCATCCGCAAGGTGCGCGCCGTGCACTGGCTGGACGAGCTCGGCATCGCACAGGCGATGTGGATGTTCGAGGTGCAGAACTTCGGCCCCTTCATCGTCGAGAGCGACATCGCAGGCAATTCGCTCTTCGCGCTGCACGGCGAACAGATCAACGCCGGCATCGAGAAGCTCTACGCGGGCCTGAAGCCGCCGGCGTTGCACCGCTACGGCGAGACCAGCGACCGCAAGAACGAAGTGATGTGAGCCCGCGCGGCGCACCCCCGGCCAGAACACGAAGCATTCCATGATCATCGACTTCCGCATCCGCCCGCCCGTGGGCGGCTTCCTGAACACGCTGATGTACTCGGCCGGCGAGCGCCGCGACGGCTTCACCCGCACCGTGGGCTTCGAGCCTTCGCGAGCGGCGCAGGAGCAATCGATGGAGCTGCTGCTGCGCGAGATGGACGAGGCCGGCGTCGATAGGGGCGTGGTCGTCGGACGGCTGGCCGGCGTGCTGGGCAGCGTGCCCAACGAGGACGTGCAGCGCATCGTGGCCGACCATCCGCAGCGCTTCATCGGCGCGGCCTCGATCGACCCCACGGACCGCCGGCGCGCCTGCGACACCATCACGCAGGCGGTGCGGGACGGCTTCAAGCTGGTCAACATCGAGCCGGGCTCCTACCCCATTCCCATGTACGCAGACGACCGGCGCCTCTACCCGATCTACGCGCACTGCGAAGACCTGGGCGTGCCGGTGATCATGATGGTGGGCGGCACCGCCGGGCCGGACCTGAGCTATTCCGACCCGATCCGCACCGACCGCGTGCTGACGGATTTCCCCCGCCTGGACGTGGTGGTCGCCCACGGCGGCTGGCCGTGGGTCACCGAAATCCTGCACCTGGGCTTTCGCCGCCAGAACATGTGGCTGTCCCCCGACATGTACTTCTCGCGCATGCCCGGCTGGGAGGAGTACGTGAAGGCCGCCGACACCTTCCTGGCCGACCGCATGCTGTATGCGAGCTCCTTCCCGTTCTGTCCGGTCAAGCCATACAAGGAGTGGTTCGAGCGCCTGCCGATGCGGCCCGAGAACCTCGAGAAGGTGATGGGCGGCAACGCCCGCAGGCTGCTGAAGCTCTGAGCGACCGCGGGAGCGCAGGCGCTTCCCGGCCCGCACCACGCACCCCATGGACGTCAAGACCCTCTACACGCTCATCGCCATCGCCGACCGCGGCAGCTTCGCCGAAGCCGGCAACGCCATCGGCCTGTCGCTGTCGGCCGTGAGCATGCAGATGCGCGCGCTGGAGGAGGAGCTGGGCACCACGATCTTCGACCGCAGCCGCCGGCCCCCGGTGCTGACCGACGCGGGACTGGCGCTCACCCACCGCGCGCGCGAGCTGATCGCGCACTGGGAGAGCATGAGTGCGGCGCTCAAGAAGGATGCCGCGGGCGGCCTGCTCAAGCTCGGCTCGGTCCACACCTGCGTGTCGGGCGTGCTGCCCCTGGCCCTCAAACGCATGCAGCAGCAGGGCCATCGGGTCGATATCCACCTGACCACCGGGCTCACCCACGAACTGGAGAAGGCGGTCCACCACCGCCAGCTCGACGTGGCTGTCGTCACCGAACCCGAGGCGCTGCGCAGCGACCTGGAGTTCCTGCCGTTCGCCGACGAACCCTACGTGGTCATCACCCACCGCAGCACGCCGGGAGACACCGACGAGCAGGTGCTGCAGTCCACGCCGTACGTGCGCTTCAACCGCGCCGCCCGCGTCGGCTACCTGATCCACGAGGAGATCGTGCGGCGCAAGATCGAGGTGCGCTCGGTGATGGAGATCGACAACCTCGAGGGCGTGATCGCCATGGTGGCCAACGGCCTGGGCAGCTCGGTCGTTCCGGCGCGCGACGTGAAGAACGAGTTCCCCGCCGCCATCCGCACCATTCCGTTCGGCTCGCCGCCGCTCACCCGCCGCCTGGGCGTGCTCGTGCCGCGCGAGAACCCCCGCGCCCACCTGTCGCGCCTGCTGCACGATGCGCTGTGCGCCGTCTCGGGCGCCGGCGAGCGGCGCGTGAAGAAGGCTCCGGTGCAGCCGCGAAATTCCCCCAACGTCGATGTGATCGACATGACAACCAAGGAGACACTGCAATGACAAAGCACCTATCTCGGGTCGGCCTCGTGAAGCCGCTCGCCCTTGCCCTCGTGGCGACCGCCGCGGTCGCGGCGCACGCGCAGAGCTACCCCAGCCGCCCGGTGCAGATCATCGTGCCGTTCAGCGCGGGCGGCGACTCGGACCAGTCCGCGCGCAACCTGGCAGCCACCGCTACCGGCGTGCTCGGCCAGCCCGTGGTGGTGGTCAACCGCGCCGGCGCCAACGGCGCGATCGGCTCGCAGGTCGTCAAGGACGCCGCACCGGACGGCCACACCCTGCTGCTCGCGCGCATCGGCTCCAACGTGCTGCTGCCTGCGCTCAAGCCGCCGGGGCTTTCGTACAAGTGGAATGACTTCACCTTCATCGGCCTGCTCGAGCTGAACCCCGTGGTCTGCGTGGTCCACCCCGAGTCGAACTACAAGACCTTCGCCGATCTCACCAAGGACCTGAAGGCGCGGCCCGGCAAGCTGAACTACAGCACCTCGGGCCCCGCCACGGTGCCCAGCCTCGCGCCCCAGCTGCTGCTGCAGAACCTCGACATGAAGCCGGACGGCGCCGTCGCCGTGAACTACAAGGGCGGCGGCGACGCCACGCTCGCCGTGGTGAGCCGCGATGTCGATTTCACCTGCAACAACCTCAGCTCCATGACCGGCCAGATCGCCGGCGGCAAGCTGCGCGCGCTGGTGACCACCACGCCCGAGCGCCTGAAGCAGTTCCCCGACGTGCCTACCGCGCGCGAGCTGGGCTTCCAGCCCATGGAAGCGGTGGTCGGCTGGAGCGCGCTGTACGGCCCGCCGAACATGGCGCCCGAAGCCGTCAAACGCTGGGCCGAGGTGCTGCAGAAGGCCTCCACGGATCCGCGCTGGATCGCGGGCAACGCTACTTACGGCGGCATTCCGAAGATCCTGTCGCCGCAGGAGACCGAGAAGTACATCGCCGAGAACTACAAGACCTACGTCGATCTGATCCAGAAGACCGGGATCGAGCTGAAGTAGGCCCGCAGATGCGCTACGGCACGGACACTGCGCGGTGAGCCCCGCCGAGTACGCGCTGCTCGCGGGCGCCGTCGCCACTGCCTACGCAGTGTTCGGCATGACCGGCTTCGGTGCGGCCATCGTGGCCGTGCCGGTGCTGGTGCAGTTCATGCCGCTGCAGCTGGCCGTGCCGCTGATCCTGCTGATGGACCTGGTGTCCACCGCCAGCGTGGGGGTGGGCAATCACAAGCTCATCGCCCGTGGCGAGCTCGGGCGCCTGCTGCCCTTCATGCTGGTGGGGATCGCGTTCGGGGCCGGCGTGCTGGCCTCGGCCGATTCGCGCTGGCTGCTGGTCGTGCTGGGCATCTTCGTGATCTTCATCGCGCTGCGCAGCCTGCTGTCGCCGCCCGTGCCGGGTTCGGGGCTGCACGGGTTCTGGGTGGTGCCGGCCGGGACGGTGGGCGGCGTCTTCAGCGCGCTCTTCGGCACTGGCGGGCCGATCTACACCATGTACCTGGCGCGCCGCATCGAAGAGCCCGAGCGCTTTCGCGCGACGATCTCCTCGGTGGTGTTCATGAGCGCCATCGTGCGGCTGGTGGCGTTCGCCGCCGCCGGCCTGCTGCTGGAAAAGCAGCTGTGGCTCACCGCGGCCTTCGCCCTGCCCTGCTGCCTGGTCGGGCTGGCCTTCGGCTCTCGGCTGCGCCACCGCATTTCGGCGACGGCGCGCAAGCGCGTGGTGCTGCTGCTGCTGACCGCCGGCGGCTGCGGCGTGCTGCTGCGCGGCCTCGCCTGAGCGCGCCCGACTCCTTTCTGAACCGAATCAAGCCGAGCCGCGGCGGCGCGGCGGCGCTGCGGCGTTGATGCCGTCGTCAAAGCTGCGCGCCGGCGAGCTCCGGCCGCGCCACGATCAAGCGCTGCGGGCCCCGCCGTACGGACGCGCGGCGCGCCTGCCGCAAATGCCCGCGCACTGCACCGCACCGCACCGCACCCCACCGCACCGCACCCCACCGCACCGCACCGCACCGCACGGCGCCGGCCCCGCACCCGGCTTCCCCCCTTCGCCGCCGTCACGCAGTTGGTCGGCCGGGTTGCGCGAACACGCGTACGGCGGCCTCGTCGAGGTACAGCTTGACGTGGCGTGCCGTTGCCAGCGCCTGCAGCGCACCGCAGGTTTTCTCCAGGAGCGCCTGGGCCGCGGGCGTGAGTGCGCGGCCGCGCTTCTTGAACACGAACAGGCTGCGCCGCAGCACCGGCTCGCGCAGCGGCACGAAGCGCAGGCCGTCCTCGACCAGCGGCTGCGCCGCGAGCGCCGGCAGCACCGCATAGCCGAAGCCGCGCGCGAGCAGCGGCGAGAGCGAGGACATCGAGGCGACTTCGTAGGCCGGCTGCTTCAGCCGGTCCGCGATCTGCGGCTGCTGGTCCACGAGCGCGCGAATGCCGCTGGCCTTCGGCAATGCCACCATGACGTGCGGCGCGAGCCGGCTCCAGCGCATGGGCCCGGTCTCGGCGCTGAGCGGATGCTCCGCATGCTGCACGGATCCGTAGGTGTCGGTCAGCACCAGCGCCGCGTCGAGCAGCGCGGGCCGCTCCACCAGCGTGGTGACGGCGAAATCCACCTCGCCGTCCAGCACCATCGCGCAGGCATCGTCGGTGGTGGCCTCGGTGAGCCGCACGCGGATGCCCGGATAGCTGTGCGCCATGTCCGCCACGGCCGCGGACAGCACGTAGTCGATGAACGAGGCCGCCGCCGCCACTGCCACGGTGCCGCGCTGCAGGTCGGCCGTCTGACGCATGTCGTCCAGCGCCTGCTGCAGCTCGCGCAGCAGGCGCTGCGCCGCCGGCAGGAACTGCTGCCCCTGCGCCGTGAGCTGCACCGCGCGGGTGGAGCGGTCGAACAGGCGCATGCCGATCTCGCCTTCGAGGATCTGGATGGACGCCGTGAGCGTCGATTGCGTCACGTGCAGCTGGGCGGCGGCGCCGGTGAAGCTCTGCGCGTGCGCTACTGCCACGAAGGCGCGCAGCTGCTTGAGGGTGACGTTCATCCATCGCTCCGATCGATTTATGAATCGATATTACTCGTTGGACTGGATGGCGCGGACGGCCTAGAGTCCGGCCCATCGAACACCGCCGCAGACCTGAAGGAGACACCATGAACGCCGTGCTGCAATCGCCCTCCGAGACCGCCCCGCCCACGCACATCGACGGCCCCGCGGCCTGGATCGGGCCGCAGCTGCAGCAGCGAAGCGACTGGATCGAGCGGCTCGATGCGCGCGAACTCGAGGAGATCGACACCGCCGTGCACCGCCTGCAGGCGAGCGGCCTCGGCCTCGGCGCGATCAGCCCCGCCAGCTTCGAGCTGCCCACGCTGGGCCCGCGCCTCAAGCGCATCCTCGGCGAGCTGCTGCACGGGCGCGGCTTCGTGCTGCTGCGCGGCCTGGACCTCAGCCGCTACAGCGTCGAGCAGGCCGCCATCGCCTACCTGGGCGTGGGCAGCTGGCTCGGGAGCTTCCGATCGCAGAACGCGAGAGGCCACCTGCTGGGCCACGTGCGCGACACCGGCGCCGACATCCGCCAGCCGACCACGCGCTACTACCAGACCAACCGCGAGCTCGAGTTCCACACCGATTCCTGCGACATCGTCGGCCTGCTGTGCCTGAAAGCTTCCAAGTCGGGCGGCGAGAGCCGCATCGTGAGCTCGGTCACGCTGTACAACGAGATGATGCGGCGCCGGCCCGATCTGGCCGCGCAGCTGTTCCACGCCTTCCCCACCGATCGCCGCGGCGAGGTCCCGGTGGGCGCCGATCCGTGGTTCGACGTCCCCGTGTTCAACTGGCTCGACGGGCAGCTCACCACCATCTACGTGGGCCAGTACATCCGCAGCGCACAGGAGAACTTCCCCGCTGCTCGGCGCCTGACGCCCCTGGAAATCGAGGCGCTGGATTTCCTGGACACGCTGGCCAACGACCCGGCCCTGTGTCTGAAGATGGAGTTCCGCCCCGGCGACATGCAGTTCCTGCACAACCACCAGATCCTGCACGCGCGCACCGACTTCGAGGACTGGCCGGAACCGGAGCGCCGGCGCCACCTGTTCCGGCTGTGGCTGGCTCCGCGCGAAGGCCGCAGCCTGCCCGCTTCCTTCGCGGCGCGCTACGGCTCGCTCACCCCGGGCGAGCGCGGCGGCATCATCGTGCAAGGCACGGAGCTCACGTTCGCCGTCAATCCGGACTGAGCTCCTTTCGCGCCCTGGGATGCGGGCGGCACTCTCCGCAGACATGCGAGTCTTCGCTGCGCGTGCTCGGCGCGGCGCGCGCAGTGTGGACACAGCGGCTGACTCCTGCCATGTGAGGGCCGGCCTCTGGCGGTGCGGGCGCTGCGGGAGGTGCATCTGACGGTGTCGCTCCAGCAGGAGGCGCGTTGGCGTTGGCGTTGGCCAGGGCGAAGCGCTTGCAGCGCCGCCCGGCCCCGCGATCTACGCGTCTCCTGTCTCTCCCGTCCCTCACGTCTCTCCCCGAACCTCGCGCGGCTCCTAGAATGGGCCGGCCGGGCGCACCGGCACCCACCACCATTCCACCTGCGCAACGTGACGTCCGAACCGTCTCTTCGCCCGAGGCAGCGCCCCACCTGGGTGCTTCCCGCACTGGTCGCCCTGCTGGTGCTCGCAGTGGCTGCAGGGGTGGCCCTGCTGCTGGTGCGCGGGTGGACGCCGATGCGCGAGCAGGCCCAGCCCATGCTCGACCCCGCCGAGGTCGTGCTGGTGCGCACACCCGGCGGGCTGCTGGAGGTGGCGACGCTGGAGCGCACCGAGTCCTTCGGCTGGAGTTCGCGCTACACCTGTCCGCTCATCGACTGCTCGAAGGTGCTGACGCCGACCATCTCGCGCGTACGGGTGCGGGCGCACTACGTCTATCGGGTGCCGCTGGCCGAGCAGTGGCGGCTGCAATGGCAGGGGGACCGCTACGTGCTCAGCGTTCCGCGGCCGCAGCTGCAGGAGCCGGTGGCGTTCGACACGTCCACCATGGAGTTGGAGACGCCGGTCAAGGGCTGGCTGTCTCCGCCGGCCGCCGCGAATCGAGAGAACGTGGTGCGCCATCTCGGGCCCGAGCTCAACGCACGCGGAAAGCAGCCGCACTATCTGGAGGCCCAGGCGCCTGCCGCACGCAAGACGGTAGAGGAGTTCGCGCGCCAGTGGCTCGGAGAGCAGCGCATCCCGCTGCCGCACCCGCTTGAAGTTCGCTTCGAGGCACCACCGGCCCAGCCCTGACGTTTTCCTCGCGGCGCCTGTCCTACAACCCGCTGGCGGCGGTGCTGACAGCGGCGGTTCGCAATCGTGCGCCTAATGACTCATCGGCTTGCTTTTGCAGGCGAAGACAAAGGAGGACCCATGAAACCCTTCATCCTGGATTCCAGCATGACGACCATGGCCGGCGTGTTCTATCCCACCGGCCACGCGGTGCTCATGTTCCCCAGCAAGGACGAGGCGCGACGCGCCGCCAAGACCCTGACCG
The DNA here is from genome assembly GCF_037726105.1 of Ramlibacter sp. AN1015. Taxonomy (NCBI): domain Bacteria; kingdom Pseudomonadati; phylum Pseudomonadota; class Betaproteobacteria; order Burkholderiales; family Comamonadaceae; genus Ramlibacter; species Ramlibacter sp. AN1015. The sequence continues at coordinate 148,632 of NZ_JBBJUM010000003.1, forward strand.
ACGCAGGCGTTGCCGAGGACGATATCTCCGTGATGTCGCCCGAAGTGATCCTGGACGATGTGGCACGCACGGTCGGCAGCGCCGACATCCCGATGCCTTCAGTAGGCACCGAGGCCGACACCGTTCGGCAGATGACGCACCTGGCCGCGCAGGGGCACTGGGGGCTCATGGTGCACGCGCCCCACCAGAAGGACGGCGACGTGATCATGGAAGCGCTGCGCGGCGTGCCGATGAGCTACGCGCAGAAGTACCGGCAGCTGGTGATCGAAGACTTGTAAGGACGCTGAGAATCGCGTCCAGGCCGCACACGCGGTGCGGCAGGTGGGTGTGTTCGTACAAAAGCACCCCCCATGTACGGCTTGGCGCGCACCCCGCAGGCCGCGTCGTGCGACTGCGTGAGGTGCGGGGCGCTTTGCTGGTCTGCCACCGGCGTCGTGCGTCGCACGTCCGGTCGTCAACGCCTGGGCGGTGCGTGGTGAACCGCCCTCGATGACGCGTGCCCCTCGCGCAGCCGCGCAGGGTCGGCAGTGGCGGGGGCCGCGCCAGCCTTTCGGCCGCAGCAGCCCCGAGCCGCGTCAGCCCATGTGCAAGCCGCCGTTGACCGAAAAGTCGGCGCCGGTGGAGTAGCCGCCCTCTTCGGACGCCAGCCACGCAATGATGGACGCGATCTCTTCGGGCTGGCCCAGGCGCTTGACGGGGATGGTGGCGACAATCTTGTCGAGCACGTCCTGTCGGATCGCCTTGACCATGTCCGTGCCGATGTAGCCGGGGCTCACGGTGTTGACCGTCACACCCTTGCTCGCCAGCTCCTGTGCCAGGGCCATGGTGAAACCATGCATACCGGCCTTGGCAGCGGAATAGTTGGTCTGCCCCGCCTGCCCTTTTTCGCCGTTGACCGAGCTGATGTTGACGATGCGGCCCCAGCCCCGCTCCACCATGTCGCCGACCACCTGCTTGGTGACGTTGAACATCGAGTTGAGGTTGGTCTCGATCACCGCGTCCCAGTCCTCGCGCGACATCTTGAGGAACATGCGGTCGCGGGTGATGCCGGCGTTGTTGACCAGCACGTCGATGGGGCCGTGCTCGGCCTTGGCCTTGGTGAACGCCTCGACGGTCGAGTCCCAGTCGCCGACGTTGCCGACCGAGGCGTAGAAGGTATAGCCCAGCGCCTTCTGCTCTCCAATCCACTTGGCGAAATCCCGGGTCGGGCCGCAGCCGGCAATGACGGTGAAGCCCTCCTTGTGCAGGCGCTGGCAGATCGCCGTGCCGATGCCCCCCATGCCGCCGGTCACATACGCGATTTTTTTACTCACATCGTTCTCCTTGCTAGTGATTGCAAAGCACACCGCGAGGGCGCAGGACGCGCCGTTCGTCGTGGTTCACTCGGTTGTCGTTCAAGCGCGCTCGACCGCGAGGGAGACGCCCATGCCGCCGCCGATGCACAGCGCGGCCAGCCCCTTGCGGGCTTCGCGGCGCTGCATCTCGTGCAGCAGGGTGACCAGGATGCGGCAGCCGGACGCTCCGATCGGGTGGCCGATGGCGATGGCGCCGCCGTTGACGTTGACCTTGGCGGGATCGATGCCCAGCTCCTTGTTGACGGCGCAGGCCTGGGCGGCGAAGGCTTCGTTGAGCTCGAACAGCTGCACGTCCTGCGCGCTCCATCCGGCCCGCTCGAGGGCCTTGCGCGAGGCCGGCACCGGTCCCATGCCCATGGTTGCCGGATCAAGGCCCGAGGTGGCGAAGGACGCGATGCGCGCCAGCGGCTTCAGGCCCAGCGCGGCGGCCCGCTTGGCACTCATGACGACCACTGCCGCAGCGCCGTCGTTGATGCCCGAGGCGTTGCCGGCCGTGACGGTGCCACTCTTGTCGAAGGCAGGCCGCAGCCCGCCCAGCGCTTCGGAGCTGGTCTTCTTGTTGATGAATTCGTCGGTGTCGAAGGACAGCGGATCGCCCTTTCGCTGCGGAATGGAGACCGGCACGATCTCGTCCTTGAAGCGGCCCGCTTCCTGGGCGGCGGCGGCCTTCTGCTGGCTGCCCAGGGCCAGCGCATCCTGTGCGGCGCGGTCGATGCCGTGCGCCTTGGCGACGTTCTCGGCCGTGATGCCCATGTGGTACTGGTTGTAGACATCCCAGAGCCCGTCGACGATCATGGAATCGACCATCTTCCAGTCACCCATGCGCTGGCCGTCGCGCGAGCCGAGCAGCACGTGCGGTGCGGCGCTCATGTTCTCCTGGCCGCCGGCGACCACGATGTCGGAGTCGCCCCAGGCGATCGCCTGCGCGGCGAGCATGACCGCCTTCAGGCCCGAGCCGCAGACCGCGTTGATGGTCAGGCCGGGGACCTCCTTGGGCAGTCCGGCTTTCATGAGGGCCTGGCGCGCCGGGTTCTGGCCGGCTCCGGCGGCAAGCACCTGGCCCATGATGACCTCGCCCACCTGGCCCGGCTCGACGCGGGCACGCGCCAGCGCCTCGCGGATGACGATTGCGCCGAGCTCCGGCGCCGGAACCTTGGCCAGCGAGCCGCCGAACTTGCCGACCGCGGTGCGGACGGCCGAAACGATGACGATGTCTTCCATGGGGTACTCCTTCAATGTCCAGAAATCCAAATGGTTGGGGCCCGGCGCGGCTCAGGCCTTGGCCTGCACGTAGCGGCCGGGGGCCGGCTCGATGGCCTTGTACTTGCCGCGGCCGTAGGACTTGGGCGCAGGCACCTGCTTGCCGGCGTGCGGCTTGAGCCACTCGCTCCAGTCGGTCCACCAGCTGCCCGGGTGTTCGGTGGCGCCGGCGAGCCACTCGTCGAAACTGCGCGGCAGCTTGGTGTTGGTCCAGTAGGACCGCTTCTTCTTGGCCGGCGGGTTGATCACGCCGGCAATGTGTCCCGAAGCGCCCATCACGAAGCGCTTCTTTCCGCTGAGGTGGTTGACCGAGGCATAGGCACCGGCAATGGGAACGATGTGGTCCTCGCGCGAGCCGTAGATGTAGGCGGGCATGTCCACCTTGCCGAGATCGACCTTCTGGCCGCAGACGGTGAGCTTGCCGGGCTTGGCAAGGTTGTTCTCGAAGTAGGTGTTGCGCAGGTACCAGGCGTACATGGGCCCCGGCAGGTTGGTGGAGTCGCTGTTCCAGTAGAGGAGGTCGAACGGCGGCGGGGTCTCGCCTTTCAGGTAATTGCCGACGACATAGTTCCAGACGAGGTCGTTGGGCCGCAGGAAGCTGAAGGTCGAGGCCAGCTCCTGGCCCTTGAGCAGGCCGCGCTTGCCCATCTGCGCCTCGCGCAACTTGACGAAGTTCTCGTCGATGAACAGGTCGAGGACACCTGTTTCGCTGAAATCCAGAAAGGTGGTGAGCAGCGTCACCGAAGCGACCGGATCGTCGCCGCGTGCACGCAGGACCGACAGCGCCGTGCCCAGGATGGTGCCGCCCACGCAGAAGCCGAGCGCGTTGATCTGCTGCGTGTTCGCGATGGCGCGCACGGTCTCGATGGCGCACAGGGCACCCTCGCCCACGTAGTCGTCCCAGGTGGCGTCCTGCAGGGTGTCGTCGGCATTGCGCCAGCTGACCACGAAGGTGCGATGGCCCTGCTCGACGAGGAAGCGCACGAGCGAGTTCTCGGGCTGCAGGTCGAGGATGTAGAACTTGTTGATGCAGGGCGGCACGACAAGGAAGGGGCGCTCGTGGACCTTGGCCGTGAGCGGCTTGTATTCGATGAGCTGGAACAGCGCGTTCTCGAACACGACGGCACCTTCGGTGGTCGCGACGTTGCGGCCGACCTCGAAGGCGCTCTCGTCGGTCATGGAGACGTGCCCCTGCTGGATGTCGCGCCAGAGGTTCTGCAGGCCGCGGGCGATGCTCTCGCCCTTGGTCTCGACGGCTTTCTTCTGCGCCTCGGGATTGAGCGCGAGGAAGTTGCTGGGCGCGGAAGCTGCGAGCCACTGCTCGACTGCGAAGCGCAGCCGGGACTTGGTCTTCTCGTCGGCCTCGCTCGCCTCGACCAGGCCGAGCAGGGTGCGGGCGTTGAGCAGGTACACCGCAGCGGAGAAACCGCTCACCGGGTTGCTGGTCCAGGCCTCGGAGGCGAAGCGCCGGTCGGCAGCGCCGCCGCCGGGCTGCAGGCTGCGGTTCCAGAGTTCGGCGGCTTCGCGCACATACGCCTGCTGCAACTCCTGAAGGCGATTCGTGTCGAACCCGATCGTGGGTGTCGGGGCAAGCGAACCGGGCGTGGCGCCGGCCATGCGCTGGAAGGATTCGAGGGCTTGCGCCCAGCCCTGCGCCATCTGCTGCGGAAGCTGGCTCGCGGCCTGCGCCCAGTCTGCTTGAGAATTCATCACGTCTCCTGCCTTCTTTCTTATTTCCACATCGTCGGCTGCGTCGCCACCCCGGTCTCGCCGAGCGTTTGATTTGAGTATCACCGCAACTCGATCAGCCGGCAAAGCTCATCCGTAGAAAAAATCATTCCATGTACCTCGTAATCATCGGTTGGTTGTACGTCGCGCTCATGATGTCCGTGGCGGAAGCGACCAACACCACCGGCAGCGTGCTCGGCGCCATCGTGACATTCCTACTCTATGGACTGCTGCCCATTGCGCTGCTGATCTACATCATGGGAACGCCGGGCCGCAAGCGCGCGATCAAGGCGCGCGAAGCCGCCGAAGCGGCTGCCGCGCGCGAGGCACGCACGCCGGCCTCAGGTCAGCCAGATGCTGGCGGCGAAGCGCCCGCTGGTGCCGTCGCGCCGGTGCGAGAAAAAGACTGAGGGGTTGCCGACGGTGCACCAGGATGCAGTGCCGTCGTTGCCGTACACGCCCCCGACCCCCAGCGCGAGCAGGCGCCGGCGAGCCAGCGCGGGCAGGTCGGCGAGCCACTTGCGTTCGCCGTGGGGTCGGAACAGCGCGGTCGCGCCGGGGTCGTGTGCGGTGAAGGCGGCGCGGACCTCCGCACCAACCTCGAAGGCGTCCGGGCCGATGCAGGGACCCAGCCAGGCCAGCAGCCCCGGCGCGATCTCGGGCGCCGCTTCGCCGAGGCAGGCGCCGAGTGCGTCCAGCGTGGCTTCGAGCACGCCCCTTCCGTCGTTGCCGGCCAGGCCGCGCCAGCCGGCATGCGCCGCCGCGACGGCGCGCCCTTCCACGTCGCACAGCAGGACCGGCAGGCAGTCGGCCACCATGATGGTGCAGGCCACGCCGGGGCCGGTGCTCACGCAGGCGTCGGCCGCATCACCGTCGGGCGTTGGCGACGCTACGCGCACGACGGCGCTGCCGTGCACCTGCCGCAGGAACACGGGCCGGGCACCGAGGAGCTCTGCATAGCGCGTGCGGTTGGCGGCCACGTGGTCCGCACGGTCTCCGACGTGGTCGCCGAGGTTGAGGCTGTCCCACGGTGGCGCGCTGACGCCGCCCGCGCGCGTGCTGCACAGCGCCCGCACGCGGGCGGGAGCGGGCCAGTCGGGGAGCAGCGTCATGGTGACGGGCGCGGCGCGGCGCGGCGCTTCAGGGTTCGTTGTCGGGGCAGCTGGAGGGCTGCGCCTTCTGGAAGGCCGGCAGCTGCATGCAGGCTTCGAAAGCCGCCATGGTGCGCGGCAGGCCCGAGAAGTCGCATCCGAAGCGCTGGCCATTGAAGATCTGCGGCACCAGGCAGCAGTCGGCCAGCGTGGGCGTGTCGCCATAGCAAAAGGTGGACGGCGGCAGCTGCGCCAGCTCGGCCTCGAAGGCCTCCATGCCGGTGCGCACCCAGTGGCGATACCACGTGTTCTTGGCGTCGTCGTCGACTCCCAGTTCCTTGACGAGGTACTTGAGCACGCGGAGGTTGTTCAGCGGATGGATTTCGCATGCCACCAGCTGTGCGAGGGCGCGCACCTGCGCGCGGGCCAGCGCGTCGGTGGGCAGCAGGGCCGGCTGGGGATACACCTCGTCGAGGTATTCGATGATGGCCATCGACTGCCCAAGCCGCTCCTGGCTGGGCGTGACCAGCGTGGGCACGAGTTGCGTCGCGGAAATGGCGCTGTAGTGCGGCTGCCGGTGTTCACCCTTGACGAGGTGGACGGGAACGTACTCGTAGGGCAGGCCCTTGAGCTCGAGCGCGATGCGCACGCGGAACGAGGCCGAGGAGCGAAAGTAGTTGTACAGCTTCATGGGTCAAGGATAAACCGCGGACACGGCACATCCGCACCGGCACGGGTGACAAGGGGCAAGCACGGTTGACCGCCTCGGGGGCGACGGGGCCAGAATGGGGTCTGGAGACATTCGATCACAGGACCCTCTCGAGATGAAAGCAGAACAGAACGAACTCGTGACCCGCATCGGCCCGGGCACGCCGTGCGGCGAACTCATGCGGCGCTACTGGCAGCCGGTGGCGCTGCTCGATGAATTCAATGCGGCGCTCGATCCGCGCATGGCCGAGCGGCCGGTGAAGGCGGTGAAACTGCTCGGTCAGGACCTGGTGCTGTTTCGCGACCAGCAGGGCCGCTGGGGACTGCTGGACCGCGACTGCCCGCATCGCGGCGCCGACCTGTCCTTCGGCCGGCACGAGGGCGACGGCCTGCGCTGCCCCTTCCACGGCTGGAAGTTCGAGGCGACCGGCCGCTGCCTGGAGACGCCGGCCGAGCCGGCCGGCAGCCGGTTGTGCGAACGCGTGCGCCAACGCAGCTACCCGGTGCAGGAGCGCAGCGGCATCCTGTTCGCCTGGATGGGTGAGCCGGGCGTTGAGCCGCCCCCGCTGCCCGGCTTCGATTGCCTGGTGGCGCCCGGCAGCCACACCTTTGCGTTCAAGGGGCTGTGGCACTGCAACTGGCTGCAGGCCTTCGAAGTGGGGATCGATCCTGCGCATCCGTCCTTCCTGCACCGGTTCCTGAGCGACGAATCGCTCGATGCGATAGGCGACAACGCAGGCGGCAAGCAGTTCCGCAGCGCGAGCGTGGGAGAGGCCGAGGGCGAACGCTGGCCGATGACGCGCATCATGCGCGAGTTCCACCAGCCCGACATCAGCTTCGAGCCGCGGCCCTGGGGCCTGCAGCTGACGACGCTGCGGCCCATGACGCCCGAGCTCACGCACGTGCGCGTCACCCAGGCCGTGTTCCCGCACACCTTCGTGATCCCGCTGTCCGAGACGCTCACCATCACGCAGATGCACGTGCCGGTGGACGACACGCACACCTACTGGTATTCCATCTTCACGAGCTTTGCCGGGCCCGTTGACAAGGAGGCCATGCGGGCGCAGCGCCTGAAGTACACGCAGCTGCCCGACTACGTGCCCACATCGGGGCGCCACGACAACTGGGGCTTCGACGCGGCCGAGCAGAACACGCGTACCTTCCTCGGCATGGGCGAGGACGACATCAACGTCCACGACCAATGGGCCGTCGAGAGCATGGGCCCCATCCAGGACCGCACCCGCGAGCACCTGGGCACCAGCGACAAGGTGATCATGGCCAACCGCCGGATGCTGCTGCAGGCCATCGAGACCGTGCGCGCGGGGGGCACGCCCCCCGGCGCGGCCGACCTCGCCTGCCACGACGCGCTGCGTGGCCCCGACACCGTCGATGGCATCGCCCCCGCCGGCACCTGGCCGCAGTGGTGGCGCGAGCGCGTGCAGGCCAAGCGCGACGGCGCGCCCTGGGCCGCCGCCACGCCGGCCGCTGCCGTCTCGGCCGAATGAGCGCGGGCAGCTTCGCCGAACGCTGCGGCATCCACGACGGCGCACGCGAGCAGGCGCTGCAGCGCTTCGAGAAGGAGATCGAGAGCCGTCGGCTCGATCTCGTGCGCTTCGCGTGGTGCGACCTGCACGGCGTGACCCGCGGTAAGACGCTCACCGCGCAGGCCGCGGTGCAGGCCATGCGCCAGGGACTGGGCATGGTCGGCACGCTGATGCTCAAGGACAGCTCGGACCGTACGGCCTTTCGCGTGTTCGAACGCGGCGGCACCGACCAGCTGCCCGGTTTTGCCGGTGCGAGCAACGTCATGCTGCTGGCCGACCCGGCCAGCCTGCGGGCCTTGCCCTGGTCCGAGGGCAGCGGCTGGGTGCGCGCCCAGCCCTTCTTCCCCGACGGCCGCGCGGTCGAAATCGACACGCGACGCGTGCTCGAACGGGCACTCGAGCGGCTCGCAGCACGCGGCTGGGGCCTGCGCTGCGGCCTGGAGGTCGAGTTCCACATCTACCGCATCGACGACGACGCGGCCCAGCGCGACCCGCAGCGGGCCGACTGGCCGGGCCTGCCGCCCGAGGTCAGCCTCGTGCACCCGGGCTACAACCTGCTCACCGAAGGCTGGTTCGACATGGCCGAAGAGCCGCTGCGCATCGTGCAACGCACGGCCCAGGCACTGGGCCTGCCGCTGTGCTCGCTCGAAATCGAGCTCGGCCCGAGCCAGGTCGAAGCCGTGTTCGACGCGACCGATGCGCTCACCGCCGCGGACAACATGGTGCTGTTTCGCAATGGCGTGAAGCAGGCGCTGCGCCGCGCCGGCTATCACGCCACCTTCATGTGCCGGCCGCCCTTCCCCAACATCATGTCCAGCGGCTGGCACCTGCACCAGTCGCTGGTGGATGCAGCCACCGGCGCCAACCTGTTCCGGCGCGAGCAGCCCGCCGCCGGCGGCGACGCACGCGATGCGCGCCAGGTGCTGTCAGACCTGGGCGCCCAGTGGCTGGCCGGCCTGCTGGCACACGCGCGCGGCATGGCGGTGTTCTGCACGCCCACGGCGAACGGTTACGGGCGCTTTCGCCCCAACGCCCTTGCGCCGCAATCGGTGCTCTGGGGCCGCGACAACCGCGGCGCGATGCTGCGCCTGGTGGGCCAGTGCGGCGACCCCGGCACGCGCCTGGAGAACCGCATCGGCGAGCCGGCGGCCAACCCGTACCTGTACCTGGCCTCGCAGATCCACGCGGGGCTCGACGGCATCGAGCGGAAGCTGCAGCCGCCGCCCGCCACCGAGGCACCGTATGCCAGTGGTGGCGAGCTGCTGCCCACCAGCCTCGGCGAAGCCTTGCAGGCGCTGCAGGACGACAACGGGCTGGGCACGGCGTTCGGCCCCGCGTTCATCGACTACCTGGTGCAGGTCAAGCGCAGCGAACTGCAGCGCTTCGATCAGGCCGAGGACAAGGACGCCTTCCAGCGCCGCGAGTACTTCAGCCGCATCTGAACGCGCCCCGCGCCGAGCCGATCACGACCACGAAGGACCGATTCCATGATTCTCGAGATCGCCGACATCCGCATTCACGCCGGCCGCGAAGCCGAGTTCGACGAAGCCATCCAGCGCGGCCTGAGCACCGTCATCGCGCAGGCGCAGGGCATGCGCGGCTACAAGGTGGACAAGTGCATCGAGACGCCGCAGCGCTATGTGCTGCAGATCTTCTGGGAGCGTCTGGAGGACCATACCGTAGCGTTTCGCGAAGGCCCGCTCTTCGCGCAGTGGCGCGCGATCGTGGGTCCCTTCTTCGCAGCGCCTCCGGTGGTGGAGCACTTCACGCTGCTCGCCAAGAGCTGAGGGAGCTCGCGCGCTCGCCTGGCCCTGCCCGGCTCGCAGCCGGACGCCCTGTTCGTAGCCGCGCCTGGCGCCGTCTTCCAGCCGTGTCCAGGCCACGCGACCGTGCGTCGTCCACCTGCGCGGCGCTGCACCGGTGCTGCCGCCCCGAGCGGCAGCCTCAGCGAGCAGCCACGCTGGAACGCTCGCCGAGGTAGATCTCGACCCGCCGGTTCTTCGCGCGACCCGCGTCCGTGGTGTTGTCAGCGATGGGCTCGCGCTCGCCGCGTCCGGCGATGACTACCTGGCGCGGATCGACGCCCCTGGCGCTGAGGTAGTCGCGCGTGGACTGCGCACGCTGCAGGGATAGACGCTCGTTCAGGTCGTCGGGACCGGTGCTGTCGGTGTGGCCGATGATGCGCACCTCGGTGTTGGGCTGGTTGGCCAGGCCGGCGGCGAACTGGTCCAGGATGGGCCGCAGGTTCGGACGGATGTCGGCGCGGCCGGTGTCGAAGGACACGTCGCTCGGAATGTCCAGCTTCAGCTGGTTGTCCGCCGTCTGCGACACCTGCACCCCGGTGCCGACGGTGGCACGTTCCATGGTGCGGCGGCGCTGCTCCATCTGCTGCGACCAGACATAGCCGCCGAGTGCGCCGACGCCGGCGCCGATGGCAGCGCCCTTCACGTCGCGCCCGATGGCGGCGCCGCCGAGCGCGCCGATGCCGGCGCCGATGGCTGCGTTGCGTTGCGTGGGCGTCATCGCGCCCATGTCCATGTTGGCGCATCCCGCGGCGCCAAGGCCGACCACGATCGCGGTGGCGAGCAGCACGCGGCTGCCCGCGCGTGGAGCTGGCAGGGTGTTCATGGAGTCATCCTTTCTTGAAGTTCCAAAGCCATATTCAACGCACCCGTTGAGCCTGGAGCTGCCGTCCCCTTCCGACATTGCCGTAGGACGCAGGCGGGACGCAGCCCGCGCTCAGCCGGCGGTTCCGGTCGATGCCGCTTCGTGGCCGGCGACCAGCTTGGCCAGCAAGGAGACCAGCTGCGCCCGCTCGGCATCGTCCAGCGGGCCGACGATGCGCGTCTGGGCGCGCGCCACGGCGCGCTTCATCTGCAGCGCGACACGCTGCCCCTCGGCCGTGATCCACAGGCGCTTGCGGCGGCGGTCGATGGCGTCGGCCTCCCGGCGCACCCAGCCGCGCGCTTCGAGGCGCGCAATGACCGAGCCGAAGGTCGCCGCGTCGAATGCCACCTTCGCGGCCAGGGTGACCTGGTCTTCGCCGGGGCCGTCGATGAGCGCGTTGAGAATGGCGAACTGCACGGGCGTGACCTCGAAGGCGGCCGTCTCCTCGTTGAAGACGGCCACGGCCACCTGCTGGGCACGCCGGATCAGGTGGCCCGGCGCGTCCTGGAAATCGAAGCCCTTCGCCATGGCGGACAGTGTAGTGGCGCCGCCGCCCGGATTGCAATGCGTGCATATCGTATGTATGCTTATGAACCTCGAGCGCTCGGCGGCACACGCACCGCGGGCGAGCACTTCCTGCCGCGCCCACATGGGCTCCTGGAGACACGGCCATGCAACACGGACTTCACCTCATCGTCGCCGGTGGCGGCATCGGCGGCCTGGCGGCCGCCTACGTGCTGGCGCGCGGCGGCCACAGGGTCACCGTGCTCGAGCAGTCCGCGGCCTTCGGCGAGATCGGCGCGGGCATCCAGCTGGGGCCGAACATCTTCAAGATGTTCGAGTGGCTGGGCCTGACCGAGGCGGTCAGCGCGGTGGCGTACTTCCCGCCCGGACTGGGCATGAACGACGTGCGCACCGGCGAGCGCGTGGTCCGCGTGCCGCTCGGCGACACCGCCCGCGCCGCCTACGGCTATCCCTACGGCGTGATCTACCGCGCCGACCTGCACGACGTGTTTCTCGAAGCCTGCCGGGCCCTGCCCGGCGTCACGCTGCGCACGGGAGCGAAAGTGGAGTCCTTCGCGCAGGACGCTCGCGGCGTGCGGGTGCGCCTGGCCGGTGGCGAAGAGCTCGCGGCAGACGCCCTGATCGGTGCCGACGGGCTCTGGAGCCGCATCCGCGAAGCGGTGGTGGGCGACGGCAAGCCACGGGTGTCGGGCCACATCGCCTACCGCGCCGTGCTCAGGCGCGAAGACGTGCCGACGCACCTGTGGAACGACGACGTGCTGCTGTGGGGCGGCGAAAAGACCCATCTGGTGCACTACCCGCTGCGACGCGGCGAGCTGTTCAACCTCGTCGCCGTCTTCCACAGCAGCAAGTACGACGAGGGCTGGAACACCTTCGGCGACACCGCCGAGCTGAACGAGCGCTTCGCCGACGCGGTGCCGCAGGTGCGGGAACTGCTCGGCAAGATCGAGACCTGGAAGATGTGGGTGCTGTGCGACCGCGATCCGGTGGCCCGCTGGACGCAGGGCCGCGTGACGCTGCTGGGCGACGCCGCGCATCCCATGCTGCAGTACCTGGCGCAGGGCGCCGGCCAGGCCATCGAGGATGCGGTGGTGCTCGGCCAGGCGCTGAAGGCGGCCAGCACGCCCGAGGCGGCGTTCGAGCTGTACCAGAAGACACGCTACCTGCGCACCGGGCGCGTGCAGCTCACCGCGCGCTTCTACGGCGACATCTATCATGCAAGCGGCGTCCAGCGCGAGTTGCGCAACCGCATGTTCCAGAGCGGCACCGAATCCGCCGGCTTCGCCGGCCTCAAGTGGATGTACGAGGGCATCGATCCCGATCGCCTGTTCGACTGAACGCTTCAAAGGAGACCCCATGAACGCTCCCCATCCGTCGGCACGCGAGCGCGAGCAGCTGTATCGCGACATGGATCCGCTGAACCTCACGCCCCTGTGGGAAGTGCTGCATGCGCTCGTGCCGCGCGAGCCGGCCACGCCCTGCGTGCCGGCGCTCTGGAAATGGGACACGGTGCGCCCGCTGCTGCTGCGCGCCGGCGCCGCCATCACGGCCGAAGAGGCCGTGCGGCGCGTGCTGATCCTGGAGAACCCGGCGCTGCGCGGACAGTCGGCCATCACGCAGTCGCTCTACGCCGGGCTGCAGCTGATCCTGCCCGGCGAGGTCGCTCCCGCCCACCGCCACACCCAGAGCGCGCTGCGATTCATCGTCGAAGGCACCGGCGCCTACACCGCGGTGGACGGCGAACGCACCAGCATGCGGCCCGGCGACTTCATCATCACGCCCAGCTGGACCTTCCACGACCATGGCAGCGAGGCCGAAGGGCCGGTGGTCTGGCTCGACGGGCTGGACATCCCCATGATCCGCTTCCTCGACGCCGGCTTCGCCGAAAACGGTGCGGCGCGTTCGCAGGAGGTCACCCGACGCGAGGGCACCAGCTTCGCGCGCTACGGGCACAACATGGCGCCCGTGCGCCACGACGCTCCCTTCGGCGCGACGTCGCCGATCTTCAGCTACCCGTACGAACGCAGCCGCGAGGCCCTGGAGCGGCTGGAGCGCGACGCGCCGGTGGACGCGTGGGACGGCGTCAAGCTGCGCTACGTGAATCCGCTCACCGGCGGCTCGCCCATGCCGACGATGGCCACCTTCATGCAGAGGCTGCCGGCCGGTTTCCGCGGCCGCGGATGGCGCCAGACCGACGGCGCGGTGTACAGCGTGGTCGAGGGCGCTGCCGTGGTGCACCTCGATTCGCCGCGCGGCACGCAGCAATTCGAGGTCGGCGCGCGCGACCATTTCGTCGTTCCTTCCTGGCACACGGCCCGCTTCGAATCCGACGCCGGCTGCGTGCTTTTCAGTTACTCCGACCGTCCGGTGCACCAGGCGCTGGGCATCCACAAAGAAGAAAGGCTGCAATGAGCTACGTATTCCAACCCCCCGCCCCCGTCTCGGCCCCCGTCGTGGGCCGCGCGGAGCGCTTCCCCGTACACCGCATCTACTGCGTGGGCCGCAACTACGAGGAGCATGCCAAGGAGATGGGCTATACCGGCCGCGAGCCGCCGTTCTTCTTCCTCAAGCCGGCCGATGCGCTGGTGGTGGTCGATGCCGGCAGCACCGCCTCCATTCCCTACCCCACGCTCACCAGCAACTTCCACCACGAGATCGAATTGGTGGTGGCCATCGGCACGGGCGGGCGCAACATCAAGGCTGCTGACGCGCAGCGCCACATCTACGGCTATGCCGTGGGCCTGGACATGACGCGCCGCGACCTGCAAGGCGAAATGAAGAAGCAGGGCCGCCCCTGGTGCATCGGCAAGGCCTTCGACCAGTCCGCTCCGATGGGCCCGATCACGCCCGCCGAGCAGGCCGGCGATATCGTCAACGCCGCCATCTGGCTGCAGGTCAACGGCAGCGATCGCCAGCGCAGCACCATCTCCAAGCTGATCTGGAATATCGGTGAAACCATCGAGCACCTCTCGGCCGCATGGGAGCTGCAACCGGGCGATCTGATCTTCACGGGAACGCCCGAAGGTGTCGCGGCGGTCCAGCCAGGTGATACGCTCGCGGGCCATGTCGAAGGCCTGACGCCGATCAGCGTGAAGGTGCAGGCGGCCTGATCGCCTGTGCGGTGAGGGGCTCGCGCTTTTCGCCGCCGCCGCCCGCAGGATGCGCCGGGGCGCAGGGGCGCCCGGATGCGCCGGTGTCTTGCGCCTCGACATGCCACGAACATCGAGGAGACCCGTTTGCGCTTTCTGGAAGCCCTGGCGAAGTTGTGCGCCATCCTGGCCGGTGTGCTGCTCACGTTCATCACGCTGATGACGTGTGCCAGCCTGATCGGCCGCAACACGACCGGAACGACCCTGGTCGGTGATTTCGAGCTCACCGGCGTCGCCACCGGCGCGGCGATCGCACTCTTCCTGCCCTGGGCGCAGGCGACGCGCGCGAACATCATCGTCGACTTCTTCACCGCGCGGGCGGGCACGGGCACCACCCGCACCCTCGACCGCTTCGGCGCCCTGCTGCTCGCGATTGCCATGGCGCTGCTCACCTGGCGCACCTCCGTGGGTGGCCTGAACGCCTGGGAAACCGGCTCGGGAACGATGATGCTCGGCTTTCCCGAGTGGATGGTCTATGCGGTCATGGTGCCGTCCATCGCGCTCACGGCCGTCATCGGCCTGGTGCAGGCCGTGCAGGGCTTCGGCCCGGAGGATCGTCCGTGAGCCCGTTCGCCCTGACCATCCTCATCTTCGCGATGATGCTGCTGCTGATGGCGATCCGCACGCCCATCGCCATCGCGATGTTCGTTGCAGGCGCCATCGGCTATGTGCTGCAGGCGGGCTGGCTGCCGCTGGCGAACTTCCTCAACACGCAGGCCTTCGCGCGCTTCGCCAGCTACGACCTCTCGGTCATTCCGCTGTTCATCCTGATGGGCAACTTCGCCACCCAGGGCGGAATCTCGAAAGCGCTGTTCGAGTTCGCCAGCGTCATCATGGGGCGCTTCCGCGGTGGCCTGGCCATGGCCGCCGTGACCGCCAGCGCAGCCTTCGGCGCCATTTGCGGATCGTCGGTGGCGACCGCGGCGACCATCACCTCGGTGGCCCTGCCCGAGATGAAGCGCCACGGCTACTCCGGCCGGCTCGCCACCGGGACGCTGGCAGCCGGCGGAACGCTGGGCATCCTCATCCCACCGTCGGTGCCGCTGGTGATCTACGCCATCCTGGCCGAACAGAACATCGCCAAGCTGTTCGCCGCCGCCATGGTGCCGGGCCTGATCGCGGTGCTGGGCTACATCATCGCCATCGCGCTGTACGTGCGCATCTTCCCGGGGCACGCGCCCGAACACGACGATGACCGCCCGCGCCTGACCGGCTCGATGCTGGTGGGCGTGCTGCCGATCGCCGTGATCTTCATGCTGGTCTTCGGCGGCATCTACGGCGGCCTGTTCACGCCCACGGAGGGTGCGGCCGTGGGTGCCGCCTCCACCTTCGTGGCGGCGCTCCTGAAGGGCGAGATGACCTGGGGCAAGTTCAAGCAATGCTTCTACGCAACTGCCCAGGCCTCGGCCATGATCTTCATGATCTTCCTCGGTGCCGACCTCATGAACTCGGCGCTGGCGCTGACGCAGGTGCCCGCGCAGCTGGGCGATCTGGTCAAGGGCTGGGACGTCTCCCCGCTCGTGGTGGTCGCAGCCATCCTGGCGCTCTACGTGGTGCTCGGCGCGGTGATGGACGAGCTGTCCATGATCCTGCTCACGATCCCGATCTTCTATCCGGTCGTCATGGGCCTCGACTTCGGCATGCCGCCCGATTCGGTCGCCATCTGGTTCGGCATCATGGTGCTCATGACCGTCGGCTTCGGCCTGCTTGCGCCGCCGGTCGGCCTGAACGTGTACGTCGTGAACGGGCTGGCCAAGGACGTCCCCATCGGCGAAAGCTACCGCGGCGTGCTGCCGTTTCTGCTTAGCGATGTGGTCCGCACGCTGCTGCTGCTGTTCTTTCCCTCGATCTCGCTCTGGCTGGTGCAGTACCTCGTTTGAGGGAAAGCCCCGAAGCCGGGGCGCTCTCCAGAGGGTATGGTCCGGCCATCCCTTTCGGAGACAAGCATGATCCAGCGTCGTACCCTGCTCAAGTCCTCGGCCGCCGTGGCCCTGGGCGCCCCCGGCCTCAGCGGCCTGGCGCAGCAGGCCGTCACCCTCAAGTTCCACACCTTCATGGCGCCGCAGTCCAACGTGTGGCTCACCATGCACAAGCCATGGATGGACAAGGTCGAGAAGGACTCCGGCGGCCGCATCAAGTTCGAGGGCTATCCCGCCATGCAGCTGGGCGGCACGCCGGTGCAGCTGTACGACCAGGCCAAGGACGGCGTGGTCGATATCGTCTGGACCTTGCCCGGCAACACCGCGGGGCGCTTCCCGCGCATCGAGGTGTTCGAGCTGCCGTTCATCATGAACAACGCCGAGGCCACCTCGAAGGCGTACTGGGACTACGTGCAGACGATGGCGCCGGACGAATTCAAGGACACGCAGGTGCTGGCGCTGCACGTGCACGGCCCGGGCATGTTCCACACCCGCGACAAGCTGATCAGGAGCGCCAACGACCTGCGCGGCATGAAGGTGCGCGGCCCCACGCGCCAGATCACCAAGATGCTGGGTTACCTGGGCGCGGTGCCGGTGGGCATGCCGCTGCCGCAGATTCCAGATGCCCTGTCCAAAGGCACCATCGACGGCTGCGTGATTCCCTGGGAGGTGGTGCCCTCCGTCAAGGTGCACGAGCTCACCAAGTACCACAGCGAGTTCGATCCGGCCGGCGGGGCGCTCTACACCACGACCTTCGTGATGGCGATGAACAAGAACAAGTACGAGTCGCTGTCGCCCGAGCTGAAGAAGGTGATCGACGCCAACTCGGGCCAGGCCACCTCGGCCTGGCTGGGCAAGGTCCAGCAGGGCAATGACCCGGTGGGCCGCAAGGCGGCCGAAGACCGCAAGAACACGATCTACACCATCCCGGCGGCCGATGCCCAGGAGTTCCGCCGCAAGGCGCGCCTGGTCGAGGTCGAGTGGGCGGCCGACATGGACAAGCGCGGCTACGACGGCAAGAAGCTGCTCGAGACCGCCCGCGCACTGATCGACAAGCACGGCAAGAACAGCGGCGCGGCAGCCCGCAAGGCCTGACCGAGCCGAGCAGCCAGCGGTTGCGCCCGCCACGCATCCGCAGCAACGGTTTCTCCAAGGCTCCCCCCGGGGAGCTTTTTTTTCGCCCTTACACTTTGGCCATGCTGCGCAGCCCCATCAAACACTGCCGGAACTGCGGCACGGTGGTTGCCTACCGGCTCCCCGACGACGGCGACACCCGCGAGCGCGCGGTCTGCACCTCCTGCGCCACCATCCACTACGAAAACCCGCTCAACGTGGTGGGCACCGTGCCTTACCTGGGCGATCGCGTGCTGCTGTGCAAACGCAATATCGAACCACGCTGGGGCAAGTGGACCTTGCCGGCCGGCTTCATGGAGCTGGGTGAAACGACCGCCGAAGGTGCGGCGCGCGAGACCGTCGAGGAAGCCGGCGCGCAGTTCCAGCTCGAAGGCCTGCTGTCGGTGCTGAGCGTGCCCCGGGTGAGCCAGGTGCATCTGTTCTACCTCGCCCGACTGACCAGCGATCGCTTCGAGCCGGGCATAGAGACCATCGAAGCGCGGCTCTTCACCGAGGCCGAGGTGCCCTGGGACGAGATCGCTTTTCGCACCGTCCGCGAGACCCTGATGCGCTACTTCGATGACCGCCGCCGGGGGAGCATCGGCGTGCATACCCTGGACATCGACTAGGCGCACTCGCGCACCCCCGGCAAGGACACGCCCCTGCACAAGGGGTTGCCGCGCGGGCACGGCGGAGCAATCCCCTGCTTCGACCACCCCCTCGCCCTTTCCCTCCTGCGTTCTCCCGCCCCAGGCTCCTGCGACGCTGCGCGGCACCTGCGCCCGTACTGCCGCAGCCGCTTCGCTGCTGCCCCTGACAGGCGTCGCCCGCAGGCGCGCCGTCCTACAAGAATTTCATCCTGCCGGAGCGTAGGAGGCTGCCCACACGGCTCAATATGGCCGAGTCGTTTCGCCGTCCGCGTGCAGCGGCACACCCTTCCTGCGGAGTCTCTCGTGCCCTGGCTCAAATTGCTGCACATCACGGCCATCGTGTTGTGGTGCGGATCCCTGTTGTACCTGCCCGCCGCGATCGCCGTGGCGGCCGGACCGCAGCCGGCGAAGGTCGTCGATCCGGACCAGCGCGGCCGCCTTCGCATGCTGTTCACGCAGGTCGCCACGCCGGCCGCCCTGGTCGCCATCGCATCGGGCACCGCCATCTTCCTGCTGTACGGGCCCGTCGCGCAGTGGCTGATCGCCAAGCTCGCGGTGGTGGGCCTGCTGGTGCTGGGGCACGGCATGTGCGGCATGCTCATCCTGCGGGCCGAGCGCGCCTCGCAGCCTCATCCGCCGCGCTTCACCCGCACGTTCTGCACCCTGGTGGGGATGGGCTCGGTGCTGTGGGTGGGACTGATCGCCTGGCTGGTGCTCGGGAAACCGTTTTGACGATGGCGAGAGAACCCTCCGTCGCGCACTGCGCCGCGCCCTTGCAGGCGCTGCACAGGCAGCAGCCCTTATTCGGTGGTATCGACGCCCACGGCGTGTTCGTACACCAGGCGTCCGCCGAGATACGCCGCCAGTGCGATGAAGCCGGCCGTGATGACCGACACACCGACGCCCCAGGGATAGACCGCATCGCCGGGACCGACGCTCAGTCGCAGCAGCCAGTTCATGCTGGCGAGCGACAGCATCATGACCGCCATCAAGGCGTGCCCCCAGGCCGTGATGAGTCGGCGCACGCGCCGCACGAACAACAGATCGACCAGGCCGGCCATGCTCGCGATCCATCCACCGACCGCGCCGACCCCGGCCAGCCAGAGTCCGACGCGCGCCCAGAACGGATCGCCGCTCCACAGGAAGCCCACGTCCGCCGGCACCAGCGCGATGAGGGCGGCCACGGGAAAGTGGATCATCATCGGATGCAGGGGATGACCCTTGATCGCGGCGACGCTGAGGATCGGCTCGGGGTTGGCGGACATGGACGCATTATGGGAGCGCGTGCGGGGTGCGCGGGGGCCCTCCTCGCGCTGACCGGCTGCGGTGGGCCGCTCTCCACGCTCGCTCCGATGGGCCGCTCGGCCGATGCCATCGCGCTGGTCTGGTGGTGGATGCTCGGTATTTCGGTGGTGGTGCTGACCGGGGTGCTGGTGCTGTGGCTGCTGGCCATGCGCTCGCGCCGCGACCACACGCCGCAACAGGCGCAGCGTGCCGCGCGCTGGTGGTTGATCGGCGGCGGGGTGCTGCTGCCGGGGGCGGCCATCCTGGCGCTGATGTTCTTCGGCGCACCCGCCGGCACGCACCAGCTGCCGCTTGCACGCAGCGCGGGTGAAGGCCCGCAAGCGCTGGAGGTACGCGTGACGGGCAACCGCTTCTGGTGGGAGATGCACTACACCGAGGCGGGGGTTCGCCTGCGCAACGAGCTGCGGCTGCCGGTAGGACGCGCCGTGGACGTGCACGTGACCAGTGCCGACGTGATCCACTCGTTCTGGATTCCACGCCTGGCAGGCAAGCTGGACGCGCTGCCGGGGCGCGTGCAGGTGCTGCGTCTGCACCCCGAGCAGGCTGGCCGGTTCCTGGGGCAATGCGCCGAGTACTGCGGCGTGGAACACCCCTTCATGAAATTCGAGGTTTACGCGATGGAGCCGCAGGCTTTCGACGAATGGCTCGCGCAGCGCCGCGGCGCTGCCATGCAGGAGCCCGCACGATGAGCGAGCCTCTTGCGCAGGGCCCGGCGCGCGACCCCGACCGCCTGCACGAAGAGTTCGAGCGGGTGTGGGGCAACCCCACCGGATGGCGCGCGCTGTCCGTGGTGAACCACACGATCGTGATGCGCCGCTTCATGGTCACCGCGGCGATCTTCTTCCTCATCGCAGGTCTGCTGGCGATGCTCATGCGCGCGCAGCTGGCGCGGCCCGAGCACCACTTCATGACCGGGGAGGCGTACGCGCAGGCCTTCACCATGCACGGGACGATGATGATGTTCCTGTTCGCGGTGCCGGTGCTGCAGGGGCTCGCCGGCTACCTGCTGCCCAAGATGCTGGGCGCGCGCGACCTCGTCTTTCCGCGGCTGTCCGCCTTCGGATACTGGTGCTATCTGTTCGGCGGCGTCATCCTCACCTCGAGCCTGCTGATGGGTCTCGCGCCCGATGCCGGCTGGTTCATGTACACGCCCCTGTCGAGCCAGTTCACGCCCGGATTGCAGTCCGATTTCTGGCTGCTCGGCGTCACCTTCGTGGAGATCTCCACGATGTCGGCTGCCATCGACCTGATCGTCTCGATCCTGCGCACCCGCGCCACGGGCATGGGCTTGCAGCACCTGCCGGTCTTCGCCTGGGCCGTGCTGGTCAGCTCCTTCATGATCGTGCTGGGCTTTCCGCCGCTGATCCTCGGGTCGATCCTTCTGGAGATCGAACGCGCGGCCGGCTGGGCCTTCTTCGATCCACAGCGCGGGGGCGACCCGTTGCTCTGGCAGCACCTGTTCTGGCTGTTCGGCCATCCGGAGGTCTACATCATCTTCCTGCCCGCCGCGGGGGTGGTCTCCACGCTGGTGCCGGTGTTCGCAGGCAGGCCGCTGGTGGGCTACAGCTGGGTCGTGCTGTCGCTGATCGCCACCGGGTTCCTGAGCTTCGGCCTGTGGGTGCACCACATGTTCGCCGTCGGCATCCCGGCGCTCGCGCAGGCCTTCTTCGCGGCGGCGAGCATGCTGGTGGCGATCCCGAACGGCATCCAGGTGTTCTCCTGGATCGCCACCCTGTGGAGCGGCCGCCCGCGCTGGTCACTGCCGATGCTGTGGCTGGCGGGCTTCGTGGCGATCTTCGTGGCAGGCGGGCTGACCGGGGTCATGGTCGCCTTCGTGCCCTTCGACTGGCAGGTGCACGACACGCACTTCGTGGTGGCACACCTGCACTACGTGCTGATCGGCGGCATGCTGTTTCCGCTGGTCGCGGCCATCTACTACTGGCTGCCGCTGTTCAGCGGCCGCATGGCCTCCGAGCGGCTCGGGCAGGTGGGCTTCTGGCTCACCTTCATCGGCTTCAACGGCACCTTCCTCATCATGCACTGGACGGGGCTGATCGGCATGCCGCGAAGGGTGTTCACCTACGCCGAGGGCCTGGGCTGGTCCATGCCCAACCTGGTCTCGTCGATCTTCTCCTTCGTGCTCGCCATGGGCACCGCCGCGGTGCTGCTCGACTGGCTGCTGCACTTCCGCTGGGGACGCAAGGCGCTTTTCAATCCGTGGCAGGCCGACACGCTCGAGTGGGGCGCCGGGATGCCGCCGCGTTCGTACAACTTCGCAAGCCTGCCGCCGCTGCCCACCCGTCACCCACTCTGGGACGACCCCATGCTGGCGCAGGAGATCGCCACCGGCCGGCACGCCCTGCCGCACGCTGCGCACGGCCGGCGCGAAACGCTGGGCTGCAACCCGATCAGCGGCGAGCCGCGCGAGGTGATCCACCTGCCCGGCAACTCCTGGTGGCCGCTGCTGGCTGGGCTGCTGCTGGCCGCCTTGTGCATCTGCCTGCTGCTCAAGACCTACTGGGTGGCGCTCGGGCTGGCGGTGTTCGCGGTGCTGGTGCTGCTGCGCTGGTCGTGGGAGAACGGGGAGCATGCACTCGGTGAAACGCCGGACGACCCCGACCTTCCGCAGGGCCTGGAACTGCATCCACGCACCTTCGACGGCCCCGGCCTCTGGGGCACCGGCCTCACGCTGCTGGCGGACACCGCCCTCTACGCATCGCTGGTGTTCGCGTGGGCCTACCTGTGGACCGTCGCGCCCGCGTGGAACCCGCCGGCAGAGTCGCCGATCGGCATGGTGCCGCTGGCCGGCGTGGCGCTCGCTTTCATTTGCGCGATGCTGGTGACGCGCCGCAGCGTCATGCGCCTGCGCCGCGGCGAAGGCAAGGGGCTGGGTGGGCACATGCTGCTGGCCGCCGCCCTCGGCCTCGCCGGCTGCGCCGGACTGGCCTGGCTGCTGCTCTTCGCGCCACTGCAGCCAACGCAGACCGCCCACGACGCCCTGCTGGCCTTCACGCTGTGGTTCCTGGTGGTGCACGGCGGGATGTGCAGCGTGGCCAGCGCCCTGCAGGCCCTACGTGCCCACGTGCGCTGGCGCTACGTGTCCACCGACGCCCCCTACGAGCCGCACATCGTGCTGATGCTGTGGCAATTCACCGCGCTGGCTGCGCTTGTGGCGTGGGGCGCGATGGCCCTGCTGCCGCCGTTGATGGGAGCGTACGGAGGATGAGGTTCTTCGCACCCCACCATCCGCTGCAACTCGTGGCGGGCCAGTCGGCGTGGCTGCTGTGGTTCGCCCTGGTGTACGGCGCGCAGGCGGTGGCCTGCGTGTTCGCGGCGCCCGACCCTGCGCGCGGTCCGCTGAACGCGATCAACTTCACACTGCTCGCGCTGTCCGCGCCGGTGGCGGCCGGCCTCGCCTGGGCAGCCTGGACGTGCTGGCGCGCCGCGCGCGCGCAACCGGACACCTCGCAGGAGGAGCCGGCGATCACGCCACGCCCGAGCACCGTCGCCGCCATGGGAGCGCGCTCCGGTGAGGCGCCCGCGAAGGCCTCGACTCCGGCGGCGCGCACGCGCTTCATCGCGCGCACCAGCGGCTGGCTCTATGCCGCTGCGTCGGCCCAGACGCTGTTCGTTGCCGCGACGCTGCTGATGGTGCCGCCCTGCGTCTGAGCGCAACGACGGGCTCCGGCGCGAGCCGGTCAGGTCCCGTCCGCGTCGGCAGGGGAGCTGGCCTTGATGTCTTCGCGGGTGAGGTTGACCTCCACCTCGCGCTGCGCCCAATCGACGCCGTGCAGGCGCTCGGCGGCCACTCCCACGCGCTTGCCCGGGAGCCACTTGCCGGTATCGACGATCAGTTGCGTGATGCGCCATGTGCCTTCGTCGAACAGCAGATCGTCCAGGCTGCCGATGCTGCCGTCCACCGCGCGGATGTGGTAGCCGATGACTTCGCTGCTGCTGCGCAGGTGCGGGTCGGACGCACGCCGCAGGGCTTCGCGCTCTTCGGCCGCCACGCGATCGGCCGGCGCCGCGTCGCGCTGGTCGGCGGCGATGGCACCGGCAGCGCCGGCACCCGCAGCCTGACCTGCGTAGGCCATGGGATAGGCCAGTGCGCCCCACGTCTCGAAGCCGGTCCAGTAGTACGGGTAGCCGTAGTAGTCGTAGTGCTCCATCTCGTGCTGCCGCGATACCGGTTTGTCGGTGTCGATGCCGGGCGCCTTCTCGATCTGATCGCGGCTGAGATTGGCGACGATGGTGCGGCTGTCGTGGTCGAGGCGTTCGACCGCATGGGGCGACACCAGCACCTGGCGTCCGGTGATCCAGCCGCCGGTGTCCACCACCAGATGGCGCACGATCAGCCGGTCGTCGTCGAAATAGACGTCCTTCACACGCCCCACGCGACCGTCGCGTGCATGAACTTCGAACTTGGTCAGTTCGCTGATGCTGCATGTCATGTGGCTCTCCTCGGTTGTCTGCAATCCTGTTGGACGCGCAGCCGCATCGCTCGTTCGCAACCGTACATGCGCTTGCAAGCGCGTGCGCAGGACGGGGCCGATTGCGCGGGATGTCCGGCCTGGCGTCCGACAGGGCATCGGATCGTTAGGACAGGGCCAACCGACCCGTGCGCAGCCGTCCGACGCCGATCGTCCCGGCGGCCCGACGCCAATGCTGAGCCCCTATGCAGTCCCATGGGGGCACAGGCGAAAACGCCTGTCCATACGCCAGCAATTCAAGAAGGAGTACGACATGACTGATCAATTCAAGCTGAAAGGTCTGATGGCCGCTGCCGCCGCCGCCTTTGCCGTGGGCGGCGCGTTGGCCCAATCGGTGCCCCCTGATGCCGACGTCGCGAACGAAGCCATCGGAGCCGGCCAGCAGAATGCCTATGGCGCCCCGATGGGCGAGACCGGCATCAACGAAGTGGTCGAGGCGGCTCCGGCAGCCGTATTCGTGCCCATCGCCGTGGTGACCCCGGCGCAACCGGTGGTTCAGGCGCCCGCCGAAGTCATCATCGTGACGCCGCCCGAGGCCGAGCGGGTTGCCCAGGCGCAGCCCGAACCGCGCCAGCCTGAGCCGCAGGTGGCGCAGGCACCGGTGTTCACGCCACAGGAGCCGGCACGCACGTTCGAAGCGCCTCGCATGCGTGCCGACCGCAACTGATAGAGCTTCGACGCCCTCTGCGCGAGCGCGCAGTCGAAGCAAGGGCCCCCAGCGCACGCTCGGGGCGCCCTCCCCGACAGCCACGCACCCTGGTCGCTTGCCCGGACGGCTTCTACCCAATTGCTCCGATGCGAACCCGCTGCGGCGCGCGTCTGCATGTTCGAGTGCCCTGCACGTCGCGTTTCCACACGCCTTCAGGCGGCTGATAGCGCGGCCACTGCCCTCACCCAGCGGGATGAGCGCACAAGCAGAACAGCCCGGTACCTTTTCAGGTACCGGGCTTTCGAGTCAATGGTCGGCGTGGCGGGATTCGAACTCGCGACCCCTTGCACCCCATGCAAGTGCGCTACCAGGCTGCGCTACACGCCGACAAGCCTCAGATTATAGCCGGCGTTTGGCGCCGTTCTTTGCAGCTCGACGAGAGCGGGCGACTAAATGTGGGTCTGTGTTCGAACGCATCGGGCTGCCGGTTGCACGGCCGAGAAACAAGCCAGAAGTGTCGCTGCCTGCAGCCGCGATGCTGCACGAACTGCCTGCACAAACGCAGCCGACTCCCGCACCGCACTGAAAACCGCGCGCTGGCGCCGAACGGCAAGGCTCACCGCGGCGGCGACAGGAGATCGCGGATTTCGCGCAGTTCCTGCCGCAACTGGCCGAGCGCGTGCGCCAACTCATCGACTGCGAGTCCAGCCGAGAGCGCAGTGTCGCCCGGTTCCGCTGCTGCCTGCAGTTCGGACTCTCCGAAGTCGCTCTCGCCGCCGAAACCGGAGTCGCTTGCATCCAGATCGACCAACTCGTCGCCCGCCAGCATCGCCTCGCCGATGCGCCGGCGATCGCGATCGCCCTGTGCCAGTTCCTGGAGCTTGTTGCGCGCGCCGCTGATGGTGAAGCCCTGGTCATAGAGCAGGTCACGGATGCGGCGAATCATGAGCACCTCGTGGTGCTGGTAGTAGCGCCGGTTGCCGCGGCGCTTCATCGGGCGCAGCTGGGTGAACTCCTGCTCCCAGTACCGCAGCACATGGGGCTTGACGCCGCACAGCTCGCTGACCTCGCCGATGGTGAAGTAGCGTTTGGCGGGGATCGGAGGAAGCGTCTTCTCCATGGCGGATCAGCAAGCGGGTGAGCGGGGAGCTGCGAGGTTACTCCAGCCGCATGGACCACGCCAGCGCGAGCTGCGCCGACCACCGGGCTGGGAGACGTGTGGGTGCGGCCCGTGCCTTTATCGCTACGACCTCACTCAGCGTCGCGCCCGTCGAGCAAGTCCGGCCCGGGTCCCTGGATCTGCTCCTTGAGCTTGTGGCTCGCATGGAACGTGACGACGCGGCGTGCCTCGATCGGAATGGACTCGCCCGTGCGCGGATTGCGTCCGGGGCGCGGTGCCTTGGTGCGGATCTGGAAGTTGCCGAAGCCGCTGATCTTCACGTCCTTGCCCTCGATCAGGCTGGCGGCGATCAGGTCGAAGAAGGCATCGACCATGTCCTTGGACTCGCGCTTGTTCAGGCCGATCTGCTCGAACAGCAGTTCGGACAGCTGGGCCTTGGTGAGGGCCGGCGTCTCCAGGCTCTCGACGGTGAAATCCATCCCGTCGCCCTCGAGCTCATCGTTGTGATTGGTGCGTGCGTCCATGCCTCAGGTTCTCAGCCGCCCCTCGAGGTCGGAGGCGATGCGATCGACCACGGCACGCACGGCGGCGTCGATCTGGTCGTCGGTGAGTGTGGCCAGCGCGCTGCCCAGGGTCAAGCGCACCGCGAGGCTTTTCTCGTCGGGTGCAAGGCCACCCATCGCCTGCTGCGGCTTGTACACGTCGAACAGGAGCGCGTCGCGCAGCAGCCCACCGGTATCTGCGGCGTGGATCGCCTGCAGCAGCGCGTCGTGCCGCACGTCGTCCGACACGATGATGGCCAGGTCGCGCTCGACCGGCTGGAAGCGCGGCACTGGCTCGAACACCGGCTGCCGACGCGCCAGGACGGCGTCGAGGTCCAGCTCGAACAGCAGCGGCGCACCGGGCAGCTCCCAGCCCTGACGCCACTGCGGGTGCAACTCACCCAGCACGCCGATCTCCTGGTCACCGAACCATACGGACGCGCAGCGCCCGGGATGCAGTGCGGGATGCGCGGCCGCCCGGAACTCGGCCCGTGCGGGTGCGAGCAGCGACTCCACGTCGCCCTTGAGATCGAAGAAATCGGCCGCGGGCTGCCCCTTGCGACCCCACTGCAAGCCATCCGGGGTGCCGTACGCGAGCCCGGCGATCCGCATCGGCTGGCGCACGCCGCGCACGGTCGTGTCCGTGGTCTCGACGCCTTCGTCGCGCAGGAACACGCGCCCGAGCTCGAACACCCGCACGCGTTCCGCGCGTCGATCGAGATTGTGTCGCAGCACCTGCAGCAAGGAGCCCATGAGCGAGGAGCGCATCACACCCATCTGGCTGGCGATGGGGTTGAGCAGGCGCACGGGGTTGGCGTTACCGGCGAGGTCGCGCTCCCAGGCCTCCTCGACGAAGCTGAAGTTGATCGTCTCCTGGTAGCCGAGCGCGGCAAGCAGGCGCCGCACGGCGAAGCGACCGCGCCGAGACTCGGGTATCGGGCGGGCGACGACCGGCGCAAGCGGCGGAGTAGTGGGCAGATTGTCGTACCCGACGATGCGCACCACTTCTTCGATGAGGTCCTCTTCGATCGCCAGATCGAATCGGTGGGGCGGCGGCACGACGGTGAGGACGTCACCGTCGATGTCCACGTCCAGACCCATGCGGCCCAGCGCCTCGCTGCACTGTGCGGCGGTGAGCGGCATCCCGATCACCTTGGCCGCGCGCGTTGCCCGCAGCCGCACCGGCTGGCGCTCGGGCAGCGCGACCACATGGTCGTCGATGGGGCCCGCTTCGCCGCCGCAGATCTCCTGGATCAGGCGGGTGATGTGCTCGATGTGCTCGACGGTCTGGCTCGGGTCCACGCCGCGTTCGAACCGGTGGCCGGCGTCGGTCGAGAAATTGAAGCGACGCGAGCGGCCCTGGATGGCCTGCGGATGCCAGAAGGCAGCCTCCACGTACACGTTGCGCGTGGCGTCCGACACGGCGCTCGAATCACCGCCCATGATGCCGGCCAGCGACTCCACCTGCGCCTGGTCCGCGATGACGCCCACGCGCTCGTCGAGTTCCACGACGTTGCCATTGAGCAGCTTGAGCGTTTCGCCCGCCCGGCCCCAGCGGACTTCCAGCGCGCCGTGGATCTTGTCGAGATCGAAGATGTGCGAGGGGCGCCCGAACTCGAACATCACGTAGTTGGAGATGTCCACGAGCGCCGTGACGCTGCGCTGACCGCAACGCGCAAGCCGGTCCACCATCCACTGCGGCGTGCGCGCGCGCGTGTCCACGTTGCGCACGATGCGGCCGGAAAAACGCCCGCAGAGGTCGGCGGCTTCGACCCGCACCCGTAGCCGCGCGTCGTGCTGCGGCTGGACCGGCGCGAATCGCGGCGCCTTCAACGGCACGCCGGTGAGCGCGGACAGCTCGCGTGCGACGCCATAGACGCTCAAGGCGTGCGCCAGGTTGGGTGTGAGTTTGAGCGTGAACAGGGTGTCGTCGAGGGCAAGCACCGAACGCACGTCCGCGCCGAGCGGCGCGTCTGCGGCAAGTTCGAGCAGCCCCCCGTGGTCTTCGCTGAGTTGCAGTTCACGGGCCGAGCACAGCATCCCTTGGCTTTCCACGCCGCGCAGCTTGCCCAGCTGGATCTGCAAAGGCTTGCCGTCTTCGCCCGGCGGCAGCTCGGCGCCGACCAGCGCACAAGGCACGCGAATGCCGGCACGCGCGTTCGGCGCCCCACAGACGATGTTGAGAAGCGCGCCCTGTCCAACGTCCACCTGGCAGACGCGCAGCCGGTCGGCGTTGGGGTGCTGCGCGGCCTCGCGGATCTCACCCACCACAACGCGGCTGAAGGGCGGCGCCACAGGCCGCAGATCTTCAACTTCAAGGCCACCCATGGTCAGGGTGTCGGCGAGTTCGCGGGTGGTGAGCGGCGGATTGCAGAATTCGCGCAGCCAGGACTCGGGGAATTGCATGTCGGGTCGTCGTTGTCGGTTGGCGGAACGGGCTCAGCGGAACTGGCGCAGGAAGCGGATGTCGCCCTCGAAGAACAGGCGCAGGTCGTTCACGCCGTATCGCAGCATGGTCAGACGGTCCGGTCCCATGCCGAACGCGAAGCCGATGTACTTCTCGGGGTCGAGTCCCATGTTGCGCACGACGGTCGGGTGCACCTGTCCGGAGCCGGCCACCTCGAGCCAGCGACCGGCGAGCGGGCCGCTCTGGAACTGGATGTCGATTTCGGCACTCGGCTCGGTGAACGGGAAGAAGCTCGGGCGAAAGCGCAGTGCCAGGTCGTCGCTCTCGAAGAAGGTGCGGCAGAAAGCGGTGAACACGACCTTCAGGTCCTTGAAGCTCACGTTCTGTCCAAGCCAGAGGCCCTCGCACTGGTGGAACATGGGCGAGTGCGTGGCGTCGCTGTCCACCCGGTAGGTGCGTCCGGGCGCGATCACACGTATCTCGGGCATGTCCTCGCGTCCGGCGAACTTCTTGATGTGCGCATGCGCGTAGCGCACCTGCATCGGGCTGGTGTGCGGGCGCAGGTTGTAGGGGATGCCGTCTTCGCCGTCGATATCGACGTAGAAGGTGTCCTGCATCGACCGCGCAGGATGGTTCGGCGGATTGTTCAGCGAGGTGAAGCTGTGCCAATCGCTCTCGATTTCCGGCCCGTCGGCTACGTCGAAGCCCATGCTCGCGAAGATCTGCTCGATGCGCTCCATGGTGAGGCTCACCGGGTGCAGCCCGCCGAGCTCCCGGCGGCGGCCCGGCAGCGTCACATCGAGCGCCTCCGCTTCCAGCTGGGCTTGCAGCTCCGCATCGGCCAGCGCCTTGCGTCGGGCATTCAACGCGTCCTCGATGGCCTGTTTCGCCTGGTTGATGGCGGCGCCGCGGCCTTTCTTTTCCTCGGGGCTGAGGGCGGCCAGGCCCTTCATCAACTCGGTGATGCGGCCGGACTTGCCGACGAAGCGCGCCTTGGCGTCTTCGAGCTGTGCCGGCGCAGCGGCCTGGGCGAAGGCCGCCCGCGCGGCATCGACAATGGAATCGAGTTCGTTGCTCATGGGGAAAAAAACAGGGCTAGTGCCTGCAAGCCCTAGCCCTGTCGAGGTTGGTTGCACCGGGCGCCGACCCAAGGGCCGGCGCGCGACGTGAACTCAAGCCGCCAGCTTGGCCTTGACTTGCTCCACGATGCCGGCAAAAGCGGCCTTGTCGTGCACGGCGATATCCGCGAGGACCTTGCGGTCGATCTCGATACCGGCCTTGCGCACCCCGTTGGCGAACTGGCTGTAGGTCAGGCCCAGTTCACGCGCGGCGGCGTTGATACGCGCAATCCACAGCTGACGGAAAACGCGCTTCTTGGTACGACGGTCGCGATAGGCATACTGCCCCGCCTTCATCACCGCTTCTTTGGCGATGCGGAAGACGTTGCCGCGGCGGCCGCGGAAGCCCTTGGCCAGGGCGAGGACTTTCTTGTGGCGAGCGCGGGCTGTTACACCACGTTTGACGCGAGGCATGCGTTACTCCTTGTTCGTCGTTGATCAGAGGCCCGCGAACGGGAGCATCTGCGCGATGTGACCCATATTGGTCTCATGCACAGTCACCGCACCACGCAGGTGCCGCTTGTTCTTGGTGGTCTTCTTCGTGAGGATGTGGCGCTTGAACGCCTGTCCACGCTTGACGGTTCCACCGGGACGAACGCGAAAACGCTTCTTCGCGCTGCTCTTGGTCTTCATTTTGGGCATGTACATGCTCCTTCTTCATTTGTGCTCGTGAGGCGCCGCGAACCTTCCGCGGACTTGCTGGCCCCGAGCCACTTCTATTCGGGCGCTCCGAAGAGCGCCCTTCTTGATACGAGCGGGCGACCAACCCACTCGCGACCAACCTGCAATTGGTGCGAGGCGACGCGCGCCTCGGATGTCAGGCCGAAGCGCCCTGCGCCTCGGAAGGCGACTTGGCCGCCGGCTGCGGCTTCTTGCGGCCAGGAGCGATCATCATGATCATCTGACGCCCCTCGAGCTTGGGGAACTGCTCCACGAGGATGGTGTCGCCGAGCTCGTCGCGGATGCGGTTCAACAGCGCCATCCCGATCTCCTGGTGGGTGATCTCGCGGCCCCGGAAGCGCAGCGTGATCTTGCACTTGTCGCCCTCGGCCAGGAACCGCCGAATGTTGCGCATCTTGATGTTGTAGTCACCGTCGTCCGTGCCCGGGCGAAACTTGACTTCCTTGATCTCGATGACCGTCTGCTTCGCTTTCGCTTCCGCCGCCTTCTTCTGCTCCTGGTACTTGAACTTGCCGTAGTCCATCAGCCGACACACCGGCGGATTGGCTGTGGCCGCAATCTCGACCAGGTCCACGTCCAGTTCGCCAGCCATGCGCAGAGCTTCCTGCAGGCTCACGATGCCGAGCGGCTCGTTCTCGGGACCCGAGAGGCGAACCTCAGGGGCCATGATTTCACGGTTCAGGCGGTGCTTGCGTTCCTCGCGGTGGCGACGGTCGCGAAAATCAGTAGCGATGGTGTGCTTCCTTTGAAAATCAGGTCTTGTCGGCAATGTTTCGGGCGATGATGCGGACGAACTCCTCGACCGCCATCACGCCAAGATCCTTGTTGCCCCGGGCGCGAACCGATGCAGCGCCTGCAGCCTTTTCCTTGTCGCCCACGACCAGGATGTAGGGCAGCTTCTGCAGCGAATGCTCCCGTATTTTATACGTGATTTTTTCGTTGCGAAGGTCGAGCTCTACCCTAAGCCCTTGATTTAGCAGCGTTTTGCCGACTTCGCGGGCGTAATCGGCTTGCGCGTCGGTGATGTTCAGCACGGCCACCTGCACCGGAGCGAGCCACGCCGGCAGTGCACCGGCGTGCTGCTCGACGAGGATGCCGAGGAAACGCTCCATGCTGCCCACGATGGCCCGGTGCAGCATGACTGGCCGGTGCCGGTTGCCGTCCTCTCCGACGTACTCGGCGTCCAGCCGCTCGGGCATGGAGAAATCGACCTGCATCGTGCCGCACTGCCACTGGCGCCCGATGGCGTCCTTGAGCGTGTACTCGATCTTCGGACCATAGAACGCGCCGTCGCCCGGGGCGATCTCGAACTCGCAGTCCGATGCGCGCAGGCTTTCCTTGAGCGCGTGCTCGGCCTTGTCCCAGCTCTCATCGGAGCCGATGCGCTTTTCGGGCCGCGTCGCCACCTTGTAGATCACCTCCGTGAAGCCGAAGTCACGATAGACCTTCTGCAGCAGCGCGGTGAACGCAGTGCATTCACCCAGGATGTGGTCTTCGGTGCAGAAGATGTGGCCGTCGTCCTGGGTGAAGCCGCGCACCCGCATGATGCCGTGCAGCCCGCCCGTGGGCTCGTTGCGGTGGCACTGGCCGAACTCGCCGTAGCGCAGCGGCAGATCGCGGTAGCTCTTGACGCCTTGCTTGTAGATCAGGATGTGCCCAGGGCAGTTCATCGGCTTGAGCGCATAGTCGCGCTTCTCCGATTCGGTCGTGAACATGTTCTCGCGGTACTTGTCCCAGTGGCCTGTCTTCTCCCAGAGCGTCTTGTCGAGCAGCTGCGGCCCCTTGACCTCCTGGTAGCCGTTGTCGCGGTAGACACGGCGCATGTACTGCTCGACCTCCTGCCAGACGGTCCAGCCCTTGGGGTGCCAGAACACCACCCCTGGCGCATGGTCGTCGATGTGGAACAGGTCGAGCTCGCGCCCGAGCCGACGGTGGTCGCGCTTTTCAGCCTCTTCCAGCATGGTGAGGTACTGCTGCAGTTCCTCCTTGGTGGACCAGGCCGTGCCGTAGATGCGCTGGAGCATCTCGTTGCGATGGTCGCCGCGCCAGTAAGCGCCGGCCACTTTCATGAGCTTGAAATGCTTGAGTTTTCCGGTGCTCGGCACGTGCGGACCGCGGCACAGGTCTTCGAAGCCGCCTTCCCGGTAGAGGGACACATCCTCGCCAGAAGGAATGTTGGAAATGATCTCGGCCTTGTACTGCTCGCCCAGGCCCTTGAAGTGCGCGACCGCCTCGTCACGCGGCAACACGCGCCGCGTGACGGGCTCGTCCTTGGCCGCAAGGTCCGCCATGCGCCGCTCGATGGCAGCGAGGTCTTCGGGCGTAAAGGGCCGCTTGTAGGCGAAGTCGTAATAGAACCCGTTCTCGATAACCGGCCCGATGGTCACCTGGGCATCGGGAAACAGCTCCTTCACGGCATAGGCCAGCAGGTGCGCGGTCGAGTGGCGGATCACGTCGAGGCCGTCGGGATCCTTGGCGGTGACGATGGAGACCCTGCTGTCGTGCTCGATCAGATGCGCGGTATCGACAACTTTGCCGTCCACCTTGCCGGCCAGGGCCGCCTTCGCCAGCCCGGCCCCGATCGAGGAGGCCACTTCGGCGACCGTTACGGGGCCGGGGTATGCGCGCTGTGAGCCGTCGGGAAGCGTGACTTGAATCATGGTCTGGAGATGGAAGAACGAGAAAAAGAAGAAAGCGCGGTCGATTGCCGCGCTTCTGCTTCTTGCTGCCCCAGGCGGAGCGTGGAACGAGTCGCGACTACCCGACCGTCAGGCGACGGTGCTTCCTTCCGGAGTAGTTCGCGGTGTCATAACCAGGGTGCCTTTCTCGCTCTTGTGGCGCCGCCCGAGGTAGGCGGACGAGGCAAGCATTCTAGCGTGCCGTCGTCTGCGAGCGGCGCCCCGCGCCCTTATGCCGCCTTGCGCTGCTCGAAGAACTGCTCGTCTTCGGTGGAGCCCTTCAGCGCAGCCGTCGAGGCCTGCGCTTCGATGGTCGTGGTGACGGCGTCGAAGTAACCCGTGCCGACCTCGCGCTGGTGCTTGACGGCCGTAAATCCCTTCTCGGCCGCCGCGAACTCGGCTTGCTGGAGCTCGACGAAGGCCGTCATGTTCTGGCGCGCGTAACCCCATGCCAGGTTGAACATCGAGTAATTCAGGCTGTGGAAGCCGGCGAGCGTGATGAACTGGAACTTGTATCCCATGGCGCCGAGTTCCTTCTGGAAGCGGGCGATGGTCACGTCGTCGAGGTTCTTCTTCCAGTTGAACGAAGGCGAGCAGTTGTAGGCCAGCAGCTTGCCGGGGAACTTGGCGTGGATGGCGTCCGCGAACGCCTTGGCAAAACCCAGGTCGGGCGTGCCCGTCTCGCACCAGATCAGGTCGGCGTACTCGGCGTAGGCGAGGCCGCGGCTGATCGCCTGCTCCAGTCCGTTGCGGCTGCGGTAGAAGCCTTCCACCGTGCGCTCTCCGGTGAGGAAGGCGTGGTCGGTCGGATCGATGTCGCTGGTGACGAGATTGGCCGCTTCGGCGTCGGTGCGCGCCAGCAGAACGGTGGGCGTACCCATCACGTCGGCAGCCAACCGGGCGGCGACCAGCTTCGAGACTGCCTCGCGGGTAGGCACCAGCACCTTGCCGCCCATGTGGCCGCACTTCTTCGCCGCAGCCAGCTGGTCTTCGAAGTGCACGCCCGCGGCGCCCGCCTCGATCATGGCCTTCATGAGTTCGAACGCATTGAGCACGCCGCCGAAGCCGGCCTCGGCATCGGCAACGATGGGAGCGAAGTAGTCGATATAACCCTGGTCTTCCTGCGTCTTGCCCTCGCTCCACTGAATCTGGTCGGCACGGGCGAAAGTCGCGTTGATCTTCTTGACCACCTTCGGCACGGAATCGACCGAGTAGAGCGACTGGTCGGGGTACATCTCGCCGTTGCTGTTGGCATCGCCCGCGACTTGCCAGCCGGAGAGGTAGACGGCCTTCAGCCCGGCCTTCACCTGCTGCATGGCCTGGTTGCCGGTCAAGGCGCCCAACGAGTTGACGAAGGGCTCGGACTGCAGCAGCGACCACAGCTTCTGCGCGCCGCGCTTTGCCAGCGTGTGCTCGATCGGCAGGGAGCCGCGCAGGCGCACGACGTCGGCGGCGCTGTAGCCGCGCTTGATGCCGTGCCAGCGCGGGTTCTCGGCCCAATCCTGCTCGAGTTGGGCGATCTGCTGGTCGCGCGAGAGTGAGGTCCAGTCGGTCATAAAAACGCTCCTTGAGGTTGCTGAAAAGTGGTGACGTAAGTGCGTGAGCTACTGGGTCCTACTCTAGTCTTATAGAAGACCGGCAACGCCTCTTCTGTCTTATACAAGACAAAATAAATATCCATGTACTTCAATGACTTGGCGTTCTATTTCCTCAATGTGGAATTGCCATTCTTATATTGAGAAAAAATGCGGCAACGCAGCATGGCGATATGTCGCATCGTGAAACGACGACACGCATGTGGAAAGCCGCAGCGCGGCTCATGCATGATCGGCCACCCCGATAGTTCACCGCCGCATGTCCAACCGCTCGCAACGGCTCGCCGCCTATGGCTGCCTTGCCCTCAGCATGACGCTGGTGGGCAGCTACGTAGCGCTGTCCAAGCCACTGCTCGTGGTCTTCCCGGTGATGCTGCTGGCGTGGCTGCGATTCGGAATCGGCGCCGTTGCCATGCTGCACTGGCTGCCCAAGCCCGCTCTGGAGGGGCCGCTCTCGCCGCGTACGCGCCTGTTGCTGTTCCTCGAATCGTTCCTGGGAAACTTTCTCTTCACCGTCTGCATGCTGCTGGGCGTGAGCATGACAAGCGCCGTCTCGGCGGGCGTCATCCTTGCGGCCATTCCGGCGGCGGTGGCCGTCATGAGCTGGGCCTTTCTCGGCGAGCGGATCGCTCCGCGCACCTTGCTCGCGCTTGCCTGCGCCGCGTCGGGAATCGGGCTGCTCGGGCTGGCGCAGATCGATGCCCCCGGCGCTGCGCACCGCGGCACGTACTGGCTCGGCAACCTGCTCGTGTTCGCAGCGGTGCTCTGCGAAGCGGCCTATGCCGTGATCGGCAAGCGGCTCACCGGAGCACTGGGGCCCAGGCGCATCAGCGCCCTCATCAATCTCTGGGGACTGGCACTCGTCACGCCCTTCGGCCTGCACGCCTCGCTGCGCTTCGACTTCGCCTCGGTGACGCCGGCGTTGTGGCTGCTGCTGCTGTTCTACGGACTGGCCGCCAGCGTCTGGACGGTATGGCTGTGGATGACCGGGCTGCGCCACGTGCCTGCGTCCGAGAGCGGTGTCTTCACCGTCCTGCTGCCCGTGTCCACGGCGCTGGTCGGAGTCGTTGCACTCGACGAGCCATGGGGGGCACTGCAGCTTGCCGCCCTCGCACTCGCCATCCTCGGCGTCGTGCTGGCGACGCTGCCTTCGCGGCGGTCCGGCGACCGCTGAGACATCCGCGGCATCCCCGCACTCGCCACACGCGCCAAACGAGTCCCTCCGCCCCGGGGGAAAAACGCAACGGCCCCCAATGGAAAAAGCCATTTTTCCCTTGGAACGGCGTTTTTTCTCATTTAGCATCCGCACTGCCAATGTGAATCACGTTTCATTGGTGGTCACGATCAACTTCAAGAAGGAAAGTCAAATGGCAACTGCGAAGAAAGCTGCGGCGAAGAAAGCGCCGGCGGCCAAAAAGGCGGCTCCGGCGAAGAAGGCGGCGCCCGCCAAGAAGGCGGTGGCGAAGAAGGCGGCGGCACCGGCAAAGAAGGCCGCACCCGCGAAGAAGGCGGCGGCTCCGGCGAAGAAGGCCGCTCCCGCGAAGAAGGCAGCGGCACCGGCCAAGAAGGCTGCCGCCAAGAAGGCCCCCGCCAAGAAGCGCACCCCCAACGCCGCTTTCATGAAGCCCCTGACGCCCGATCCCGCGCTCGCCGCGGTGGTGGGCTCCCAGCCCCTGCCCCGCACCGAGATCGTCTCCAAGCTGTGGGCCTACATCAAGAAGAACAAGCTGCAGGACGCGCAGAACAAGCGCATGGTCAATGCCGATGCCAAGCTCAAGGAGCTGTTCGGCAAGAACCAGGTGTCGATGTTCGAGATGGCCGGCCTGATCGGCAAGCACGTCAAGTAAGCCGCCTTTGCAGGCAAGGAAAAGGGGCCGCTTTCGCGGCCCCTTTTCTTTTTCCGCTGCGTGCGGAGTGTGCCCCCGCCGCAGACAGCCACGGCGCAGGACGCTGGCAGTCGCCGCCCCGTCGAGAGGGGCAGCGGACAGGCGGGATGGATCAGCCGTTGACCTGCTGCAGCGGACGCGCGGGGAGCGTGGCGGTAGCTTTGGGCGCCGTGCCGAACTCGACTTCTCCGGAGAGCTGGCCGCCCTCCTCGATCACCACCTTGCCGTAGCGGATGCGGCCGGTGACCTTGCCCGTCGCAAAGATCGTGAGCTTCTCGCGCACGGTGAGGTTGCCGTCGAAATGGCCACGGATTTCAGCGATGTCGATTTCCGCCGAACCCTTGAACGAGCCCCGCTCGGCGATCTGGATGACGCGCGAGTCCATCGTCGCCTCGACCGAGCCCTCCACCACCAGGGTGTCGCAGTCGGTGATCTCTACTCCCTTGAGCTTGATGTTGGGGCCTACGGTCAGGCGGCTTTCGCTCTCCTGTACGGCCGCAGGCGCGGAGATGGCGGCGGGCACCGGGGTGGCCGCGACCGTCTGTGCTTGCGCCGTCTGTGCGGCTACATGCGAGGCCAGGATCGGCGAGGCAGCGCGCGAACCGGTGGCAGGGGCGTCGCCCGGCACATCACGCTTGTTGTTGTTGAAGAAGGGAGACTGCAAAGCCATGGGGACGTCCTCTCGCTCGGGTTGAAAGTGGAGCGGCAATGCTAAGAACCGCTGAGCACAAACGCATGCTTAGATGCGCAAGTTCGGTAACCAAACACGTCCGTTGTGTCATCGTTCGCGTGCATTGCACGCTACAGCCCCACGTCCAAAATGTAAGCGTCGTTGCGCCGTGACATATGGCAGGGCACGATGAGCTTGCCAACAAAGTTTCAGTGACGAGAAGGGGATTCGCATGACACGCCACCGGGTTCCGGCGGTCCGTTCCGCCGGCGCCGCCCTGCTGCTGGCCGCTGCCCTCTCGGGTGGCGGATCTCCGGCAGCCGCCTCCTCCGAATCGCTCGATGCAGGCGCGGCTACGTTGATGGCCGTCCTGCGTGAGAGCGCTGGCGCCAACAAGCAGGACGAGCGGCTCGAGCCCTGGGGCAAGGTCACGATGCAGCTCGAAGACGGGCGAGAGCTGGAGATCGAGGCCAGCTGGTTCCACTACCTCGGTGACATGCACATTCGGCTCGTATTCGACGGACCACAGAAGCTCCAGAGCGCCACTCCCGAAGACCTGGTCCGCATGCGGCTCGACGCCGAGCAGGCACTGACCCTCGCCGCACGCAACCTGCGCCGCATCTACGGCGAGCCGCAGGTGCGCCCCTGGGCCAGCGGTCTCATGCGCGTCGATGGCCGCGCCAATGACCTCAGCAGCAGCTATTTCCTGGATCGCCAGTTCTGGCTGGACCAGCAGCGCCAGCATCCCAACGGGCTGGTCGCGGCTGTCCCGCAGCAGGGTGGGCTGGTGTTCGCGCCGCTGGACGACCAGGCGGCCGTCGACAAGCTGCGCTTCAGCGCCGTGGCCTTGCACGCCGGAGCCCGCCACGCGCGCATTTCCTCTGCCCTGTACCTATTTCGGGAGGGCAAATGGTCGGTGTTCCAGCCTCCGAGAGGGCACTGAGCAGACCGGGCCTGGCCGACGCGCATCCGCAAAAAGCAAGGCCGAGAAGCAATTGCCAACCAGCACCGCGCAACGCATTCGTCCGAAAGCAGCGATCCAAGGCAGTGACGCAGGCCGCACGCATGCGCCCTTGGACCGCCATTGCTTCCCCGGCGTAGGACGCCGGCAGTGCAGCGCGAGCCGGCGTCTGCTCAGGGAGCAGCGCTGAAATCGAAAAGCGCTGCCTTCACCCCCGCGCTCAGCCCGAACAGGCGCGTTGCGAGCTGCTGGCGGGCGGCCGGCACATCCTCCTTCAGCTCGGTCCACCGCAGGTACTGCCTGGCATCGTCGCCCTCGGGGGACTGGCTGATCCTGGAGTGCGCCAGGTACTCGCCGCGTTCGGCGCCCACCAGAGCCGACTCCACGACGACCAGCGGGCGATAGCTGTTCATGACGCTTGCGGCGCCATACCCGGTGGTGATGCGAACCAGCAAGGGCGTGTAGCCGGGGGTGGGTGAGTAACCCACGCCGGCCTGCGCGGCGGCGACTGCAGGTGGCTCGGTCGTGGCGGGCGCAGGAGGCTGCTGCGCTGCAGCGGGCGGCGTCGGGCACTGCGCACCTGCACACGCATCCGCCGCAGGTTTCGCTCGGGCGGCGTCGGCGCCACTACCGGGGAGGTGCCCGGGCAGCCGCTTCACCTGCGTCAAGCGCACCTCACGGCCGGACGCCCGCACGTGCGAGGCGAGTTGCTCGGCGAATTCGCGGTTCATGTCCTGCCCGGCGCTCGCGGCGGCTTCGGACGCAAGCCGGCCGAACTCACGGCTTCGCTCGGCGCTGTCCTCGGCGCTTTGCCGTTCGGCCGCAAGAGCCAGCACCGCGCCGAACAGCGCACCACCAGCGCCGAAGAGGGCGCCCGCGTTCACCATGCTGCTCGCGCCCGACTCCCCGAACATGTGCACAACGCCGTGCTCCTCCGGGCTGTAGAAGATTTCGACTCTCTGGGTGCCCTCCTCGATCTGGGCCTTGTTGTGGTCCTTGAGCGAAGGAGGTGACGGGGGAGACGCGCAAGCTGCAAGGAGGAAGCAGCCGAACAATGCGAGCTGCACACGGATGTACTTGTTCATGGAAGGTAGAAATCGGTGGGAATCGGATCGGAACCGGTGCACCGGCCGGCAAATCGGCGGGCGCGCGCATGGGTACCGCGGCGAGCGATCGAGTTCTCGACGAAGCGATTCCACCCTTGCTGATACCTGACCGAATGGCGCTGGTGGGGCGCTTGTGGGCCGCCTGTGCAATTCGCCCCGATCCGCGGCCGATGCACTCACCTCAAAAGTTCGTCGCTGACGCAGTCCGAGGCGCCTGAACAGGCAGTTCGGCAGCGCGCGGAGTGCCGGCGCCGGCACTCCGTGTCCCATGCGCATCCACCGGGTGGCGCCGAAGGCGCCGCGGTTACCAGGTGCCGTTCGCATCGCGCATCGGCGATGCGCGCGCTGTCGGCCCTTGCGGCTGAAATGCGCCTGCGCCGAGGCGCAAGCGCGGTTTCCTCGCGCCGCTGCGCTCTATCGGCACGCGCGCGCACCGCATCAGAAGGAGACGGTGTGCTCCTGGCCCCGATAGCGCAGCACGGCGCCGCTCGGGCGAATGGCCTCGATGACCACTCCGGGCACCGGCTCGGCCCCTTCGCCATGCACCTGGCCGTTCACGATCAGCATGCGCTTGCTCGGGTCGCGGGAGTAGACACCGCCACTGATGGCGACCGCGGGGGCGTCGGGCGGCAGCACGCTGGCGGCGGCCGCCGCCGGAGCGGATGCAGGCGCCCTCGGCGGCAGCTGTTGCGGCGCTGGCGACGTGCGCGATGGCGGTGATCCGGCCCCGGGCTGGCCTGCGGAGGCCGCCGCTGGAGCGCCAGGCGCAGGCTGCCCGGGCGGCAGAGGCGCAGTCGGTGTGGCACGCTGACCGGCCGGAGCCGAGCGCACGGACCGTGGCGGGGACGGAGGCTGCGCAGGCTCGGTCGGTTGCGGTGGCTGCGCAGCCTGCGGTGGCTGGGTCGGTTGTGTCGCCGGTTGCGCTTGCTGCGCTTGCTGCGCTTGCTGCGGTTGCTGCGGTTGCTGCGGTTGCTGCGGTTGCTCCGGTTGCTGCGGTTGCTCCGGTTGCTGTGTCGGCTGCACGGACGCCGGAGCATCGCCGACCTGCCCCGCAGCCGGCGCCGCACCGAGCCCCGGACGCGAGCGGGCGCGGGCGTCGGCCGCCGCGCGGGCCGCGGCGGCTGCGTCATCGGCGGTGGCCCCCACCCGGCGCATGCCGGCTGCCGCCTGCTGCGCCACATCCGGAGCAGCCGGCACCGGGCGTGCGGCGGGAAGGCTGGGCGGCGGCGGCGGGTGGATCGCGTTCACCGGCACGCGGGAAACCACGGGCGCGGCGGGCGCCGGTGGCTCCCTGTGTCCGGAAGCTTGCGCAGGTCCGCCCGGCGATGCGCCCACCGACCCGCCCGGCGATGCCGCAGCCATGCCTTCCACACCGGCGCTCGCCACGAGGGAGCCGCCGGCGGGCTGCGCCGCCTGCGCAAGCTGCGGCAGCGCATGGCCGACGGGCAGCCACTGCCATGCCGCCGCGGCGAGCAGGCCGACGCCCAGCGCAGGGACGCCCCAACGCAGCAGCGCGGATGGAGGCGTGCGCCCGTCGGGCACCGCAGGCTGGTTCGCGTCGCCCGCCTGGGCGTGGATGCCGCGGGACGCATCGCGTTCGCGCTGGGCGTCCGCGCGCCGCAGCGCATCGAGGATGAAGGACATGGTCGTACGGGGCTCAAGGTGCGGTGTGCAGGCGCGGCTCGTCTGCGCCTGCGACCCGGTTCAGTTGCATGTAGGTGGGCGGCGTAAGCATGCCGCTCACGGGCAGGTTCTGCGCCGTCTGGAAACGGCGCACACGGCTGCGCAGCAGGCTCGGCGAGCGGACGATCTCGGCGCTTGCGCGCGCGTCGTTCTGTGCGAGCTGCGCGGCCACCCAGGCCAGCGTCTCGCTGTCGCGGCGC
The DNA here is from genome assembly GCF_037726105.1 of Ramlibacter sp. AN1015. NCBI lineage: Bacteria > Pseudomonadati > Pseudomonadota > Betaproteobacteria > Burkholderiales > Comamonadaceae > Ramlibacter > Ramlibacter sp. AN1015. The sequence continues at coordinate 189,432 of NZ_JBBJUM010000003.1, forward strand.
AGGTCGCCTTCGGTGCCGGTGTAGCTCGGCGGCGTGCGCCACAAGGTGGCGAAGTCGCCGCTCCAGCGGGCCTTCAACGCCTGCAGCGTGACGGTCTGCTGCGTTCCCGCGGCCTGCAGGGTGGCACTGTGCGGCGTCAGCGCCAGCAGCAGCGCATAGGACGGGCTGCCGGTTGCCACGTCGAGGGTGAGGATGCCGGGACGGTCGAGGCGCCGGATCTCCTCGAGGGTGCTGACGCCGGCGAAGCATCGAAGCTGCTGACCGCCCAGCGCATCGCAGGCCGACACGCCCGGTGGGATGTCGATGTTCCAGCGGCGCGCAAGCTCGCGCCAGGCCGAGTCTTCGTCGCGCAGCAGGGTCGGCTTCTTTCCGCCGCTATAGACGCTATCGACGAAGCCTGAGCGGCCGGCACCAGTGGGTTCGCTGGTGGCACCTACACCCTCGGCCAGGCGAGCGGTGCCGCTGCCGCTGCCGCTGCCGCTGCCGCTGCCACTGCTGCCTGTGCCGCCCGAGGTGCTACTGCCGACTGCGGTGCCTGCGGCGTCCGCAGTTCCCGTGATGCCTGTGGCGCGCGTGGAGCCCGTGGCGCCGACCGCACCGGCCTGGCCGACCTTCCCTGCGCCGACCGTGGTGTGGCCTTCGCTGCTGGCGCCATGCGTACCCGCTCTCACCGTGCCGCCGGCGGCGGTGACGCTCGCGCCGACACCGCCCCGGGACGGCCCAGTAGCAGACGCGTCGCCAGCGCGGTCTGCCGGCGCTGCCGCCGCGACAGCCAGCGCAGGCATGCCGCGCCTTCCCGCATCGATGCCGCGGCTTTCACCGTTCGCGCCGACCTGATCGGCTCCCGCCGAAGACGGCCGCAGCGGCGCCGCAGCCAGCGGCCCCGACGCGGCTTGTCCAGGCGGCTGCGCCGGGGCGCTCGCCTGCCACACCGCGGCTGCCGGCAACCAGCTCCAGGAGGCCGTCGCGAGCCAGCGGTCCACGGGCGGCATCGGCACCGCGTGCAGGGCACCGGAGCCGGCGCCCCACCCTGCCAGCGCGAGCCCGGCGCCGGCGAGCGCCAGGCCGGCACGCCGCATGAGCGGCCGCCGGGACCGGGCCCGCTCGCCCGGGCCACCGAACACCTCCCGCGCAGCCTGTTCGACCGTGGCCGCATCGACGCGGTCGCGGGTGTGGGCATAGGCGCCGAGCAGGGCGCGGTCGCACAGCAGGTTGATGCGCCGGGGAATGCCCCGGGCGTGCCGGTGCACGCGCCGGATCGCGCGGCGGTCGAAGGGGGGCACCCGGTCGAGCCCCGCCACCTCCAGCCGATGGCGCACGTACCAGCCGGTCTCGGCCTCGTTCAGGGGCAGCAGGTGGAAGCGTGCGACCACCCGCTGCGCCAGCTGCTCCAGCTCGGGGCGGGCGAGCAAGTCGCGCAGCTCGGGCTGGCCGATCAGCACGATCTGCAGCAGCTTGCGCGAGGGCGTCTCGAGGTTGGTGAGCAGGCGCAGCTGCTCGAGCACCTGCGCCGAGAGGTTCTGCGCCTCGTCGATGATCAGCACGCTGTTGCGCCCGGCTGCATGCGCGCGCAGCAGGTAGGCGTTGAGCGGGTCGAGGTAGTCCTTGACCGTGGTGGCGCGTCCCTCGGGCAGCGCCACGGACACGTGAAACTCTTCGCAGATCGTCTGCAGCAGCTCGACGACGGTGAGCTTGGGATTGAAGATGTAGGCGACGTCGCAATGCGGCGGAATCTGCTCGAGAAAGGCCCGGCAGACGGTGGTCTTGCCGGTGCCGATCTCGCCCGTGAGCAGCACGAACCCGCCACCGCAGGAGACGCCGTAGAGCAGGTGTGCGAGCGCCTCGCGGTGGCGCTCGCTCATGTACAGGTAGCGCGGGTCGGGCGCGATGGAGAACGGCTCGTGCCGCAGGCCGAAGAACGGTGCGTACATGGGCAGCAGGATACCCCCGCCCTTGCTCAGGCGGGAACGGGCATGCCCCGCGGTACGTGGCGCATGCGCAGCGCACTCGCCACCAGCAGCAGCTGCACCGCCACCAGCGCCAGCCAGACGCCCTGGTAGTTCTGGCGGTCCATCAGCATGCCGAAGGCCAGTGGCGCCACGGCCTGCCCGATGTCCAGGCCCGAATACACCACCCCATAGACGCGGCCCGAGGCATTCTCGGGCGTCGAGCGCTTGACCAGCAGGTCGCGCGACGGCCCGGCCAGTCCCGAGACCACGCCCATCAGGCCGAACAGCACGGGCACCAGGTAGCCCGGCATCGGTACGAAGGCGATTGCGAGCGCCACCAGCGCCGCCGCGCCGAAGCCGGCGCCGACCACCCGCTCGCAGCGCTGCGCATCGGCCGTGAGGAAGCCGCCCAGCAACATGCCGCCGGCGCTGCACACCATGTAGACCGTGAGGCACATGGCCGCCAGTGCCACCGGCACACCATGGATGAAACGCGCCGCCTGTGGCGCATAGGCCTGGATGCCGGTGAGGACCGCGGCCCAGCACAGGAAGAACCAGAAGCACATCCACACGGCGGGGATGCGCAGGAAGCCGAAGTTGCCCCCCGCAGCGTCGGCGCCGCCGGCGCGCGGCGTGACGGGCGCCAGCAGCAGGCGTTCGCGGTTGATCCAGAGCACGAGCAGCACGGCATACGCCAGCACGCCCGCGGCCGCCAGGGCCACGCGCCACGAGAACGCGATGGCCAGCGGCACCAGCAGCGCCGGCGCCAGCGCCCAGCCGAGGCTTCCGGTCACGCCGTGAAAGCTGTACGCATGGCCCAGCCGCGCCTGGCTGACCTTGCGGTTGATGAGGGTGTAGTCAACGGGGTGGAACACGCCATTGCCGATGCCCGCCATCACTGCCCAACCCGCCAGGGCCCAGTAGGTAGGCGCCGTGGCCATGCCGAAGGCGGCGGCGCCGAGCAGGCCCAGCCCCGCGAACAGCACCGGCCGCGGCCCGTGCCGATCGACCAGGAAACCGGACGAAGCCTGCACCGCGCAGGACACCACGAAAAACAGCGTCATCAGGAAGCCGAGCTGGGTGTAGCTCACCTGGAAGGCGTCCTTGAGCCAGGGGAACAGCGGCGCCAGCAGGAGCTGGCTGAAGTGGCTGATGAGGTGGGCAATGCCCACGAGCCCGATGACGCTGGCGTCCTGACGGAACGGGACGGAGGGCGCTGCGGGGGCGCTGCCGTGGGTACTGCTGTTCATGGAAGCGAATGCTAGCGGCTTCGCGCTCCCCGGCCCAGCCCGTCGTCCTGTCGCGGCGGCGGCTGCCGCGCCGGGTCGTGGCGTTCGATACTGGCCGCCGCAGAAAGGACAGCACCATGGAAATGCAGGGAAAAGTGGCCATCGTGACCGGCGGGGGCAGCGGCATCGGCGAGGGGCTCGTGCGCCGCTTCGTGGCGGAAGGCGCGCGCGCGGTGGTGGCGGCGGACCTGCGGCTCGAGGAGGCCGAACGCGTCGCGCGCGAAGCCGGTGCGCACGCGCTGCACTGCGACGTGCGCCAGGAGTCGTCCCTGCGCGCGCTCGTGGACGCCACACGCGCGCGCTTCGGGCAGGTCGATGTGTTCGTCTCCAACGCCGGCATCCTGGGCCGCACGGGCGGCTTCGAACTCGAGGACGCGCTGTGGGACAGCATGTGGCAGGTGCACGCCATGGCGCACGTCTGGGCGGCGCGTGCGGTGGTGCCGGAGATGGTGGCGCGCGGCGACGGCTATTTCGTGGTCACCGCGTCGGCGGCAGGCCTGCTCAACATCGTGGAGTCGGCGCCCTACGGCGTGACCAAGCACGCGGCCGTGGCCTTCGCCGAGTGGCTGCGCATCGCCTACGGCCGGCGCGGCGTGCGCGTCTCCTGCCTGTGCCCGCAAGGTGTGCACACCGAGATGACGCGCGCGGGCGGCGGATCGGCCGGCCACGACGGCATGCTGACCCCGCAACAGGTCGCCGAGGTGGTGGTGCAGACCATGCGCGACGAGCGCTTTCTCGCCTTGCCGCACCCGGAGGTAGCGCAGTATGTGCAGGCCAAGGCGCAGGACTACGACCGCTGGATCGGTGGGATGCAGAAGCTCTATGCGCAGCACATGCAGGCGAATGACGGGATCAAGCCGCCGTCGAGGCAGGCCGGGGGAGCCAAGCCGCAGTCGGCGTAACGCTCCGAGTAACACGCCCGACGGCTAGCCTACCGGCACCCGTCGGCAGGCCTTCCTGGCGCCGTCCCTGAGCAGACAAGCGACGCACGCGAGGCAAGCGCGGACCGAGCGGCGCGCGATATACGTTATATGTGACAGCTCGATTGAAGAGCTAAAGCTACAGATGTCGGATCTTTTTCCGATCACTTTTTAGCTCCACACCACATCTTTCGTCTACGACCCAACTTGCAGACGCGCAAACCTGCATCCGTGCAAACCCGGATATATGTAACAACCTGACACAGGTTGTCGCGCCAACTCCTAAACTCCGCTTCCCGCGCTTACCTCAGCGTTTTGTGGCAGCACTTCCGGCGACGTTTCCGGACATGGAGTAGACGATGGCGACCAGCAGCACGAACACGGTCAACGGTGTCAACACCGTCTCCTTCTCGAAGACGCCGCAGGCGAACGGCGATTCGTACCTGGACTACATGGCAGAAGATGCGTTGGAGGTTGGCAGCTGCTTCTATTTCGATGTCATGGCCAATGACCTGGGCGGCAAGGCCAAGACGCTGTACTCTGTCGATGACGGGACTGGATCGACTACAGAGTTCATGAAGGACCTGACGGTCTCGGACACGACGAACGTAGCCACGGCATGCGACGGACGCACCGCTCAAGGTGCTGAGTTGCGCATCGTCGATGGCAAGGTGCAGGTTCGGGTGGACGAGGCGTACCTTGCCAAGCTCCGCGCGATGGGCGCGGGCGAGGCCTTCGAGGACACGTTTGTCTACGCCATCCAGCTCGGGAACGGGACACTGGCGTGGGCTAAAGTGACGTTCTCCATTACGGGTGCCAACGATGCGCCGGTGATCACCGGCGCAGCTGGCGCGGGCACTATCACCGAAGTCACTGGCACCCCCGCCGAGGAGGCCGAGGCGTTGGAGGCCTCCGGCTCGATCGCCTTCAGCGACGTGGACGTCACCGATGTGAACGAAGTGAGCTTCGTGCTCACCTCCGTCAACGGCAACACCGCCGATCTGTCCGCCGCAGTGGGCACCTTCTCGGCCTCCGTCTCCGGCGACACGGACGCCACCACCGCCGGCAGCATCGACTGGGCCTACAGCGTCGCACCGGCTGCCGTGGAGTACCTGGCCAAGGGCGAGACGCTCACGCTGGTCTATACCGTCACCCTCGATGACGGCAACGGCGGCTTCGACAGCCAGATCGTGACTGTCACCATCACCGGCACCAACGACGCACCGGTCATCACCGGCGCAGCCGGCGAGGGCGCTATCACCGAAGTCACCGGCACCCCCGCCGAGGACGCCGAGGCACTGGCGGCCTCCGGCTTGATCGCCTTCAGCGATGTGGACGTCACCGATGTGAACGAAGTGAGCTTCATGCTCACCTCCATCAACGGCAACACCGCCGATCTGTCCGCCGCAGTGGGCACCTTCTCGGCCTCCGTCTCCGGCGACACCGCAACCAGCACCGCCGGCAACATCGACTGGGCCTACAGCGTCGCACCGGCTGCCGTGGAGTACCTGGCCAAGGGCGAGACGCTCACGCTGGTATATACCGTCACCCTCGATGACGGCAACGGCGGCTTCGTCAGCCAGATCGTGACTGTCACCATCACCGGCACCAACGACGCCCCGGTGATCGATGGCTCCAGTTTCACCGGCACCATTGCGGAGCTGGGCTCCAACGTCGATACCGGGCCTATCGGCATCACCGGCACCTTCGAGTTCGACGACGCCGACCTGTCCGACACCCACACCGTGGGCTTCACTGCGGTGGGCACGACGCTGGGCACGCTGACCAGCCTGAGCATCTCCGACGTGGCCACCGGCGCCGGCACCGGCACCGTGAGCTGGGCCTACAGCGTCGATGCCAGCCTGGTGGCCTATTTGGCCGCCGGCGAGTCTCGCGTCGAGGAGTTCACCGTCACCGTGCTGGACGTCCATGGCACTCCCTTGAGCGACTCGGCCATCGTGCGTGTGACCATCACCGGCACGAACGACGCCCCGGTCCTCGGAGCGGACGTGGCGGTCCAGGTGGACGAGCTCGGCTCCAACATCGACACCGGAACCATCGCTCTGAACGGTGTGATCTCGCTGAACGACGCCGACACCAGCGACAGCCACAACGTCGCAGTGACCGCCAGCGGCTCCAACGCGCCCGGCGGCGCTGCCCTCGGCACGCTGATCCCGGCCGTCAATGCCACGGGCGACGGAGTGACCTGGAGCTACTCGGTCAACGCTGCCTCGGTGGCCTATCTGGCTGAGGGCGAGTCCCGCATCGAGACCTTCACCATCACGGTCAGCGACCGCGCTACCGGCGGTCTGACCGACACCGCCCAGGTTCAGGTGACCATCACGGGCACCAACGACGCCCCGGTCCTCGGGGCGGACGTGGCGGTCAGCGCGAACGAACTCGGCTCGAACATCGACACCGGCACCATCGCTCTGAACGGTGTGATCTCGCTGAGCGACGCCGACACCAGCGACAGCCACACCGTCGCAGTGACCGCCAGCGGCTCCAACGCCCCCGGCGGCGCTGCCCTCGGCACGCTGACCCCGACGGTAAGCGCCACCGGCGACGGCGTAACCTGGAACTACTCGGTCAGCGCTGCCTCGGTGGCCTACCTGGCCGAGGGTGAGTCCCGCGTCGAGACCTTCACCATCACCGTCCGCGACCGTGCCACCGGCGGACTGACCGATACCGCCCAGGTCCAGGTCACCATCACGGGTACCAACGACGCACCGGTGATCGATGGCGAGCTCTTCTCCGGCACCGTCGCGGAGCTGGGCTCCAACATCGACACCGGCCCGATCGGCGCCACCGGCACCTTCGAGTTCGCCGACGCCGACCTGTCCGACACCCACACCGTGGGCTTCACTGCGGTGGGCACGACGCTGGGCACGCTGACCAGCCTGAGCATCTCCGACGTCGCCACCGGCGACGGCACCGGCACCGTGAGCTGGGCCTACAGCGTCGATGCCAGCCTGGTGGCCTATTTGGCCGCCGGCGAGTCTCGCGTCGAGGAGTTCACCGTCACCGTGCTGGACGTCCATGGCACTCCCTTGAGCGACTCGGCCATCGTGCGTGTGACCATCACCGGCACGAACGACGCCCCGGTCCTCGGAGCGGACGTGGCGGTCCAGGTGGACGAGCTCGGCTCCAACATCGACACCGGAACCATCGCTCTGAACGGTGTGATCTCGCTGAACGACGCCGACACCAGCGACAGCCACAACGTCGCAGTGACCGCCAGCGGCTCCAACGCGCCCGGCGGCGCTGCCCTCGGCACGCTGATCCCGGCCGTCAATGCCACGGGCGACGGAGTGACCTGGAGCTACTCGGTCAACGCTGCCTCGGTGGCCTATCTGGCTGAGGGCGAGTCCCGCATCGAGACCTTCACCATCACGGTCAGCGACCGCGCTACCGGCGGTCTGACCGACACCGCCCAGGTTCAGGTGACCATCACGGGCACCAACGACGCCCCGGTCCTCGGGGCGGACGTGGCGGTCAGCGCGAACGAACTCGGCTCGAACATCGACACCGGCACCATCGCTCTGAACGGTGTGATCTCGCTGAGCGACGCCGACACCAGCGACAGCCACACCGTCGCAGTGACCGCCAGCGGCTCCAACGCCCCCGGCGGCGCTGCCCTCGGCACGCTGACCCCGACGGTAAGCGCCACCGGCGACGGCGTAACCTGGAACTACTCGGTCAGCGCTGCCTCGGTGGCCTACCTGGCCGAGGGTGAGTCCCGCGTCGAGACCTTCACCATCACCGTCCGCGACCGTGCCACCGGCGGACTGACCGATACCGCCCAGGTCCAGGTCACCATCACGGGTACCAACGACGCACCGGTCCTCGGGGCGGACGTGGCGGTCAGCGCGAACGAGCTGGGCTCGAACGTGGATACCGGAACCATCGATCTCAACGGCGTGATTTCGCTGAGCGATGCCGACACCAGCGACAGCCACAACGTCGCAGTGACCGCCAGCGGCTCCAACGCCGCCGGCGGCGTGGCCCTCGGCACGCTGACCCCGAGCATCACAGGCGAGGGAGTGACCTGGAGCTACTCGGTCAACGCTGCCTCGGTGGCCTACCTCGCCGAGGGCGAGTCCCGCGTCGAGACCTTCACCATCACGGTTCGCGACCGCGCTACCGGCGGGCTGACCGACACCGCCCAGGTCCAGGTCACCATCACCGGCACCAACGACGCTCCGGTCCTCGGAGCGGACGTGGCGGTCAGCGCGAACGAGCTGGGCTCGAACGTGGACACCGGAACCATCGCTCTGAACGGCGTGATCTCGCTGAGCGATGCGGATACCAGCGACAGCCACAACGTCGCAGTGACCGCCAGCGGCTCCAACGCCCCAGGCGGCGTGGCCCTGGGCACGCTGACCCCAGCCGTCAACGCCACCGGCGACGGCGTGACCTGGAGCTACTCGGTCAACGCTGCCGATGTGGCCTACCTGGCCGAGGGCGAGTCCCGCATCGAGACCTTCACCATCACGGTCCGCGACCGCACTACCGGCGGGCTGACCGACACCGCCCAGGTCCAGGTCACCATCACGGGTACCAACGACGCACCGGTGATCTCACTGCACACGGGCGACTCGGCCTCCTCGACCCTTGACGAGAACGATGCCGGCCTCACCGCCAGCGGCACTCTCACCGTGCGCGACGCCGACGACAGCGACACCGTCACCAACGCAGTGACGAACGTGTCCGTCGGTGGAACCTATAGCGGCACCAGCGTTCCGAACAGCGCCACGCTCCTGGGCATGATGAGCGTCGATGGTGGCGCGGTGGATGCCGACAGCGGTGACTCCTCCAACATCGCCTGGACTTTCAGCTCCGGCAGCCAGGCCTTCGACTTCCTGGCCGAGGGCGAGACGCTGACGCTGACCTACACCATCGTCTCGGACGATGGCTCCGAGACCGACGATCAACAGGTGACCATCACCATTTCCGGCACCAACGACGCCCCGGTGATCGGCGGCACCTTCAGCGGCACGGTAAAGGAGGACACCTCCGTGGCCTCTGACAACATCACTACCAGCGGTGCCCTCACGATCGTTGATGCCGATACCGGGCAATCCAACTTCATTGTCCAGACCGCTAGCGCGGGCTCCAATGGATTCGGAACCTTCACGCTAGATGCCAATGGCAACTGGACGTATACGGCTTCCAATAGCCAGGCTGCAATCCAGCAGCTCAGCGCGGGACAGTCGCTCACCGACTCGTTCACGGCCACGTCCATCGACGGAACCGTCGCCCAAGTGGTCACGGTCACGATTTTCGGAACCAACGATGCGCCAATTCTCGATGCCAGCAGGACGCCAGTACTCGCAGACGTCAACGCCAGCACGGGTGTACCGACTGGAGCCGTCGGCTCCCTTGTCTCTTCACTCGTGGACTTCGCTATGCCATCGGGACAAGTGGACAACGTCACCGATGTCGATGCTAGCGCCCACCTGGGTGTAGCGCTGACCGGCACAAGTGGCTCTGGTATCTGGTTTTACAGCCTCGACAACGGAACAAACTGGACCGCCGTCGGAAGCGTCAGCGATGGGGCCGCGCTACTGCTAGCGGCCGACGCGAACGCACGGGTCTTTTTTCAATCGACCACGGGCGGAACAGGCGAGTTGTTGTTCAGGGCATGGGACCAAAGCTTCGGAGACTCCGGAACGAGAGTTTCCACCGCGGTAAATGGAGGAACGACGGCCTTCTCTGCGGCTACCGACACCGCGACCGTTAGGGTCAATGCAGCAGTTACTGGCTCGGCAACAATCGGCATGCCGACCATGAGCGGGAACAAGACCACTGTCTCGATCACATTCTCGAAACCTGTGGATGTCTCCACCATTTCTGAAGTGGACTTTCAGTTCGTCTACGGAAGCTCGTCCACCACGCTGACACCCCAAATCGAATCTTCTATTTTTAGCGTCGGTAACACGGTCTTGACTGTCGAGTTCCAAGGATTCACCGGAAACACATCGCAAACTGGCACGCTGACGCTGCTCAACTCATATCAGTTCGCCGACGGGAGCGCCGGGGCTACAACATCTCGCAGCACGTTCCAGATGTACCCGGCGGGAGCTGCGGGTGAGCCGATTCTGCTCGGGCTGGCAGATCAACTGCCGGGTCAACACGTGAGCAGCATGATCGTTCACGGCGTGCCTGAAGGTTGGTCCATTAACCAGGGCGTTCGTTTATGCGACGGGTCTTGGCAGATCGAATCGCCCGAGTTGGGCACGCTAGCGATCACCTCGCTCGCTAGCTTTCAAGGCGCAATCGTCGTGGAACTCGTCCTGAGCACAGTTCACTTCGACGGATCACACGGCACGCACATCCTTACAAGCAACATCGAAGCCTTCCCCCCCGGCTCCCCCATCTTCGGCTGGTCCGGCGACGACCACCTTTCCGGCTCCTCCGCCGCCGACACCTTCGTCATCGCCAACCCCATCGGCGCGCACGTCATCCACCACTTCGACGCGTCGGCCGACAAGGTCAACCTCATCGCCTTCGGTGCGTCGAGCTTCGTAGACCTGCAGGCGCACCTCGGCGAGGATGGAAACGGCAATGCCCACATCACCTTCGGCGACGGGATGACCGTGACCATCCTGGGAGTGAGCGCGGCCCAGCTTTCGGCGGCCAACTTCACGTTCGACGAAATCCCGGTCCTGAACAACACCGGCACGATGACCCTGGGCACCGGCTCGATGCTTCCCTTTTCAGGCGTCGTGAACAACACCGGCACCATCAGCCTCGAATCCGAGGGCGCCTACACCCTCCTGCAGATGATGCAGCAGGGCGTGACGCTGCAAGGCGGTGGCGAGGTGACCCTGTCCGACAGCGACGGCAATGTGATCGCCGGCAGCGTGGCCGAGGTGACTCTGACCAACATCGACAACACCATTTCCGGCGCCGGCCGTATCGGCGATGGCCAGCTCACGCTGATCAACCAGGGCACCATCGCCGCCACCGGCACGCAGCACGCGCTGGTGATCGATACCGCCGGCAATGTGGTCGTCAACAGCGGCCTGTTCGCCGCCCTGGGCGCCGCGGGGCTGGTGGTCGCCAGCGCCACCACGGGCAACGGCAGCGCCCTGGTCGGCGACGGCTCCACCCTCACCTTCGCGGCGGCCACCGACGCAGATATCGACTTCGGGGCAGGTCCGGGCCAGGGCACCCTGGTGCTCGGCCAGCCCGCCGCGTTCACCGGGACCATCACCGGTCTGCTCGGTGGCGACACCATCGCCCTGTCCGATGTGCTGTTCACCGGCAGCAGCCAGGTGAGCTACGCCGCCGGGCCGTCCGGCGCGGGCGGCACGCTCATGGTGAGCGATGGTACGAATGCGGCGCAGTTCTCGGTGATCGGCCGCTACACCGAAGGCGACTTCCAGGTCGTGATCGGCGCCGACGGCATGGCACGCATCACCAGCACCGCCACCGACCACGGCACTGTGCTGGGAACCGTCGGCAGCGACATCCTTGCCGGCACGGCGGGCGACGACATCCTGGTCGGCGGCAAGGGTGCGGACATCCTCACCGGCGCAGCGGGCAGCGACACCTTCGTCTGGCGCACCGGCGACTTCGGTGGTGCGGTCGATTCCATCAGCGACTTCACCCTCGGCGAAGGCGGCGATGTGCTGGCCCTGGGCGGACTCCTTCCAGAAGCCGCCGGTGGCGACCTGTCGCAGTTCGTGCGCGTCGAAAGCACGGAGACCGGCACGATGGTGAGCATCGACGCCAGCGGCTCCGGTGAGTCCTTCCAGGAGCTGGTGTTGCTGCAAGGCGTCACCGGCATCGACCTCACGACGCTCGCGCCCCACATCAACGCCTATCCCTTGGCTTGATGCGTGGATTCCGGGGCTGCGGCCCCGGAATCGTTCACGTTCGCGGGCTTCCCATGCTTGACCTGCCTCGGTTTGCTGCGGATGCTCGGTCAGTCGTATGAAGCCCCTGCTCCAACTCCTGAAACGCCCGCTGCTGTCCGTTGCGGGCTTTTCCTTGTTCATCAACCTGCTGATGCTGGTTCCGGCCATCTTCATGCTGCAGGTGTTCGACCGGGTGCTGGTTTCGCGCAGCATGGACACCCTGGTGGTGCTGGCGCTGGGCGCGGCGCTGGGCCTGGCGCTGATGGTGGCGCTCGACTACGTGCGCGCGCGGCTCCAGGGCGTGGCGGGCAACGTCATCGCCGATTCGCTGGCTCCGGTGGTCACCCGGCTGTCGGTGGCGCAGGGCGCTCGGCTCACCGGCGGCCGGAACACGTCGGAGGGGCTGCGCGACGTGCAGGCGCTGCGGTCGGCGTTCTCGGCGCAGGGGCTGCTGGCGGTGTTCGATGCACCCTGGCTGTTCTTCTATGTGGCCGTTATCTGGCTGGCCCATCCCTACCTGGGCATGACAGCCCTCGGCGCCGCTGCCCTGATGTTGGCGCTGACGCTGGTCAACGACTGGATCACCCGCAAGGACATCGAGGCCCTGCAGCGCTCGGCCGCGGCCGCCACGCGCTATCTGGAAACCTCCCTCGCCAATGCCGAGATCGTCCAAACCCTCGGCATGACCGACGCCCTGCTCGCGCGCTGGCAGCGCAAAAACGCGGAGGTCGCCGCCTTGCAACTGCCCACGGCGCGCAAGACCCTGGGCATGGCCGCCCTCACCCGCGGCCTGCGCCAGGCCGTCCAGGTGGGCATGCTGGCCGTGGGCGCGTGGCTGGTCATTTCGAACCAGGCCTCGCCGGGCGTGACCATCGCCTGCACCATCCTGCTCGGGCGCGCGCTCGCGCCGGTGGAGCAGCTGGTGGGCAGCTGGAAGATCCTGTCCGAGGCGCGCGCCGCGTTCGGCCGACTGGCGCAGCTGCTCGCCGCCGACGCCGCGCAGGATCCGAGCATGGAGCTGCCGACGCCACGCGGCCAGCTCATAGGGCGCCAGCTCGTCTACCGCGCACCGGGCGGCGAACGCCTGCTGCTCGCGGGCGTGTCCCTGCAGCTGGAAGCCGGCGAGTCGCTCGCCATCGTGGGCCCGAGCGGCGCCGGCAAGAGCACGCTGCTGCGCCTCCTCACGGGCGTGTGGCAGCCCACGGCGGGGGTGGTGCGGCTGGACGGGTTCGACCTGTCCCAGTGGCCGCGCGAGCAGATCGGCCCGTGGCTGGGCTATGTGCCGCAAGACGTGGAGCTGTTCGCAGGGTCGGTGGCCGACAACATCGCCCGCCTGGGCCTGCCGGACCCGGCCAAGGTGGTGCAGGCGGCGCAGCGCGCGCGCGTGCACGAGATGATCCAGTCGCTGCCGCAGGGCTACGACACGATGATCGATCCACGGTCCGCCCTGCTCTCGCCCGGACAGCGCCAGCGCATCGCCCTGGCCCGCGCGCTGTATGGCGACCCCAAGCTGCTGGTGCTCGACGAGCCCAACTCCAACTTAGACGGCGCGGGCGAAGCTGCGCTGGCCGAGGCGCTGAAGGCCTTGCGCGGACAGGTGACGGTGGTGGTGGTGACGCACCGCAGCGCGCTGGTGCAGCACGTGGACAAGATGCTGGTGATCGAGGCCGGCAAACCGCAGCACTACGGCACCGTGGCCGAGGTGCTGAAAGCGCTGCACGGTGCGACGCCTGTGTCCGGCGGCGCTGTCGCAGCCATGCCGGCAGCCGCACCGGCAATCGAGACGGTTACTTCATGAATGCCCTTGCCCCTTCCGCACTGCCGCCCGCCGGCAATGTCGCCGGCCATCTGGCCGAGTCCGGCCGCCTGATCCGCACGGGGATGCTGATCCTGGGGCTGGCGCTGGTGCCCATGGGCGCCTGGCTTGCGCTCGCACCGCTGGCGGCTGCCGTGGTGGCACAGGCGCACGTCAAGGTCGATCTGGACCGCCGGCCGGTGCAGCACGCGGAGGGCGGCATCGTGCGCGAGGTGAAGGTGCGCGATGGTCAGCGCGTGGCCCAGGGCGAGCCCCTCCTGGTGCTGGGCGACGTGGCGGTGGACGCCGACGTCAACCGCCTGGGCTATCGACTTCTGGCCGAGCAGGCTGGCGTGGTCCGCTTCGAGGCCGAGCAGGCCGGCGCGGCGCGCTTGATGTTCCCGCCTCAGTTGCTGGAGGCGGCCAGGTCCGACTCGCGCCTGGCGGAGCAGCTCGCCAAGGAGCGGTCCCTGTTCCAGGCCCGCCGCGACGCGCTGCAGGGCCAGGTCGCACTGCTGCGGGCCCAGCGGGAAAAAATTGCGCAGGAGGTAGCGGCCCTGCGGGCGCAGATCGAGCAGGCGCAGGCGTCGCTGAAGCACCAGCGCTTCGAGCTCGATCGCAATCGCCAGCTGCTCAAGGAAGGCTTCATCGCCGACACCCGCATCGCGCAGCTGGAGGCGGGCGTCGCGGACTACGGTGTCAAGCTGGAGGAGCGGCGCTCCGAACTGGCGCGCGCCGAGCAGCGCTCCGTCGATACCGATTTGCGCATCAGGGCCCTGGAGAGCGAATACCGGCAGCAGGCGAGCGACCAGCTCAAGGTCGCCCTGGTGCGCGTCTCCGAGATTCAGCAGGAACTGCGCAAGTCCACCGACGCGTCCGAGCGGCAGGTGATCGTCGCGCCCGTCGCCGGCGAGGTGATGAACCTGCGCTACACCAGCCCGGGCGGTGTGGTGAGCCCGCGCGAGCCGATTGCCGACATCGTGCCAGCCGATCCCCGCCTGGTCGTGGAGGCGCAGATTCGTCCCGAGGACATCCGTCGCGTGCAGCCGGGCCAGCCAGCCCACATCCGCTTTTCCGCCTTCAACGCGTTGACGACGCCCATGGTGGATGCGAAGGTGTTCTATGTCTCGGCCGACCGGTTGGTGCAGCGCGAGACGCAGCAGCCGTATTACGTCGTGCTGATCGAGGCCGATGCGGCTTCCTTGCAGCAGGCCGGGCAGCTCACGCTGCAGGCCGGCATGCCGGCAGAGGTGTTCATCCAGGGCGAGGAGCGCACCCCGTTGCAGTACCTGCTGGAGCCGATCACCCTGCTGATGCACCGCGCCGCGCGGGAACGGTGAGCCGGGCGCCCCGGGCTGCGTGACCGTTCAGTCCTGCGGCGCCCGCGCCTCGACGTCAGTCACCTCCAGCCGGCGTGCAGCGGGTGAAGTTCCCCGGTTCGCGTCGGCGCGCGGGGTGCGACTGGGTGCCTCCGCGCGAGCGGCCTGGCTCCAGAAGCGGCCGAAGCCCGCGCGTGGATCCATGCGCATGACGAACGGCGCCACCGGGCGCCCCGTCAGGCGCGCCCAGCCGGCGTAGAGCGCCCAGCCCCCCAGCAGGACCAGCCCCGCGAAAGCGAGGCTGGCCGCCACCACGAGGCCGAGCACGAGCAGCACGCAGCGGACGATGACGCGGACGAACCGCTCGAACAGATCGCTCATGAGGTAGGGTGAAGAATCAGAAGGTGCAGGCATGAAAAAGGACGGGGAACCGTTCCCCGCCCCTGTGACCACGGCGCCCACTGATAGTTCACGCCTCGGCCGCTTCCGGCGCCGACTGCGCATTACCGAACTTGAACACCCCCGGCTCCAGCACGGGATCGACCTCGACCGGAATGGTGCTCTTGGGCGGAAAACGCCCCTCGAGAATCAGCTTGGACAGCGGGTTCTCGATGCGCTGCTGGATGGCGCGCTTGAGCGGCCGGGCGCCGAACACCGGGTCGAACCCCACCTTGGCGAGTTCCTCCAGCGCCGCCTCGGACACCTGCAGCGACAGGTCCATCTTGGCCAGCCGGCGCTCCAGCACCTGCAGCTGGATGCGTGCGATCTGGGCGATGTGCGCCGCGGCCAGCCCGTGGAACACCACCGTCTCGTCGATGCGGTTGAGGAATTCGGGACGGAAGTGGTTCTTCAGCTCGTCCCACACGACGTCCTTCACGTCCTCGTACGGCTTGCCGACCATGGCCTGGATCATGTGCGAGCCGATGTTGCTCGTCATCACGATCACGGTGTTCTTGAAGTCCACCGTGCGGCCCTGCCCGTCGGTGAGGCGGCCGTCGTCCAGCACCTGCAGCAGCACGTTGAACACGTCGTGGTGCGCCTTCTCGACCTCGTCGAGAAGGATCACGCTGTAGGGCTTGCGGCGCACCGCCTCGGTGAGATAGCCGCCCTCCTCGTAGCCTACGTAGCCCGGGGGGGCGCCGATCAGGCGGGCCACCGAGTGCTTCTCCATGAACTCGCTCATGTCGATGCGAACCAGGTGCTCCTCGCTGTCGAAGAGGAAATTGGCGAGTGCCTTGCACAGCTCGGTCTTGCCCACGCCGGTAGGCCCGAGGAACAGGAACGATCCGGTCGGGCGGTTCGGGTCGGACAGGCCCGAGCGCGAGCGGCGGATGGCGTTGGCCACCGCGCTGATCGCCTCGTCCTGCCCCACCACGCGCTGGTGCAGGCGCTCTTCCATGTGCAGCAGCTTCTCGCGCTCGCCCTGCATCAGCTTGGACACCGGAATTCCGGTGGCCCGCGCCACCACCTCGGCGATCTCCTCGGCGCCGACCTGGGTGCGCAGCAGCTGCGGACGCCCCGACTTCGCCTTGCCGCTCTCCTGGTCCTGCGCCGACTTGAGCTTGTGCTCGAGCTCCGGCAGCTTGCCGTACTGCAGCTCGGCGACCTTGTTGAAATCGCCCTTGCGCGTGGACTCCTCGATCTGGAAGCGCACGCGGTCCATTTCCTCGCGCACCTGGGCGCTGCCCTGCGCCGCAGCCTTCTCGGCCTTCCAGATGTCCTCGAGGTCGGCGATTTCCTTTTGCAGCTTGGCGATTTCTTCCTCGATGAGGCCGATGCGCTTGCGGGAGGCCTCGTCGGTCTCCTTCTTCATGGCCTCGCGTTCGATCTGCAGCTGGATCATGCGGCGGTCGAGCCGGTCGATGGCCTCGGGCTTGGAGTCGATCTCGATCTTGATCTTGCTCGCCGCCTCATCGATCAGGTCGATGGCCTTGTCCGGCAGGAAACGGTCGGTGATGTAGCGGTGCGAGAGCTCGGCCGCGGCCACGATGGCCGGGTCGGTGATGTCCACGCCGTGGTGCGCCTCGTACTTGTCCTGCAGGCCGCGCAGGATGGCGATGGTCGCCTCCACGGTCGGCTCGCCCACGAGAATCTTCTGGAACCGCCGCTCGAGCGCCGCGTCCTTCTCGATGTACTTGCGGTATTCGTTCAAAGTCGTCGCACCCACGCAGTGCAGCTCGCCACGCGCCAGCGCCGGCTTGAGCATGTTGCCCGCATCCATCGCGCCCTCGGCCTTGCCCGCGCCCACCATGGTGTGCAGCTCGTCGATGAAGACGATGGTCTGTCCTTCGTCCTTGGCCAGCTCGCTCAGGACGTTCTTCAGGCGCTCCTCGAATTCGCCGCGGTACTTGGCACCGGCCAGCAGCGCGGCCATGTCCAGCGAGAGCACGCGCTTGTTCTTCAGGGTTTCGGGCACCTCGCCCGAGACGATGCGCTGCGCCAGCCCCTCGACGATGGCGGTCTTGCCGACGCCGGGCTCGCCGATCAGCACCGGATTGTTCTTGGTGCGCCGCTGCAGCACCTGGATGGCGCGGCGGATCTCCTCGTCGCGTCCGATCACCGGATCGAGCTTGCCCATGCGGGCCCGCTCGGTGAGGTCCAGGCAGTACTTCTTCAGCGCCTCGCGCTGCCCTTCGGCATCGGCGCTGTTCACGTTCTGGCCGCCGCGCACCGCGTCGATGGCCGACTCCAGCGACTTGCGGGTGAGGCCGTGCTCGCGCGCGATGCGGCCGATGTCCTGCTTGCTGTCGGCGATGGCGAGCATGAACAGTTCGCTGGCAATGAACTGGTCGCCCCGCTTGAGGCCTTCCTTTTCGGCGCCCTGCAACACGCCGACCAGCTCCCGGCCGATCTGCACCTGCTCCTGGCCCTGCACCTGCGGCCGCTTGTGCATGGCGGCTTCCGCCGACGCCAGCAGCCCGGGCACGTTGACCCCGGCGCGCTGCAGCAGCGCAGCCGGCCCGTCCTCCTGGCGCAGCATGGCCACCAGCACGTGCTCGGGTTCGATGTAGGCATGGTCGTTCGCCAGGGCGAGGCTCTGGGCCTCGCTCAATGCTTCGGCGAACTTGGTGGTCAATTTGTCGAGTCGCATGTCCAACGCTCCTTGTTGCACCGCAGCTTTAGGCTTGACCCCGCGATTTCAAGGGGCAAGCGCCAGCGGAGTGCGCCCAACAGGCTACTGCGTGGCCGGCGCGCCACCGCGCCGCCTGTCCCCGATGGCACGCCGTCGGCGCCCAAGTGCGGCGAAGTACCACCTGCGCAGCACCCGGCCCGGCACGGCGGCGGGTCACCGGCAAGCTCTGGTGCGGTCATGCCTCCCGGGCCTGCACTCCTGACCTCCGAAGCCGGCGTCCCGGCCCGGACGCCCGGCCTCTTGTATTCTGTCGGCCCCGCCGCGCCAAGCGCGTCCGCACCCGAATTTCCTCGACGTCGATCCACCCATGAGTTTCCCCGCCCCAGCCACTTCCTTGTCCCTGCGCCGCCGCGCCCTGCTGGCTGCCTTCGGCATGACCGCCCTCACGGCCGGCGCACCCGCCTGGAGCCAGTCGGGCGCGCCCATCCGGCTGCTGGTGGGCTTCCCGCCCGGAGGTGGCACCGACGCCATCGCGCGCACCCTGGCGGACAAGCTGAAGGAACAGCTGGGAGTCCCAGTGGTCGTGGAGAACCGGGCCGGCGCCGGCGGCCAGCTCGCGGCCCAGGCGCTGAAAGCCGCTGCGGCGGACGGCCACACCTTCTTCATCAGCCACGACCACTCCATCTCCATCCTCCCGCTGGTCACGCGCAACCCGGGGTTCGACCCGGCAACCGACTTCGTCCCGGTAGCGGGCTTCGCCACCTTCGCCAATGCCTTGGCCCTCTCCGGCGGCACGCCGGCCAAGACCTTCCCCGAGTACGTGCAGCACGTGCGCGCCACCGGCGGAAAGGACACCATCGGGGTGCCGGCGCCAGCCTCGATCCCGGAGCTCCTGGTCGGGCTGATCAAGGACAAGTACGCCATCGACGTGCAGGCCGCGCCCTACCGCGGCAGTGCGCCGATGGTGGCCGACATGCTGGGCAACCAGATCAAGGCGGGCATCGGCTCGGTGCCCGACTTCATCGAGAACCACCGCGCCGGCAAGCTGCGCATCGTGGCCGTCATCGGCGACAAGCGACAGCCCCTGCTGCCGCAGGTCCCCACGTTCGCGGAGATGGGGCTGCCCAACCTCGACGACCTGCCGTACTACGGCGTGTTCGCGCCCGCCGGCACGCCCGCGCCGACGGTGGAGCGCTTCGGCCAGGCCTTGCAACGCGTGGTGGAAACGCCCGAGGTGCGCGAGCGCCTCACCGCGATGGGGCTCACCGTCGGCTATGAGCCACAGGCGCAGTTCGCCGCATCGGTGCGCCGCTACGGCCAGGTCTGGGCGCGCATCGTCAAGGCGAGCGGCTTCCAGCCGAAGTAGTAGGCGCCACCGCGGAACGCCTCGCTCCGCGGCAACCGCTTCGAGCGGCGCACTGCGGCTGGCAGGCGGTGCAGGCAGGCCTCAGGCGTGGAACCGGTCCTTGGCGCGGCGGGCGAAATCGTTGGTGTAGGTGCGGGCGAGATCGATGCGATCCGCGCGTACTGCAGCATCGAAGGCGGCGACGGTGCGCACCGCCGTACGCACGCCCTCCACGGGAATGACGCCGTCGGGCGAGATCGCTTCGCGCACCTTGGTGAAGGCCGCGAGGTAGAGCGCGCGGTCGCCGAGCAGGAAGGCCTCCGGGACGGTCTTGATGAGGTCGCTGGGGCCGGCGGTCTGCAGCCATTTGAGGGCATGCACCACGGCATTGGCCAACGCCTGGCAGGTGCCCGGGTGCTTCTGCACGAACTCCTGGGTGGCGTAGAGGCAGCTCGCCGGCATCGGGCCTCCGAAGACTTCCTGGGTGCCCTTGAGCGTGCGCGTGTCGCTGATGATGCGCAGCTCGCCGCGCTGCTCGAGCTGCGTCATGACCGGATCAACGTGGCTGATGGCTTCGATCTGCCCCGTGCGGAAGGCACTGGTCGCGTCCCACATCTGGCTGACCCCCACGAAGCTCACGTCGCGCGGCGTCAGGCCGCCGCGCGCGAGCACCAGCCGGGCCACCATGTTGGACGAAGTGCCTGGCGCCGCGACGCCGATGCGCCGCCCCCGCAGGTCGGCCACCGTGCGATAGGCCGGCAACGCGCGGGTGGAGATGCCCACCGCCACCTGGGGCGCGCGGCCCTGCAGTACGAAGGCCTGGAAAAACTGGTTGCGCCCCTGCAGCTGCACCACCTGCTCGAACGGGCCGCTGAGCACATCGACCGCTGCGGGCAGGCGATCGTGCATCAGGCCGGTGCCGGTGGGCTGATCCTGGAGGTCTACCTCCAGGCCTTCCGAGCGAAAGTATCCGAGCTGCTCAGCGATCACCAGCGGAAGCGCCGAGAAACTGGCCTTTCCGGCGACAGCGAGCGCGATGCGATTCTTCTCGAGCCGCAGGGGCTGGGCGCGCAGCGTGGCGCTGCCCGCGCCCGCCGCGACGAAGACGGCGGCCGTGGCGAAGGCGCGGCGGCTGATGCGGCTGGACATGGCTCCTCTCCTGGGAGCCGCCAGATTAGCCACGCGGCCTTTCCACTGCATCGGGACCATCCCCCTTCGGGTTTCCACCGTTGGAAAACGTGGCCCACTTCAAGGCCCCGCAGGTGCCGGCGTCAGCGCCAGCCGGCGAGCAGGATGCCCACGTTGACCGCCAGCGCCAGCACCCACACCAGGCTGCGCGCCGCGGCCAGGCCGGCTACGTACAGGGCGACGTAGACGATGCGTAGCGTGACGAACAGAACCGCCAGGGTGTCGATGAGTGCCTGCGAGGCGCCGAGCTGATGCGCCACGATGACGGCGCCGATGAAGAAGGGCAGCGCCTCGAAGCTGTTCGCCTGCGCTGCGTTCGCGCGCGCCGACAAGCCCGTCTGCGCCGCCAGCCAGGCGCGCGGCTCGTTGTTGTCGTAGCCGCCCTCGCGCCGCGGCTTGCCGAAGCCGTGCGCCTTGGCGAGCCATGCGCAGGCATAGGGCAGCAGCGCCGCCACCAGGATGCAGCCGTAGGCCACCGTGAAATGCATGCCGTTCATCGCGGGCCCTCCTGGCTTGCGGTTCGCACCATGGTTGGTCGGCGCGGCTTCAACGCCGATCGACCAGCGCGTGTGCGATGGTGCCGAGATCGACGTACTCGAGTTCGCTGCCAGCCGGAACCCCGCGCGCCAGGCGCGTGACCTTCAGGCCGCGGGCCTTCAGCGCCTCGCCGATCACGTGCGCCGTGGCCTCGCCCTCGGCGGTGAAATTGGTCGCGAGGATCACCTCCTGCACCTCGCCGGCGGTGGCGCGCTCGAACAGCGTGGCCAGGCCGATGTCCTTCGGCCCGATGCCGTCGAGCGGGCTGAGCTTGCCCATGAGCACGAAATACAACCCACGGAAGGCGCCGGTGCGCTCGACGGCGGCCTGATCGGCCGGTGTTTCGACGACGCAGAGCTTGGCGCGGTCACGCTGCGGATTGCGACAGGTGTCGCAGACCTCGTCTTCGGTGAAGGTGTGGCACTGGCTGCAATGGCGCATGCGCGTCGCGGCCTGCTGCAGCGCCTGGGCGAGCAGCTGCGCGCCCTCGCGGTCGTGCTGCAGCAGGTGGTAGGCCATCCGCGACGCGGACTTCTGCCCGACGCCCGGCAGGCGCCGCAGCGCCTCGATCAGCGCGGGCAGGCTGCTGCTGGACACGAGCGGGCGGACGATGCGTAGCGCGTCAGAAGGGGAACTTCATGCCGCCGGGCAGGCCAGGCATGCCCGCCGTGATCTTGCCCATCTTCTCCTGCGAGGTCTCTTCGGCCTTGCGCACCGCGGCATTGAAGGCCGCGGCCACGAGGTCTTCGAGCATGTCCTTGTCGTCGGCGAGCAGGCTGGGGTCGATTTCCACCCGCTTCACGTCGTGCTTGCAGGTCATCGTCACCTTGACGAGGCCCGCGCCGGACTCGCCGGTGACCTCGATGGTGGCCAGTTCGTCCTGTGCCTTCTTCAGGTTGTCCTGCATGGCCTGGGCCTGCTTCATCAGACCGGCGAGCTGTCCCTTGTTGAACATGTGTCGTTTCCTTTAGCTGTGGGTGCCGTTCACCGGCTTGATGCTGCCAGGCACGATTTTCGCGCCAAAGTCCCGCATCATCTGTTGCACGAACGGATCGGCCAGGATGACCTCTTCGGCCGCCTGCTGGCGCTGGGCGGCGGCATGCGCGTTGCGGCGCGCCGGGCTATCGACGACCGCGCCGATCTCGACGCCGAGCGTCACGGGAAAGCCCGCGGCCTGGAGCGCGGCCTGCAGCCGCTCGCGCGTGGAGTTCTGGTTCAGCGATTCGCGTTCGATGCGCAAGAGCCAGTGGTCGGTGTCGCGCGCCACCAGCTGCGACTGCAGCGCCAGCTCGCGCACCAGGGCCGTGATCGCCTCGGCCGCCACCAGCTGCTGCACGGTGGCGTGCCAGAAATCGCCTTCTTCCGTGGGAGTGAAGCTCGTCGCCGATCGCTGCGCGGCCGGCGCATCGCGCCGGGGCTCGGATGCAAGCCGCACCGGCACGCCCAGCACCGGCGAGCGCGGTCGCGCCTGATCGATCGGCTGCGCCTGGCGCTGCGGGCGCCCCTCGGGCCGCAGCACGGGGACCATGTGACCGGCAGGTACGTCGGCGATTTCCCGTGCGTGCTGCACGGCATCGGGCCTTGCGCCTTCCACGGGCGCGGACTGTTCGCGGCGGCCAGGCGCGGCCTGTGCGATTGCACTCTCAACACCGGCTGAAAGTTCGGGCGAATCGTCGTCCACGGGCTCGCCGGGACTGGGCAGATTGTCCGGATCGTCGAAGGCCGCGGAGCTCTCGGCGACGTGCGGCGGGCGCTGCGATGAGGGGCGAGCGGCCGGGTGCGTGGTTGGCTGCGTGGCGGTGTGCTCGGCCGCGTGACAGCCAGCCCCCGCGGTGGCTGCGCCGCCCGTTGCGCCCGCCCCGACGCCGATGCGGCTGGGCGTTTCGTGGGGCGAGCCGACGCTGCCACTGGCCGACCCAGCAGATTTCGCAGCCGTCGAGTCGGCCTCAGGGCCCCGCGCCGTGTGCTCGGGCTTGACCGGGGAACCAGCAGCCGCCGTCGGGTTCGTGGCGCCGGAAGCACGAGGCGCGGCGGGCGCGCCGCTCACGGCATCAAGCGAAGTTTTTTTTTCCTGCGGAGCCGAAGTTGCGGCGTGTCGCGGCTTGAAGGCAAGCAGCCGCAGCAGCACCATCGTGAGCGCCGCATATTCGTCGGGCGCGAGCCCCAGCTCGGCGCGCCCATGCAGGCACATGCTGTAGAGGAGCTGGGTCTCGTCGGCAGGAAGTGCCTGCGCCAGCGCGAACATCGCCCGCGACTCGGCATCGGCGTCGTCCGCGGCCGAGGGCACCGCCTGCAGGATCGCCATGCGCTGCAGCACCGCACTCATTTCTTCCAGCGTGGAGGCCGCGGACAGGCCATGCAGCCGCAGCTGGTCGCAGGTGGCCACCACGCTGGCACCGTCGCCCGCCGCCAGCGCCTCGATCAGGCGAAACACATGGCTGCGATCGACGCTGCCGAGCATCTGGCGCACACCCGCCTCGTCCAGCCGGCCGCTGCCGAAAGCGATGGCCTGGTCGGTCAGCGAAAGCGCGTCGCGCATGGAGCCGCGGGCCGCGCGAGCCAGCAGGCGCAGGGCCGCAGGCTCTGCCTCCACCTGCTCCACCTCGAGCACCCGGGCCAGGTGGTCTTGCACCGTCTCCGGCGCCATCGGGCGCAGGTTGAACTGCAGGCAGCGGGAAAGCACCGTCACCGGCACCTTCTGCGGATCGGTCGTGGCAAGGACGAACTTGAGGTATTCGGGCGGCTCTTCCAGCGTCTTGAGCATCGCGTTGAACGCATGCCCGGTGAGCATGTGCACCTCGTCGATCATGAACACCTTGAAGCGGCCCTGCACCGGCTTGTAGACCGCCTGCTCCAGCAACGCCTGCACCTCGTCCACCCCGCGGTTGGAGGCGGCATCGAGTTCGGTGTAATCGACGAAGCGCCCTGCGTCGATGTCGCCGCAGGCCTGGCACACGCCGCAGGGCTGCGCGGTGATGCCGCCCTGGCCGTCGGCGCCCTGGCAATTGAGCGACTTCGCCAGCACGCGCGACACCGTCGTCTTGCCCACGCCGCGGGTGCCGGTGAACAGATAGGCGTGGTGCAGCCGCTGCTGGGTCAACGCGTTGGAGAGCGCCTGCACCACGTGCTCCTGGCCCACCATTTCGCTGAACGTCTTGGGACGGTACTTGCGGGCCAGCACGAGATAGGACATGGCGCTGGATTCTACGGGCCGCCCGCACCTGCCCAACCGCGGGCGCGGCAGTCGCGCCGCGCCCATCGCCCTGTGCACCATGAGGTAACAGCACCCCGCGCGCCGGCCGACCGCGGCGCCTCGCCTACAATCGCCGCTGACGGGCCTCCCCGCATGGTGAAGCGGCCAAACGGGTCAGGTGGGGAACCAAGCAGCCCTAACTGTGTAGCCAGTGCCGGGGGTAAGGCTCGTCAACCAAATACCTAGAAAACCTGCGCCGGCAACAACGTGCGTGCTGGCGGGGCCTCTCAGCCGCTTCGGCGTGTACCCAGAGTGTGTCGCCTTGCCATCAACCAAGGACAACTCGATGCCGAAGCGGATGCCGGCGTCTGCCGTCGCACCCGCTCAACCCGTTGACCGTGGCGCATCAAGGTCCCTGCCGACCTCACCTCCCTCCATGCCACCGAGTGCTCGCACCGATCGTCCTTGGAAACTGAGGACCTGAAGGAAGCCAGCACCAAGGCAGCCAAGCTGCGTGCGGAGCGGCTTGCCCGGCTCGAGGACGGGCGAAAGAGTTCAACGCGCGAAAGGTGGAGAGAGAAACGATCTCCGCGCTATGCGTCCGGCAGCGCTGGCGCACGCCCCGCGCGAGGTCGCTGCGCGGAGCGCCCGCGCCTCAAATGCGCACGCCAGGCTGCGCCGGCCGAGGCGGAACTGCGACCACCTGCGGAGCGGGCTCGCGGATTTTCATGAGGGGACGGTGGACGTGGGATACCAGGCCTTGCAGCCTGCCGGGCCGGCGCGAGGCCTCTTCGGCAGGCCTGGGATCCACGAGATAACCAAACGGATTGACGGGAGCGGGTACGTCGGACATGAGGTCACTTCACGTAGTGCGGGAACTGACCGTAGCCGGCGCGGGCCCACGGCGGTGTAGGACGCTGACCCATGTTCGCCGTGCAGCGGGAGTCAGCATCGGAGGGCGCATGCTTTCGAGGGACATGCTGCCGCTGTGCCACCGCGCTGCCCCCCGGACCGTCCAAACTCATGCAGACACACACACGCTCGCGGCGGTGTCGGCGCCGCTGCAACGCAGCCACGTCTCCGCCGCCTCACTCCTCCTCCCCGGTGCGCCACTGGCCTTCTAGCGCCTGCTGCACACTGGGCGGCACCGTGTCGTAGTGCGACAGCGAAAGCGTGTAGCGGCCCTGCCCGCTCGTCATCGCATTCAGGCGCGACTGGTAGGAGATCATCTCGGACAGCGGCGCCTGGCCGCGCACGACGATCTGTCCCGCGGCGGCGTGGCTGGTGCCGTTGACCTGGCCGCGGCGCGACGACAGGTCGCCCGTGATCTCGCCCATGGCGCTGCCCGGCGCGGTGATCTCGACATCGACGATGGGCTCGAGCACCACCGGCCGGGCCTCGCGCACGGCGGCCATGAAGGCCTTGCGCGCCGCCGTGACGAAGGCGATCTCCTTGCTGTCCACGCTGTGGTGCTTGCCGTCGTGCACCACCACGCGCACGTCGGTCACCGGGTAGCCGGCGATGACGCCGGTCTCCATCGCCTGGCGCACTCCCTTTTCCACGGCCGGCATGAACTGCGTCGGAATGACACCGCCCTTGACCTGATCGACGAACTCGAACCCTGCGCCCCGCGCGAGCGGCTCGACGCGCAGCGACACCTCCCCGAACTGGCCGGCCCCTCCGGTCTGCTTCTTGTGCCGGTGGTGTCCCTCGGCCGGGGCGCCGACGCTCTCGCGGTATGCCACCCGCGGCGGCCGCGTGTCCACTTCGAGCTTGTAGGCCTCGCGCAGCCTCTCCAGCAGCACGCGCAGGTGCAGCTCGCCCAATCCATAGACGATGGTCTCGTGCGTGGCGGCATCGCGCTGCACCCTGAGGCACGGGTCTTCATCGACCAGCTTGGCCAGCACGTCCCACAGCCGCTGCTCGTCGCCGCGTCGGCGCGGCGCGATGGCCAGCCCGTGCACCGGCACCGGGAAGGCCAGCGGCGCGAGGTGGATGTGGTCGTCCTCGGCGGCGTCGTGCAGCACCGCGTCGTGGTGCAGTTCGTCCACCTTGGCGATGGCGCAGATGTCCCCGGGAACCGCGCTGGACACTTCGACGTGCTCCTTGCCCTGCAGCATGAACAGGTGCCCGACCTTGAACGGCTTGCGACCGTCGCCGACGTACAGCTCGCTGTCGCGGGTGACGGTGCCCTGGTGGACGCGAAAAATGCCGAGCTTGCCGATGTAGGGATCGACCGCCACCTTGAACACGTGCGCCAGCACGTGCTGCTGCGGATCGGGCTGCGCGCGCACCGGCACGGCCGCGGCGCCCTCCCCCCGCAGGAACTGCGGCGGGTTGCCTTCGGTGGGGTTGGGCAGCAGCCGATCGATGACGTCCAGCAGCTGCGCCACGCCCGCCCCGGTGCGCGCGCAGACGAAGCACACCGGCACCAGGTGCCCCTCGCGCAGCGCCTGCTCGAGCGGCGCGTGCAGCTCGCCCGGATCGACATCGCCTTCGTTCAGGTAGCGCTCGACGAACGCGCCATCGACCTCGACCACCTGCTCGACCAATGCGCGGTGCGCGTCTTCGACCGAGCCGAAGTCGCTCGAGCCCTCGCGGTTGAAAAAGCAGTCCACCACCCGGGCGCCGCCGTCGGCGGGCAGGTTGACCGGCAGGCACTCGCGCCCGAGCGCCGACTGGATGTCCGCCAGCAGGGCCCGCAGGTCGGTGGCCGCATCGATCTTGTTGACGATCACCAGCCGGTCGAGCTGCCGGGCCGCGGCGTACTCCATCATGCGCAGGGCCATCGGTTCGAGTCCGGCGGCGGCACTGACGACGATGGCCGCGGTCTCCACCGCCTCCAGCGCCGGCAGCGCCTGCCCCAGCAGGTCCGGCGCTCCGGGCGTGTCGATGAGGTGGATGCGGGTGTCGCCGTGCTCCAGGTGCAGCACCGAGGTGTTGAGCGAGTGCTGCATGCGCCGCTCCAGCGGATCGTGATCGCTCACGGTGCTGCCCCGCTCGACGCTGCCGGCGGTGGTGATCGCGCCGCTTGCGTGCAGCAAGGCCTCGCAGAGGCTGGTCTTGCCGGCCGCTGCGGGGCCGACCAGGGCGAGGGTGCGGATCGCGGCGGTGCCGCCGCGCGATGGGCTTGGCATGGGCAAGTCTCCCCGGTGGGCCCGACGCCACGGCGGCGCCGCTGCACGCCTCCAGCGTAGGCCAAGCGCGCGGGCGGCACAAGCAGTGGCCGGCGGGCCGCAGCAGCAGCGTCCGCGCGCGGTTCTCGCAGAGCCGCTGGTCGCGCTCGCCACGTCATCCACTACGATGGTCGCGACATTCCACTCCGGGAGGACCTCATGCGCCAGTTCCCGACCGCACCGCACCCGAGCCGCGCAAGCCGCATGCAGGCGTTCGTGCCCCTGCTCCTGCTGATGCTGTGCTGCGCCGCACCAGGCGCACTGCACGCCCAGGTGAGCACCAGCGCCGGGGACGGCGCCGCATCGGTGCAGGTCGAGCGCAATGTCTATGCCGCGGGCGGCAAGGTGCAGCCCGAAGCGCCCGTGCGCGGTGATTTCAGCGGCGCCGCGGGCCGCGTGGAGTTGGACCAGCCAGTGTCGGGCGACGCGGCGCTGGCGGGCGGCTCGGTCGTGGTGAGGGCACCGGTTGCGCAGGATCTGCGTATCGGTGCGGGCGACGTTTCGCTCGACAGCACCGTCGGCGGCGAACTTTTCGTGATGGGCGGAAACGTGACGCTCAGCCCGGCGACCCGCATCGCGCGGGGTGCCCGCCTGTATGCCGGCGAGCTCACGATCGGCGGTCGCATCGGCGAAACCCTCGAGGCCCGCGCGCGGCGCATCGTGCTCGACGGCGAGGTCGGCGGCGATGTCGATCTCAGCGCACGCCAGATCGAACTGGGGCCGAATGCGCGCGTCGCGGGGGCGCTGCGCTACAGCGCGCCGACCGAACTCGTGATGGCGCCCGGCGCGACCGTTGCCGGCGCCATCACACGCGAGTCGGGACGCGCCGAGCCGTCCGCCGCCGCGCGCCGCGAGGGGCCTGCGGCTGCGGGCGAGCGCACCTGGGGCCTGCGCATCGCGGGCTGGGTGGGTGGCACGCTGCTGTTCCTGGGCGTGCTTGCATTCGCTGCCGTGATGCTGCTGGTGGCGCCGGGCTTCGCCGCCCGCACCGCCGACCGCATCCGCATCGCGCCCGGTCCGGCGCTGGGTTTCGGACTGCTGGTGGCGCTCGCGGTTCCGGTGGTCGCCGGCGTGCTGTTCATCACGGTGCTGGGCATCCCCATCGGCCTGATGCTGCTGTCGCTGTATCCGGGCCTGTTGCTGCTGGGGCTGCTGCTGGGCGTGCTGTTCCTCGCACGGCTGATGTCAGGTGCGCTGCGGCGCGGGCGCACCGACGGCGGCTTCGTGCTCGACATGGTGTTCATCGCCCTGGCGCTGCTGGTGCTGACCTTGCTGTCCAACGTACCGGTAGTGGGCGCGCTGGCGCTAGCGCTGTTCGTTCTGGCGGGGACGGGCGCCTTGGTCCTCGAGGGGCGCGACTGGCGCCGGCGCCGCCGCGACCCGCTGGCCTGATCCGCTGGCCAGCGGACCGCCAGGAAGGCCTCAGCCGCGCCGGATCACGGCGCAGGCCACGCGTGGGCCGGACTCGCCTGCGGGCTGGCTGCGGTAGTCGTCCGGTTCGCGGTGCACCACCAGGCCGCGGCCGACCACGCTGGTGGCGCCTTCGGACACGCGCAGCGCCGGCACCAGCACGTCGATGCGCGCCACCCCGGCGCCATCGGCCTGCAGGTTCGGCATGTCGCCCGCATGGTGCGGCGTCCGCGCGAAATGCCCGTGCGGCGTGCCAGCCGGATTGAAGTGCCCGCCGGCGCTGCTGGCATCGGGGCTGCTGCAATCGCCCTTCTCGTGGACATGGAAGCCGTGCTCGCTGTTGGGCCGCAGCCCGCGCACCTCGCCCGCCACGCGCACGCCGCCGCCGCGCTCTTCGAAGCGCACGCTGCCGCGCACCTGGTTGGCGGCGGTGGGTTGGAGTTCGGCCACCGCGGTGGGGCGGTCGAACCCGGTGGCGCAACCGGCCAGCGCCAGGGTCGCAGCGGCGCTGGCCGCAAGTAGGGGGTACTTCATCGTTCGGTCTCCTTGTTGTGGAACGCCAGTCTGGGCCAGCGCGCCTGCAAGCTGAATCGGACGGCGACTACATCCGCCCGCGCCGGCTTCCCACCGTAGCCCAGCGGGGGCGCTCCTACGCTGAGTCTCACACGGGAGGTACAGAACAATGCAGCACGTCGGCCCGCAACCCGGTCATTCCGAAGGACGAGCACGCCGCGACCCACGCGAGGCCCCCCGCCTCGGGCGACGCAAGCGCTGCGTCGCGGCCGTGCCACGATGGCGGCGCTGTGCAGCCGGTGCGCTGCTCCTGCTGGCAGCTCCGATGGCCGCCGCGCAGGACGGTGACCCCCCTGCCGCGGCCCGGGTCTGGCCCACGCCCGACCTGATCCTGCTGGCGCACCCTGCGGACTCGCTGGAGCTTGCGCCGCTGAACTGGGCGCAGCGTGGCACCAGTGCCCGCGCACAGGCGCTCAAGCTGGGGCTGCAGTGGAAGGGAGGCAGCAGCGCCTCGGGCTGGCAGGTGGACGCGACCGTGTGGCGCCGGGTGTCTGCGGACAACCCTGCGGACGCCCTGCTCTACGGCCGACCTGCGCAGGCGCGCTACGGCGCCGGACTGGAAATGCAGCTGCCCCAGCCGAAGCGCTTGTCCCTGCGGGACCTGCTGGGCGTGCAGCTGGACAACGGTGCCAGGCTGTCGCTCGGGCGCAAGAACGGAGCCGTGCGGCTGTACTACAAGGTGCAGTTCTGAGGCGTCCGCCCCACGGGTTGTGCCGGCGTTGCCCGCCCGCCGATGGCGTGCGCGGTCGAGGCGGCTCGGAGGCCGGTGTCAGGCCAGCGGCGCGCCCGCCGCGCGCAGGTGGCGCAGCACACCGGCTGCCGCATGCCTCCCGGTCGCCATGCTGGCCGTGAGCAGATAGCCGCCGGTCGGGGCGTCCCAGTCGAGCATCTCTCCCGCACAAAAGACGCCGGGGCGCGCGCGCAGCATGCAGGCGTCATCGAGCGCATCGAAGCGCACGCCGCCGGCGCTGCTGATCGCTTCCTGCACGGGCCGCGTCGCGACCAGCCGCACAGGCAGCGCCTTGATGGCCGCGGCAAGTCGCTTCGGATCGTGCATCTGCTCGCGCCCGAGCACCTCGTGCAGCAAGCCGAGCTTGATGCCATCGAGGGCGAGTCGCCCCTTGAGGTGACTGGAAAGCGAACGTGAGCCGCGCGGATGGGCAACCTGCGCCAGCACCTGCTCGTCCGTGCGCCCGGGCAGCAGGTCGATGTGGAACACGGCTGCTCCCGACCGGGCCACGGCCTCGCGCAGGGCCGCCGAAAACGCATAGATGAGGCTGCCCTCGACGCCGGTGGCGGTGGCGACGAATTCCCCTCGTCGCCGCACGCCCTCGAACTCCACCGCCACCGTCTTGAAAGCTTGGCCCGCATGGCGCGTGGCGAAGTGCGGAGTCCAGCCGCCATCGACGTCGAAGCCGCAGTTGGAAGCGACCAGCGGCGAGACCGCGACGCCCGCATCCCGCAGCAGCGGCTGCCATGCCCCGTCGGAGCCGAGGCGGGGCCAGCTCGCGCCGCCCAGGGCGAGCACCACGGCGTGCGCGGCGACGTAGCGTTCGCCCTCGGGCATGGCCATGCGCAGCGCGATCGCGGGGTTGGCTGCGGCTCCGGCGCGACCTTCGGCGTCGGCCTTCGCATTCCCGCTGGCGTGTGCTTCGGTGTCGGTGTCTGCGCATTCGCCTGGCGAGGCCCATCCGATCCAGCGGTGCCGCATGTGGAAGACGACCCCGCGTTCGCGCAGGCGGTGCAGCCAGGCACGCAGCAACGGGGCAGCCTTCATGTCGGTGGGAAACACGCGGCCCGACGTGCCGACGAAGCTTGCAATGCCCAGCCCGGCAGCCCACTCGCGCAGCGCGGTGGGATCGAATGCGCGCACGGCGTCCAGCAACGGCGGCGCCGGCGGCCGGAAACGCTCCAGAAACTGCGGCAGCGGCTCGGAGTGCGTGAGGTTCAGTCCGCCGCGGCCGGCCAGCAGGAATTTGCGCCCCGCCGAAGGCATCGCGTCGTAGACCGCCACGCGCAGTCCGGCCTCGCTGAGCCGCTCTGCCGCGGCGAGGCCGGCGGGACCCGCGCCCACCACGACGACATCCATCGCTCCACCGCCAACCATGGTCAGCACACCGACACCAGGCGGCCCTGGCCCGTGAGGAAGGCGCAGCGCACATCGACAGCGTCCGGGTAGGCGGCGCGCACCGCCTCCTGGTAGCGGCGCAGCTGCGCTACGAGCGCTTCGTCCCGCTGCGGCTGGGCGGCGGACTTGAAATCGAGCACCCACCAGGAGGCGTCCTCGCGACGGCGCACGAGCCGGTCCAGGCGCAGCAGCTCGCCGCGATGGTGCAATTCGACTTCATTGCCACCCCAGTCGATCTCCGCCGAGTCCCAGGCCCACGCGCCCTCCCCGTGCAGGATGCGCGCAGCCATGGCGGCGGCGTCCCGCAAGGCGTGCGGCGAGAGGCGGAATTCCCGCGCCACGCGCTGCAGCAGGCCGGGCGCGAAGGGAGTGCCGGCACAACCTGCACCTGCACCTGCACCTGCACCTGCACCTGCACCTGCATCTGCACCTGCACCTGCACCTGCACCTGCACCTGCACCTGCTCCTGCACCTGCTCCTGCTCCTGCTCCTGCTCCTGCACCTGCTCCTGCACCTGCACGTGCTCCTGCACCTGCACGTGCACCTGCACCTGCACCTGCATCTGCTGCTGCTTCACCGGCTGCTGTAGGTGCGCGTGCCCGCGCCCCTCGCTCGGCCTCTGCTACGCCTGTGCCTGCGCCTGCGCCTGAAGCTGCGACCGAAGCAGCACCGCGAGCGGAACCGATTCCCATCCCGCCTGCAGACGCTGCTCCCGTTGCCGCGCCCGCACCGCATTCGAGCAGCCGGTGCATCGCTTGCCCGAAGCGCGCCTCGTCGCTGGTGGGACCGCCCGCAAGCAAGGGGGCGGCGCTGGTGCGCACCTGGACCTGCGCGACACGCTCCGGATCGCCGGGCAGCACAGGCAGCAGCAGGCCCCCGTCCGTCGTGCAGGCGGGGGCCTGCGGGAGCGCCTCCAGCGCCGCCGCATCGACCGGCGTCGCACAGGGGGCGATGCGCTGCCACCAGCTTCCCGCGGCCGCCACGTACGGCTCTACGCTGGAGACCGCCAGCTCGCGCCCCGCGCGGGTCATGGCCACGTACAAGGCGTTGAGTTCCTCGCGCTCGCGGGCAGCCTGCTCCTGCGCCAGTGCGCCAGCGCAGCACGTCGGCGGACTGCTCTCGTTGGCCAGGAACGCGAAGCGCCTGGGCGTCTGCGACTCGCCGGGCCAATCGACCAGCACGCCCATCGTCTCGGCGCGGGCGGCAGGCGCGTCCGTGTCGAGCAGGACCACCAGCTGCGCCTCCAGGCCCTTGGCACCATGCACCGTGAGCAGGCGCACGGCGGCCGCATCGGCGAGCGCGGGCGCCTGCGCGCCGGCGGTGCGCAAGGTGCGCACGAAACCGTAGGGCGTGGCGTAGCGACCGCCGCCGACCTGCAGCGCCGCACCCAGCAGCGCGCGCAGGTTGGCCAGCACGCCCGCGCGCATCGCCGGCGGGGCCGAGCGGGCATAGCGGGCCAGCACGTCGCCGTCGTGGAAGATGGCGTCCAGCGCATCGTGCGGCGGCAGGCGATCGACCCAGCGCTTCCAGCGCGCGAGTGTCGTGCCCGCCGCATCGAGCCCTGGCGTGGAGAGCGATCCGCCCTGGAGCAACTCCCACCAGGAGCGCGGCTGCCCGGCTGCCTGCGCTTGGCGGGCGCGGCCTGCCAGTTCGACCAGGGCCGCATCGGAGGCGGCGAACAGGGGCGAGCGCAAGGCGCGTGCGAGCGACAGGTCGTGACCCTGCGAGACCAGCACGTCGAGCAGGGCCACCAGGTCCTGTACCTCGGGCGCCTCACCCAGGCGCGTTTTCTCGGGCTGCTGGGCGGGGATGCCGAGCGCGCGCAGCGCGTCCTCCATCACCACCAGCCGGTCGCGCTTGCGCGCCAGCACCATCACCTGGCTGGGCGCAAGACCCTGGGCCAGCCGGGCGGCGATCCAGCGGGCGGCCTGGCGGCATTCGAGAGTGACCAGCCGCTCCTCGGGCAACTCGCGGGGCGTCGTGAGGCTGTCGCGCCAGGTGAGCGGCTCGTCCTGCGGCGCGTCTTGCCCGTCGGTGCCTCGGCGTGTCCTGGGCGGGCGGGGCACGGCGGGCAGCTGCCGGACGCTGCCCGCGTGGGTGGACTCGGTCGTGTGGGCGCGAAAGCCCTCGTAGCTGCCGGCCGCCTGCGCCGCGGCCATGACGGCGTTCACGGCGCCGAGCACGGCCGGCGCGTTGCGGTGCGTGTGGTCGCAACTGAGCTGGTCGCCTCCGAGCGCCTGGGCGACGAAACGCTGCGCCGCCCGGAACACCTGGGGTTCGGCCCGCCGGAAGCGATAGATGCTCTGCTTGGGGTCTCCGACCAGAAACACGCTGGGCGCGCTGCCGCCGCCCGCGCCGGCGTAGCCGCTGAGCCAGGCGTGCAGCGCCTGCCATTGCAGCGGGTTGGTGTCCTGGAATTCGTCGATCAGCAGGTGCGCGATGCGGGCGTCCAGCCGCTCCTGCACCCAGCCGGACAGCACGGGATCGGACAGCAGGCGCTGCGCCGCGCGCTCGACATCGTTCATGTCGATCCATCCGCGCTCCCGCTTGAGGGCCGCGTACTCGGCCAACAGCACCCGCCCCAGCCGGGTCATGCGGCCCTGGTGCAGCCAGGCATCGTGCTGGCAGCAGGCTGCCATCAGGCGTTCGGCGGCCTCCTGGGCGAGGCGCACGCGCTCGAGTCCGGGCAGCTTGTCGCTGAACTTGCGGGCCGAGCCCTCGCGCGTGAGGAGGCTGGCGACCGCGCCCTTCAAGTCGCCGCTGGCAAGCGCCCGCTCGAGCTGCTCGCCGCAGGCGCTGAAGCTCTTTTGCGGCGCGCGGCCCAGGTGGACTGCGGCCTCCTGCAGCAGCGCCCGCAGCGGGCCGGCTACCTGCAGCAGCTCGGCCGGGTGCTCCGGGCCGGCGAGGTCGGGGAATACCGCGGCCCAGGGCTGCACGGAGGCCTCGAGCACACCCTGCGCGTCGGCGAGCGCGAATTCGGTGCGCTTGCTCAGGGCGGCGGCCAGCGCCTTTTGCGTCGGCACACGGCCGTACGCGGCGACGCTGTCCTGCAGGTCGCGGCGCAGCGCCTCGTCGGCCACCACCACGTCCCAGAACCGGCGCCACACGAGGGCCACCGCCTGCGCATCGTCTTCCAGCAGCTCGTGGCGCGCGGGAAGACCGAGGTCCTCGAGCGCGCGCAGTGGCGCGCTGCGCAGCAGCGCGGCGAACCAGCTGTGGAAGGTGCGTATCTGCACCGGCCGGCCCGCGGCGAGCACCTCGGCGTGCAGCGCACGCAGGCGCTGCGGCAGCGCCGAATCGTGCGGCACGACCAGCCCGCGCTGCGCCAGCGCGATCCGCAGCGTCGCGTCGTCGGCCTGCGCGAAGCCGGCCAGCCAGTCATGCAGGCGCTGGCGCATCTCGCCGGCCGCCTTGCGCGTGAAGGTGATCGCGAGGATCTGGTGCGGCTGTGCACCGTCGAGCAGCGCGCGCAGCATGCGCGATACCAGCATCCAGGTCTTGCCGGCGCCGGCGCAGGCCTCCACCGCGACGCTGCGCCGCGGATCGCAGGCGATGGCGTAGAAGGCTGCGCGTTCGACGCGCACTGCGTTGTGTTCGTAGGCGAAATCGTGGCTGCTCATGCGACCCAGAAATCCTTGCGGCACAGGCCGCGCGCGGCGCACCACTCGCAGACCTGCCCCTCGCCCAGCGCCGGCAGCGGTGCGCCCCCGGCGATGCGGGACAGGTCGTGCAGGATGCCCTCGACCAGCGCGTCGCGGGCTTCGTGCACCTGCTCCTGCTCGATAACGCGGGTGATGCCGCGCTCGCCGACGTTGACGTAGGCGGCGCGCAGCGTGTCGTCTTCGAGCAGGGCCGCGTAGAAGGCGAGCTGGGTGTCCTCGCTCGGGTTCTTCACGCGTGCGGCGGTGACCGTGTCGGACTCGGTCTTGTAGTCCATGACCATGCGCCGGCCGTCGGGCAGGCGGTCGATGCGGTCGATGCGTCCGACCAGCCGCACCGGTCCGAGCTGGATCTCGTGCTCTGACTCGGCGCTGTCGAAGCGCGCACCGTGGTCGGCCTCGAACGTCGCCAGCGCCTGCAGGTAGCCATCGCGCACCTGGGGCCAGGCGGCGGCGAAGGGCAGGAATTCGCCCTCGGGCAGCAGCAGGCTGCGGCTGGCCTGGTCGGCGGCCTCGTCGATAAGGCGCAGCCGCCCGGCGGGGTCCGCTTCGCCGGGGTGCGCCTGCAGTGCAAGGTGAAAGCGCAGCAGCACCTCGTGCAGCCAGTTGCCGAAGTCGCGCTTGTCCAGATCGGCGTCGATCTCGTCGGCCTCGTGCAGTCCCAGCTGGCGCAGCGCGTGGAAGCGATAGGGGCAGCGGCGCAGGTCTTCGTAGGCACTGGCGGAGAGTTGCGCGAGCGGCAATCCCGCGGCATCGGGCGCCGGTGCGGTGACCGCGGCCGCAACGAGGGCGCGCGCTGCGCGGGGGTCGTCCCCCTCTTGCAGGAACCCGGCAAGCGCCAGCTCCTGCACCAGCGGGCTCGGCAGCAGCGGCTCGCCGCTGTCGTCGCAGCGGCGCACCAGCAGATCGACGCGCGGCATGCGCATGGCATGGCGCCAGCCCCCGCGCACCGCACGCGCCAGCTGCTCGCGTTGCGGCAGGCCGAGCGCTTCGCGCTGCGCAGTGGTCCAGTCTCCCGGAGGCTCGGGCGCGGCGTCGAGCCGCACTTCGTCGCAACCGGGCACCACCAGGGCCGCGAAGCGGCGACCCAGCAACTGACTGAAGGGCAGCACCACCACCTCCTCCTGACCGCCGCGGTCCGGCAGGAAGCTGCCCGCCTCCAGCGTCTCGTTGACCCAGCCGGTGAACTCGGCAAGCCCCATGCGCCGCTGCGCCTGCGGCCACTGGGCCCACGGACGCAAGGCAGGGTCTTCGGAAAGTCCGAGTTCGCTGACCAGCTGTGCCCCGGCGCTGTCGGCTTCCAGCAGATCCCACAGCTGCACGGTCTGCAGCAGATCGCGCAGCGTATCCAGCCAGCCCGCCAGCGGCCGCGGCTGGCGCATGCGTTCGCGCCAGCCGTTGGCCTGCTCGATGAGTGCGCTCCAGCCACCCGGCTCGCCGCCCAGCCGCGCCGGGGTCACCGCAGACCAGCTGCGAAGACCCGCGCGGCGCACGCGGCGCTCCAGCGCCTGCACGGTGGCAGGCGCGGCGGCCGGCGTGTTCTTGAGCCAATCGATCACCGCGTCGCTGCCCGCATCCCAGGCGCAGGCCGAAAGCAGCGCCATCACCCGCGCCGCCGCGCGGGTGGTCGAGAGCTTCCAGCCGGTCTCGTCGCGCAGCACGACGCCCCGCGCCACGAGCATCGCGCGCACCCGTCGCGTGAGCACGCGATCGATCGCAGCGAGCGCCACCGGCGCGCGGCGTGCCTCGAGGTGGCGCAGCACGCACGCGGCGGCGATTTCGGCTTCGTCGGCGGGATCGGCGGCGTGGTGCAACACGATCTCGCCCGGTGCAACTTCGCTCTCGGAGTCGTCCAGGCTCCACGTCACGGCGCGCGGGCCGGCGCGTGCGGCCACGGCCCGCGTCACAGGGTCGGGCTGCAGGCCCTCGATCACCACCAGCAGATCGACGTCGTGCAGCAGCGGCCCTGCGAGCAGCGCGTCGGTGGCGTAGGACGAGGCTGCGGCCCACGCGATCGCGATGCGCGCCACGGCGGCCTCCATGGCGAGCACGGGATGGTCGAGGCCACTGCTCGCCACCGCCTGCGCGCGCTCGGCCCAGGCAGCGCGCGCTTCGGGATGCACGGCGGCGGCCTGGGCGGCGACCTGCCAGGCAGCATCGACCACACGCGGCGCAAGCACGGCAGCCAGGCGCGCGAGCCCCGCGCGTTCGAGCCAGTGGCGCGCCGCAAGCAGGTCGAGGCCACGCTCGAACGCCAGGTCTTCGACGCCGCCGTGGAAGCCTGAACGCGCGGCGAGGTTGAGGGTGGTTTCGAAGCGCGGCGCGAAGCCGTCGGGCACGAGCGCTGCCCAGGCCGTGCGCGCCGAGGCCATCAGCTGGGCGTAGGGCACGAGCACCACGGCGCGCGCCGGGTGCACGCCGCGTGCGCCGATCAGCTCGTGCAGCCGCAGCAGCAAAGCGGCCAGAGGACCCGGGGATGTGTCGCCCGCCGCTATCACATCCATAGCAGCCGCGGGCACCTGCGCGGCCGCAGGAAAGGCGTCGTTTCTGTCACAATGGCCGCAACTGTACCCGTACGCGGCATTGCCGCAGCACCCAGGAATTCATCATGGCCAGCGACCTGATCAAGCACATCTCCGACAGTTCCTTTGAATCCGACGTCCTCAAGTCGGACAAGCCCGTGCTGGTGGACTATTGGGCCGAGTGGTGTGGCCCGTGCAAGATGATCGCGCCCATCCTCGACGAAGTCTCCACCGCCTACCGCGACAAGCTGGTGGTCGCCAAGATGAACGTCGACGAGAACCGCGACATCCCCGCCAAGTTCGGCATCCGCGGCATTCCCACCCTGATGTTGTTCAAGGACGGCCAGCTGGCCGCCACCAAGGTGGGCGCCATGAGCAAGGCGCAGCTCACGGCCTTCATCGACCAGCAACTGGCCTGAGCGCCTTCGGCGGCGTGCGGGCGCCTCGGCGTAAACCCGCAAGCACAACCGGAAAAGGGCCTCTGGGGCCCTTTTTTTCGTCCTTATAATGCCCCTCATTCACTGGTCGCCCGCACGGCGCCCAGATCGAGCTCCCGGTTCGCGAGGCACACTGCTCGCCTCGCTTGCGAACCCTCCCCGTCCATCCCACAAGAACTCCGCAAGGGGTGTCATCGCGAGTCCCACGCCATGCACTTAAACGAACTCAAGGCGCTGCACGTTTCCGAAGTCCTCAAGCAGGCCGAAGAGCTGGAAATTGAGAACACCGGGCGCATGCGCAAGCAGGAGTTGATGTTCGCCATCATCAAGAAGCGCGCCCGCGCCGGCGAACAGGTCTTTGCCGATGGCGTGCTGGAGATCCTGCCCGACGGCTTCGGATTCCTGCGCAGCCCGGACACCAGCTACACCGCGAGCACCGACGACATCTACATCTCCCCCAGCCAGGTGCGGCGCTTCAACCTGCACACCGGCGACATGATCGAGGGCGAGGTGCGCACGCCCAAGGACGGCGAGCGGTATTTCGCGCTGACCAAGCTCGACAAGGTCAACGGCCGTGCGCCGGAGGACAACAAGCACAAGATCATGTTCGAGAACCTCACGCCGCTGTTCCCGCGTGAGCAGATGAAGCTCGAGCGTGATGCCCTCAAGGGCGAGGAGAACATCACGGGGCGCGTGATCGACATCATTGCCCCGATCGGCAAGGGCCAGCGCGCGCTGATCGTGGCGCCGCCCAAGAGCGGCAAGACGGTGATGATGCAGCACATCGCGCACGCCATCTCCGCCAACTACCCGGACAGCTACATGATGGTGCTGCTGGTCGATGAGCGGCCCGAGGAAGTGACCGACATGCAGCGCTCGGTGAAGGCCGAAGTGATCGCCTCCACCTTCGACGAGCCTGCCGCCCGCCACGTGCACGTCGCCGAGATGGTGATCGAGCGCGCCAAGCGCCTGGTCGAGCTGAAGAAGGACGTCGTCATCCTGCTCGACTCCATCACGCGCCTCGCCCGCGCCTACAACAACGTGGTGCCCTCCTCGGGCAAGGTGCTGACCGGCGGCGTGGATTCCAACGCGCTGCAACGGCCCAAGCGTTTCCTGGGCGCCGCCCGCAACGTCGAGGAAGGCGGCTCGCTCACCATCATTGCCACCGCCCTGATCGATACCGGCAGCCGCATGGACGAAGTCATCTTCGAAGAGTTCAAGGGCACCGGCAACTGCGAACTGCACCTGGACCGCCGCCTCTACGAGAAGCGCGTGTTTCCTTCGATCCAGCTCAATCGCAGCGGCACGCGACGCGAGGAGCTGCTGCTCGCCCCCGAGATCCTGCAGAAGACCCGGATCCTGCGCCAGTTCATGTACAACATGGACGAGATCGAGGCCATGGAAATGGTGCTCAAGTCGATGAAGGCGACCAAGACCAACGTCGAGTTCTTCGACATGATGCGCCGCGGCGGCTGAGCTTTTGCCCCGCTTATAATCGCCGGTTTTCCGCGGAAAGTAGCCCGCAACCTGCCGGACCGGCTCCCGCACCAGCCCCCAAGGAAAGATCATGCAAGAAGGCATCCACCCCAACTACCGCGAAGTGCTCTTCGTGGACCTCTCCAACGGTTTCAGGTTCGTGACCCGCTCGTGCGTCAACACCCGCGAGACCGAGACCTTCGAGGGCAAGCAGTACCCGCTGTACAAGCTGGACACCTCCAGCGAGTCGCACCCGTTCTACACCGGCACGCAAAAGTCCGTCGATACCATGGGCGGGCGCGTCGAGAAGTTCCGCAACCGCTTCGGCAAGAACGCCGCCAAGCAGTAAGCAGGCACCAGCAGGACGGAGATCCGGCAGGAAACATCCGCCGAAACCGTCTTCGAGAAGGGCAGCCCGGGCAACCGCGCTGCCCTTTTTCCTGCCACCCATAATCGCCCGCGTGAATCACCCCACCCCCGCCATCGTCGCCCAGGGCGCCGTGCGGCCGCTGCCCCGCCTCGGGCTGCTGCTGCTGTGCACCGCCTATGTGCTGGCGGGCTTCGTCGGGCGCGAGCCGTGGAAGACGCAGGACATGACGGCCTTCGGCTACATGTTCGAGCTGGCTCGCGGCTCCAGCGACTGGTGGCAGCCACGGATGCTCGGGCAAGCGCCCGACTTCGGCGCCCTGCTGCCCTACTGGCTGGGCGCCTGGGCGATCCGCTGGACGCCCGACTGGGTGCCGGCCGACCTGGCTGCGCGGCTGCCTTTCGTCGCCCTGCTGGTGCTCACGCTGGCGGCCACCTGGTGGGGCGTCTACCACCTCGCGCGCCGGCCGCAGGCGCAGCCCGTCGCCTTTGCCTTCGGCGGTGAGGCGCGGCCGGTGGACTACGCGCGCGCCATGGCGGACGGCAGCCTCCTGGCCCTGCTCGCCTGCCTCGGGCTGGCCCAGCTTTCACACGAGACCACGCCCGCGCTCGCGCAGCTCGGGTTCACCAGCCTCGCGTTCTACGGTCTCGCCGCCCTGCCTGGGCGCAGGCTCTGGCCTGCCATTGCGGTGGTGCTGGGGCTGGCCGGGCTCTCCTTGAGCGGTGCGCCCACGCTGGCCGTGCTGTTCGGCCTCGGCGGTGCGCTCGCGCTGGCCGTGGACGGCGGCGGCGCGCACGAGGAGGCCACCTCACGCTGGGCGGCGCTCGCGGTGCTGGCGGTGGCGGTGGCGGTCGGCGTACTGGCGGCGGCGCTCGGGTTGTGGGTCTGGAACCTGACCGGACCCGCACGCGACTGGGTCAGCTTCCTGCGGCTCGTGCTGTGGTTCACCTGGCCGGCCTGGCCGCTGGCGGCCTGGACGGTGTGGCGCTGGCGCCTTCGTCTGGGGAGCCGCCATGTTGCGCTTCCGTTGAGCTTCGTTGCGCTGGCGCTGGTGGCGGCGCTGGCCACGCGCGCGAGCGACCGGGCGCTCCTGCTCGGCCTGCCCGCGCTCGCGGCGCTCGCCGCGTTCGCCCTGCCGACGCTGCGCCGCACGGTGTCCGCGCTGATCGACTGGTTCACGCTGCTTTTCTTCACCGGCTGCGGCCTGGTGATCTGGGTGGTCTGGATCTCGCTGCAAACCGGCATTCCGCCCAAGCCGGCATTGAACGTCTACAAGCTCGCGCCCGGGTTCGAACCGAGTTTTTCGCTCTTCGCCTTCGCGGTCGCCCTGGCCGGGACGCTGGGCTGGGCCGCCCTGGTGCGCTGGCGCGTGGGCAGGCACCGCTCGGCCATCTGGAAAAGCCTGGTGCTGCCGGCCGGCGGTGCCGCCTGGTGCTGGCTGCTGGTGATGACGCTCTGGTTGCCGGTGCTCGACTATGCGCGCAGCTACGTTCCCTCGGTCCAGGGCGTGTTGCGCACGATCGGCCCCGATCCCGGTTGCGTCGAAGTGATCGGGCTGACGCGCGGACAGGTGGCGGCGCTGCACTATCACGGCCGCCTCACGCTGCGCAACCCGGCTAGCGAAACTGCGCAGGCGCCCGCCGAAGCCCCTTGCCGCTGGCGCGTCCTCGCAGCCGAACTGGCCGGCGCCGAGCTCGAGCCGCTGCGCATGGACGAGTGGCTGCTCGCGGCGACCGTGCGCCGTCCTACCGACGCGCGCGACACCCTGCGCGTCTACCGCCGCCTGCGCTGATGGCGACGCGGCAGTCCGAGGTCCGCCTCATTGCGCGGCACGCCGGCACGGTGCTGGTCGGCCAGGTGGCGGTGATGGCGTTCGGCCTGACCGACACCTTCGTGGCCGGCCGCTTCTCCAGCGAGGCCCTGGCCGGGCTTTCCGTGGGGTCGGCGGTGTACATCAGCGTGTTCGTCGGCCTCATGGGCGTGCTGCAGGCGCAGTTGCCGATCTGGGCGCACCTGCGCGGCGCGGGGCGCCACGAGGAACTCGGCCGCTCGGTGCGCCAGTCGCTCTACATGGCGCTGGCCACCACCGTGCTGGGCATGCTGGCCCTGCTCTTTCCCGGTCCACTGCTGCGCGCCACGGACGTGCCGCCGCAGCTGCAGGACGAGGTGCGTCGCTACCTGGCCATCCTGGCCTTCGCGCTGCCGGCGGCGCTGGCGTTCCGTCTTTTCAGCACCCTCAACCAGAGCCTGGGCAAGCCGCTGCTCGTCACCTGGGTACAGATCGGCTCGCTCGCGGCCAAGGTGCCGCTGTCGATCTGGTTCGTCTTCGGCGGCGCCGGGCTGCCCTCGCTCGGACTGGCCGGCGCGGCCTGGGCCACGCTGGTGGTCAGCTACCTGATGCTGGTGATTGCCGTGGTGATGCTGCGCGGCGCGGCCATCTACCGCCCCTTCGCGCTCTGGCGGCGCCCCGAGCGGCCCGACTGGCAGGCGCAGCGCGCCTTCGCACGGCTGGGCGTTCCCACCGGGCTCGCGATCATGGTGGAGGTGACCTCGTTCACCCTGATGGCCCTCTTCATCGCGCGCCAGGGCACGGTGGCGGCGGCGAGCCACCAGGTGGCCGCGAGCCTCACGGGCCTGCTCTACATGGTCCCGCTGTCGCTGGGCATCGCCGCCAGCGCGCGGGTGAGCTATTGGCTGGGCGCGGGCGACGGGCGCGCGGCGCGGCAGGCGCTGCGGCTCGGGCTGCAGCTGGCCGTCGGCCTGGCCCTCTGCAGCGCCGCGCTGCTGCTGGTGCTCCAGCAGCCGCTGGCACGCCTGTTCTCGGGCCCCAATCCGCAGGTGGTGCTGCTCGCCGCCGCCCTCTTGCCCTGGGTCGCTGCCTACCACGTGGCCGACGCCACGCAGGCGGTGTGCGTCTTCATCCTGCGCAGCTTCGGCATCGCGGCGGCGGCGCTGGTGGTGTACTCGCTGCTGTTGTGGGGAGTGGGCCTCGGCGGGGGCTACGTGCTGGCGTATGTCGGCGTGCCGGGGCTGATGCAGCCGCTGCGCTCGCCGGTGGCGTTCTGGGCCGCCGGCGGCGTCGCCCTGGTGCTGACCTCGGCCACCTTCCTGCTGCTGCTGGCGCGGGCCGCGCGGGCGCAGCGACGGGCAGGCTGAGCGCCTCCGCGCACGGGCCGGCATCACTACCCGTGGGCACCGATCAGTGGGCCTCTACGGCCAGGCCCTGCCGCACGCGATGCGCGGGCAGCACGATGGTGAAGGTCGAACCCGCCCCCGGCGTACTGGCGATGCGCAACTCGCCGCCATGGCGCTGCACCACGTGCTTGACGATCGCCAGGCCCAGCCCGGTGCCACCAGTGTCGCGCGAGCGGCTGCGGTCGATGCGATAGAAGCGCTCGGTGAGCCGCGGCAGGTGCTCCGGCGCAATCCCGGGACCGCTGTCGTGCACGCTGCACTCGGCCTCGCCGGTGTCCAGCACACGCCAGCGCACCCGGATGCCCTGGCCGGCGGGCGTGTAGCGCACGGCGTTCGTGACGAGATTCGACAGCGCGCTGTGCAGCTCGCCCTGCGCACCGGCGACAGCCAGCTCGGGAACGCTCTCGAACTCCAGGAGGTGCTGCTTGCCCAGGAGCTCGGACAAGGCCCGGGCGTCGCTCTCGCACTGGGCCGTCAGGCTATCGACCGGAACCCACTCGCCGACGCCCGGCGAGGGACTGCCCTCGAGGCGCGACAGGGTCAGCAGGTCGTTCACCAGCGACTGCATGCGCTGCGCCTGCTGCGCCATGAGGGCGAGGTAGCGGCCGCGCTCGTCGGCCTC
The DNA here is from genome assembly GCF_037726105.1 of Ramlibacter sp. AN1015. Taxonomy (NCBI): domain Bacteria; kingdom Pseudomonadati; phylum Pseudomonadota; class Betaproteobacteria; order Burkholderiales; family Comamonadaceae; genus Ramlibacter; species Ramlibacter sp. AN1015. The sequence goes on from NZ_JBBJUM010000003.1 coordinate 233,470, forward strand.
CAGCGGCAGGGTCTGCAGGGTTTCGACGAAGCCGCCCAGCACGGTGAGCGGCGTGCGAATCTCGTGCGAGACGTTGGCCACGAAGTCGCGCCGCATGGTTTCGGCCTGCTCCAGGGCGGTGACGTCGCGCGACAGCAGCAGCTTGCGCCCTTCGCCGTACGGGTGCAGCCGGATCGAGATGCGGCTCGGCCGCAAGGGCGTGCTGCCGCGCCCGGAGATGACCACGTCCCGGGTGAAGTCGCCACCCGCGTAGTAGGCGGCGAAGGCCGGATCGCGCAGCAGGTTGCCCACCTGCTGCATCAGGTCCCGCGCGGGATCGATGCCCAGGTGGCTGGCCGCGGTCTGGTTGCACCACTCGATGTGGCCCGTGGGGTTGAGCAGCATGACCCCGTTGGGTGAGGCCTGGATCGCGGCGAGGAACTCCTGCAGCCGCGCCTCGGCCTGGGCCGTCTGCTGCTCGCGCGCGCGCAGCGCCCGCCGGGCCCGGTCGGCCACCTCGCCCCAGAGGCCCGCCATGCGCGGCGCCGTGGCGGTATCGGGGCGGCGCAGCCAGCGCAGCACGCGCAGCCCCCGCAACAGATCGGCGACGAACCATGCCAGCGCCGCCAGCGCCGCACCCGCAGCGGCGCCCCAGGTGCGCGCGGCGGCGGCCCCGAGCAAGGCGCCCGCAGCCACCAGCAGCAGAAAGCTGGCGATGCGCCAGAGCATCGATCAGGCCGGCATCGACGGCAGGGGGGCCGCCAGCCGGTAGCCGGCACCGCGCACCGTCTCGACCATCGCGCTGGCCGGGCCCAGCGCCTCACGCAGGCGCTTGACGTGCACGTCCACCGTGCGCTCCTCGATGAAGACGTGGTCGCCCCAGACCTTGTCCAGCAACTGCGCCCGGCTATGTACCCGCTCCGGATGCGCCATGAGGTAGTGCAGCAGCTTGAACTCGGTGGGCCCGAACTTGAGGGGCTGCCCCTTGAAGGCGACACGACGGGTCGATGGATCGAGCGTGAGTTCGCCCACCCGCACCGGCTCGCTCGACTGCTGCGGTACGCGCCGGCGCAGCACGGCCCGGATGCGCGCCAGCAGTTCCTGGGTGGAAAAGGGTTTGGTGATGTAGTCGTCGGCCCCGGCATCGAGACCGCCCACCTTGTCGCGCTCGTCGCCGCGTGCCGTGAGCATGAGGATGGGAACAGCCTTGGTGCGCGTGTCGGCGCGCCACTTGCGCGCCAGCTGCACGCCGCTCTGCCCGGGCAGCATCCAGTCGAGCAGGATCACGTCGGGCAGCACCGCGTCGAGCTCGCGCTGTGCCGAAAGGCCGTCTTCGCTCCAGGTGGGCGCGAAGCCGTTGTGGCGCAGGTTGACCGCGATCAGCTCGGCGATGTGCGGCTCGTCCTCGACGATCAGGACACGGGGTTTCATGCTGGATCGTAGGTCCCGTTCAGGGCATTCATTTGACGGCGGACTCGATCTGCTCCATGGAGAAGTGGCGCACGTCGGCGCCCTTGACCACGTAGATGATCAGCTCGGCGACGTTCTTGGCGTGGTCGCCGATGCGCTCGATGGCCTTGGCCAGGAACAGCAGGTCCAGGCTGGCGGAAATCGTGCGCGGATCTTCCATCATGTAGGTGATGAGCTTGCGCACGAAGCCGTCGAACTCCTCGTCGATGAGGTTGTCTTCCTTGAGGATGGAGACGGCCGCCTGCGTGTCCAGCCGGGCGAACGAGTCGAGCGCCTTGCGCAGCAGGCCGGCGGCCAGGTCGGCAGCCGTGCGCAGGTCGGAGGTGGGGAGCGCCCGGGCCGAGCCGCTCTCGACGATGGACTTGACCATGCGGGCGATCTTGGTCGCCTCGTCCCCCACCCGTTCGAGGTTGGCGGTGGTCTTGGAAATCGCCAGCAGCAGCCGCAGGTCGCGCGCGGTGGGCTGGCGCCGCCCGATGATGGAGGCGAGGTCGCGATCGATCTCGACTTCCATGCCGTTCACGCGCCCTTCGATCTCCATCACCTGGTCGGCCGCTTCGGTGCTGAAGTGGGACAGCGCGTAGATCGCCTGGTGGATCTGCGATTCCACCAGTCCGCCGAGTTCCATCACGCGCGACGAAACGCTGTTCAGTTCGCTGTCGAACTGGGCTGAGATGTGCTTGTCTGGCATCTGCGTGCTCCTTGTGTGTCCCCGAACCGGTCAGCCGAAGCGGCCGGTGATGTAGTCCTCGGTTTCCTTGCGCTTGGGCTTGAAAAAGATCTGCTCGGTTTCGCCCACTTCGACGAGGTCGCCCAGATACATGTAGGCCGTGTAGTCGCTGCAACGTGCGGCCTGTTGCATGTTGTGGGTGACTATCACCACCGTGTAGTCGTTCTTCAGCTCCGCGATGAGCTCTTCGATCTTGGCGGTGGAGATCGGGTCGAGCGCGGAACACGGCTCGTCGAGCAGCAGCACCTCGGGCTTGATGGCGATGCCGCGCGCGATGCACAGGCGCTGCTGCTGCCCGCCCGAGAGGCCGGCGCCGCTCTGGTCGATCTTGTCCTTCACCTCGTCCCACAGCGCCGCCTTGCGCAGCGCCCACTCGACGCGCTCGTCCATGTCGCTGCTGCCGAGGTTCTCGAACAGCCGCACGCCGAAGGCGATGTTGTCGTAGATCGACATGGGGAAGGGCGTGGGCTTCTGAAAGACCATGCCGATCTTGGCGCGGATCAGGGCGACGTCCTGGCGCGAGGTCAGGAGGTTCTCTCCGTCCAGCACGATCTCGCCCTCCGCGCGCTGCTCGGGGTAGAGCTCGTACATGCGGTTGAAGGTGCGCAGCAGGGTGGATTTGCCGCAGCCGGACGGCCCGATGAAGGCGGTGACCTTCTTTTCGGGGATGTCCAGGTTGATGCCCTTGAGGGCATGGAAGCTGCCGTAGTAGAAGTTGAGGTCGCGCACCGCGAGCTTCGGCGCATGGGTGGTGTTCATGGTGGTGGTGTTCACAGCTTGTTGCGCGTCAGCACGCGAGCGAGGATGTTCAGGCCCAGCACCGCGAGCGTGATGAGCGCGACACCCGCCCACGCCAGCTGCTGCCAGTTCTCGTACGGGCTCAGGGCGAACTTGAAGATGGTCACCGGCAGGCTGGCCATGGGCTCGGACAGGCTGGCGGTGAAGAACTGGTTGTTCAGGGCGGTGAACAGCAGCGGCGCCGTCTCGCCCGCAATGCGCGCGACCGCCAGCAGCACGCCGGTGACCACGCCGGCCCGCGCCGCGCGCAAGGTGATGAGGGTGATCACCTTCCACTTCGGCGCACCCAGCGCATAGGCCGCCTCGCGCAATGCCGAAGGCACCAGCGCCAGCATGTTGTCGGTGGTGCGGATCACGACCGGAATGACGATGAGCGCGAGCGCGGCCACTCCGGCCCAGCCGGAGAACTGCTTGAAGCGCGCCACCACCACGGCATAGACGAAGAGGCCGATCACGATGGACGGCGCCGACAGCAGGATGTCGTTGACGAAGCGCGTCACCCGACCGAGCCAGCCCCGGCTGCCGTACTCGACCAGGTAGACGCCGGCCATGATGCCGATGGGTGTGGCGATGAAGGTCGCCGCGGAGACCATCATCGCCGAGCCGAGGATGGCGTTGGCCAAGCCGCCGGGCTCGTTGGGAGCCGGCGTCATCTCGGTCAGCACGGCCCACGTGAGCCCGGCAAAGCCGAGCCGCGCCGTTTCGAAAAGAATCCACAGCAGCCAGAAAACGCCGAACGCCATGGCCGACAGGGACAGGGTCAAAGCCACATAGTTCATGCGCTTGCGGCGCGCGAACTTGTTGCGCCGGACGCGCTCGGCGTTCGTCAGGGATTGCACGGCGCTGCTGCTCATGATTTGCGTCCCTCGTGTTTGCGCAACCGCGACAGCAGCAGCTTGGACAGCGCGAGCACGATGAAGGTGATGAAGAACAGCACCAGGCCCAGGTAGATGAGCGCGGCTTGGTGCAGGCCGGTGGTCGCCTCGGCGAATTCGTTGGCAAGCGCCGAGGTGATGCTGTTGGCCGGCGCGAACAGGCTCAAGGTATCGAGCTGGTTGAAGTTGCCGATGATGAAGGTCACAGCCATCGTCTCCCCGAGGGCCCGGCCCAGGCCGAGCATGATGCCGCCGATGACGCCGCTCTTGGTGTAGGGCAGCACGACCTTGAACGTCACCTCCCAGGTGGTGGAGCCCAACGCGTAGGCGGACTCCTTGAGCATGTGCGGCGTCACCTCGAAGACATCGCGCATGACCGCCGCGATGAACGGGATGATCATGATCGCGAGGATGATGCCGGCAGCGAGCACGCCGATACCCACCGGCGGCCCGGAGAACAGCGCACCGAGATACGGCACGTCGCCGAACAGCGCCTGCAGCGGCTGCTGCACGTACTGCGCGAGCAGCGGCCCGAACACCAGCAGGCCCCACATGCCATAGACGATGGACGGCACCGCGGCCAGCAGTTCGATGGCCGTGCCGAGCGGACGCTTGAGCCACTTCGGCGACAGCTCGGTGAGAAAGAGCGCAATGCCGAAACTCACCGGCACGGCGATCAGCAAGGCGATGGCCGAGGTGGCCAGCGTGCCGTAGATCATCACCAGGCCGCCGAACTCTTCGGTCACCGGGTCCCAGACGCTGCTGGTCAGGAAACCAAGCCCGTATTTCTCGATGGCAGGCCAGGCGCCGATCACGAGGGACAGCATGATCGCCACCAGGGCGCTCAGCGTGAAAAAGGCGGCTGCCGCCGCCATCCAGCCGAACAGCCGGTCCGCGATGGCACCACCGCGGGCCGGCCTGCCGGCCGGTGGAAAGGTTGTACGGTCCATCTGCACGGGCGCGCTCAGGTCGAAAGAAGCCTCATGGGCCGGGAGTCTAGTGGACATGCGGCGGCTCGTAAGGGTTCGACCGGAGCGGGTGAGATGGCGCCGTGTGGATCAGAGCTGCGCGACCGACTTGCCGGAGCCGTCCTTGATCTGGTTCGACCAGAGCTTGCGCACCTGCTGCTTCACCGCGTCGGGCATGGGCACGTAGTCGAGGTCCTCGGCGGTCTTGTCCCCGTTCTTGTAGGCCCAGTCGAAGAACTTCAGCGCCTCGGCGGCCTGCTCGGGCTTGTCCTGCTGCTTGTGCATCAGGATGAAGGTCGCGCCGGTGATCGGCCAGGACTGCGCACCAGGCTGATTGGTCAGGATCTGATAGAAGCTCTTGCTCCAGTCGGCACCGGCGGCCGCGGCCTTGAAGCTCGCGTCTTCGGGATTGACGAACTGGCCGTTGGCGTTCTGCACCTGCGCGTAGTTCATCTTGTTCTGCTTGACGTACGCGTACTCGACATAGCCGATCGAGTTGGGCAGGCGCCCGACGAAAGCGGCGACGCCTTCGTTGCCCTTCCCGCCTGCGCCCGCCGGCCAGTTGACGGCCGTGCCCTCACCCACTTTTTCTTTCCACTCGGGGTTCACCTTGGACAGGTAGTTCGTGAAGATGAAGGTGGTGCCCGAGCCGTCGGCGCGGCGCACCGGCGCGATGGTGGCGTCGGGCAGAGGCAGGCCGGGGTTCAATGCCTTGATGGCGGGGTCGTCCCACTTCTTGATCTTGCCCAGGAAGATATCGCCGAGCACCTGGCCGTTCAGCTTGAGCTGGCCGGGCTGGATGCCCTTCACGTTGATCACCGGCACCACGCCGCCGATGACAGTGGGGAACTGCACCTGGCCCTTTTTCTCGAGCTCTTCGTCCTTGAGCGGCATGTCCGAGGCACCGAAGGCGACGGTCTTGGCATCGATCTGCCGGATGCCGGCACCGGAGCCGACCGACTGGTAGTTGACCTTGACGCCGGTGGCCTTGTTGTACTCGGCCGCCCACTTGGAATACAGCGGAGCCGGGAAGCTGGCGCCGGCGCCGGTCACTTCCTGGGCCGAGGCAAAACTGGCGATCGAGAATGCGGCTGCGCCGAGGACGGCGGTCTTGTAGCTCAGGTTCATGCTTGCTCCACAAAAGAGGGTTGGTTGGGAGGGATGCGGCGGACTGTAGGGGGCTTGAATGACAGTCATGTGACAGTCCTTGACGCACGCCCCAGCACGGCAGATCTCGTCATGCGGTTGTCACGACCTTGTCACTGCCGCTGCCTACCCTGCCCTGCCCTGCCCTCCCGACCGTGCTGACCTGGACCGCGTATGGACGACCGAATGCACCTCGTTGCGATCGACCTCGGCTCGAACAGCTTCCGGCTCGAGATCGGCCGCAGTGAACGCGGCCTCATCGAACGCGTCGCGTACGCCAAGGAAACGGTCCGGCTGGGCGGCGGGCTCGACTCCGCCCGGCGGCTCACGCAGCCGGCCATGCAGCGCGGCTTGGAGTGCCTGGCGTGCTTTGCCGAACGGCTGCAGGAATTTCCGCAGGTGCGCGTGCGTGCCGTGGCTACGCAAACCCTGCGCGAGGCACGCAACCGCGACGAGTTCCTGGCGCGGGCGCGCGAGGTGCTCGGCTTTCCCATCGAGGTGCTCGACGGTCGCGAAGAGGCCAGGCTGATCTATGCCGGGGTCGCGCACCTGCTGCCGAAGTCGGACGAGCGCCGCCTGGTGGTCGATATCGGCGGCCGGTCCACTGAACTGATCCTCGGAAAGGGGTTCGAGGCGGCGCTGACCGACAGCCTGCGCGTGGGCAGCGTGTCCTGGTCGCAGCAGTACTTCCCCACGGGCGCGTTCACCGACGCAGCCTTCGACCGCGCTGAAGGAGCCGCGAAGGCGGTGCTTGCAGGAGCCGCGGACCGGTATCGTCAACAGGGCTGGGACCAGGCCTACGGCGCCTCGGGCACCGTCGGCGCCGTCGCCAGAGTGCTCAGCGCCTGCGGCTGGCCCCCGGGGCAGATCACGCGCGAGAGCCTGCAGTGGCTGCGCGCGCGCCTGCTCGTCGATGGGCACGCCGAGCGGGTCCGATTCGACGGGCTGACGGACGATCTCCGGCCCGTGATCGGCGGAGGGCTTGCGGTGCTGCTGGCGGTGTTCGTTCTATTCGAGATCGACGCGATGGAGCAGGCGCATGGGGCCCTGCGCCACGGTGTTCTCCACCAACTTGCCGCCTGCCCGCCCTGAGGACGCGCCCGCGCGGCGCTTCAACCCTCCTGGACTGCGCGCACGAGTTGCTGGGCGCTGTCCTGCGCCAGCGCCTCGGAGGGCGCCTCGACCATGATGCGCAGCAGCGGTTCGGTGCCGCTCGGGCGAATGAGGACGCGCCCCGTTGTGCCCAGCTGCGCCTCCACGCTGCGCCGGGTGTCCGCGAGCCCGGCGCTGGCGGCCCAGTCCTGGCCTGGCCTCAAACGCACGTTCAGCAGCACCTGCGGGAACAGCTGCACGCCCTCCAGCAGGCCGGCCAGCGGCTTGCCGCTGCGCGCACAGGCCTTGAGGACCTGCAGCGCGCTCACGAGGCCGTCGCCCGTGGTGTGCTTGTCCAGCGCAAGCAGATGCCCCGATCCCTCGCCGCCGAGCAGCCAGCCGCGCCGATGGAGTTCCTCGAGCACATAGCGGTCGCCGACCTTGGCGCGTACGAACTCCAGCCCGCGCTCGCGCAGCGCGAGCTCGACCGCCATGTTGGTCATGAGGGTGCCGACCGCGCCCGCGACGGCCTCCCCCTGCGCGAGCCGGTCCGCCACCATGACGTAGAGCAGTTCGTCGCCGTTGAAGATGCGGCCCGAGCCATCGACGAGCTGCAGGCGGTCGGCGTCACCGTCCAGTGCGATGCCGAGATCGGCACCGTGCTCGCGAACCGCCTGGGCGAGTGCCTCGGGGTGGGTCGCACCGACCTCCCGGTTGATGTTGAGCCCGTCGGGCGCGCATCCGATGCATTGCACCTCGGCGCCGAGTTCGTGGAAGACCAGCGGTGCGATCTGGTAGGCCGCGCCGTGCGCCGCATCGACCACGACCTTCATGCCGCGCAGCGTGAGGTGCGGATCGAAGGTGCTCTTGCAGAACTCGACGTAGCGGCCGGCCGCGTCGTCGAGGCGCCGGGCCTTGCCCAGGTTGGCAGAGTCGGACCAGGCCGGCGGCTGCTCCAGCATGGCCTCGACGTCCTGCTCCCACGCGTCCGACAACTTGGCGCCCTGAGCACTGAAGAACTTGATGCCGTTGTCTTCGAACGGGTTGTGGCTGGCGCTGATCACCACGCCGAGGCTGGCGCGCTGCGCGCGCGTGAGATAGGCCACTCCGGGCGTAGGCAGCGGCCCGAGCAGCACCACGTCCACGCCGGCGGAGTTGAAGCCCGACTCGAGCGCGCTCTCGAGCATGTAGCCCGAGATCCGCGTGTCCTTGCCGATGAGGACCGTGGGGCGCGCTTCGCTGCGCTTGAGGACACGGCCGACCGCATGCGCCAGGCGCAGAACGAAGTCCGGGGTGATGGGAGGCTGGCCGACGGTGCCGCGGATGCCGTCCGTACCGAAAAATTGACGAGTCATGACACCGATTGTCCTGCTTCGGCCGTCAGCTGGGCCAGCACGGCGGCGCGCACGCGCAGCGCCGCCACGGTCTCACGGACATCGTGCACACGCACGATGCTGGCGCCCCGCTCCACGGCCAGCAGGGCGGCGGCCACACTGGGCACCATCCGCTCCTGTACGGCCAGCCCGGTGGCGCCGCCCAGCGACGATTTGCGCGACCAGCCGACCAGCAGCGGGTGGCCGTCCGCCAGCAGCTCGTGCTGGCGCGCCAGCAGCGCGAAATTCTGCGCCGGCGTCTTGCCGAAACCGATGCCCGGATCCCAGGCGATGCGCTCGGGCGCGACACCGCGCGCGCGCAGGTCTGCTGTTGCGGCGCGCAGCAGGGCGCGCACCGGCGGCAGCGGATCGCCCTCCAGCGGCGCGCGCTGCATGGTCTGCGGCTCACCGTGCATGTGCATCAGGCACACGCCGCATCCGCTGCTCGCGACGATGTCGAGCGTCCCCGGCCGCCGCAGAGCCCAGATGTCGTTGACGATGTCGGCGCCCAGCCCCAAGGCCTCCCGCATCAGCTCGGGCTTGTAGGTATCGACGGAAATCGGCACACCCAGGCGCAGCGCTTCGCGCAGCACCGGCAGCAGCCTCCGCCGCTCTTCGTCGAGCGGCACCGGCGGCGTGCCCGGGCGGGTCGATTCGGCACCGAGGTCCAGGATGTCGGCGCCGTCCTGCAGCAGCCGCTCGCACCGGGCGAGCGCTGCGGCGGGCTCGGCGTGGTGTCCTCCGTCGGAGAACGAGTCGGGGGTGAGGTTCACGATCCCCATCACCCTGGGCTGGGCGAGCTCGATGCGAAAGCGCGTGGTCTGCCAGGAGTGCTTCGGTGGATGCATGGCCGCGATTCTCGCTGCCGCCGCGAGGGCAGGCGGCGCGACTCACGCCAGCGAAGGTATCAGCGTGAAGCTCGCCGCCAGCCGCTCGCCCGGTGTGAGGCGGGCGCCGCCCAATACCCCATGGCCGAAGCGCGGCAGCAGGTTGAGCCAATCGGTGCACTGCGAGACCGGCTCGGCGCAGAAGTGGTCCGAACCATGCGGCGAATACACGACGAAGAAGCCGAACACCTCGTCGGCGCGCATGACCAGGCTGCGCACCGGGCCGTTTGCATCGGCGGGCCAGTCGATGCGGGCCGAGTGCTCCCAACCCACGAAATTGTTGTCCAGCACGAGCTCGCCCAGCAGAGCGCCGGCCCGCAGCCGGTCCACCACATCCCCGGTGTCCAGCGCGACCGGCATCACCTCGGCATCGGTGCGCCACATCGCCGCCGCGGGGCTGGTCAGCCGCGTTCCCGGCGTGTGCGGAAAGTAGGGGTGGTGCCCGATGCCGGCGGGCATGGCCGCATCGTCCTGGTTGGTGATGCTGATGGTGACGCGCAGCGCGCGCTCGTCGAGCTCGTAGCGTTGCTGCGCGAGGAAGGCCCAGGGCCAGGCCTCGCTGGCATCGACCTGCAAGCTCAGATCGACCGCATGCCGGCTGACGCCGTCCACCACCCACGGGCGCTGCCAGCCGATGCCGTGCAGCGGATGCGGCGACGGCTTGGCCGGATGGTTCGGAGGAAACCGGATCTCGCGCCCCTCGAAGCTTGCGCGGCCGTTGCGAATGCGGTTGCAGAAGGGCACCAGCGGAAAGCTGGCCATGCCCAGCGGGTTGGCCACAGTCACCGACTGTTCGTCCGTGTGGCGCAGCCAGTGCGTGCGGCGATGTCCACCGCCTTCGGTCCAGAACCCGGCCAGCGCGCCGCCGACTTCAGGAACGATCTCGGCCCGCAGTTCGCCGGCCACCAAGCGCAGAAGTTGCATGCCCTCGGTTCTAAAGAAAAAAGGCCCCGGCATGTGTCACATGCCGGGGCTCTTGTGCAGCGAATTGTCGTGCGGCGGGCGCGAATCAGGCTGCGTGCGGTGCCGGGTCGGCCACCGGGGCGCCGCCGGAATCACCGCCCGAAGGCGGCGTGCGCGGCGTGAAGTCGCGCGGGGGGCGCGGCGGCTTGCCGGCCATGATGTCGTCGATCTGCTCGGCGTCGATGGTTTCCCACTCGAGGAGCGCCTTGGCCATCGCGTGCATCTTGTCCTTGTTGTCCTCGATCAGCTTGCGTGCCAGGGCGTACTGATCGTCGATGATGCGGCGCACTTCGCCATCGACCTTCTGCATGGTCTGCTCGCTCATGTTCGTGGTCTTGGTGACCGAGCGGCCCAGGAACACCTCGCCCTCGTTCTCGGCATAGACCATCGGGCCCAGAGCGTCGGTCATGCCATAGCGCATGACCATGTCACGGGCGAGCTGCGTGGCGCGCTCGAAGTCGTTGCTGGCGCCGGTGGTCATCTGGTTCATGAACACCTCTTCGGCAATACGCCCGCCGAACAGCATGCTGATCTGGTTGAGCATGTAGTCGCGGTCGTAGCTGTAGCGGTCCTGGGCCGGCAGGCTCATGGTCACGCCGAGCGCCCGGCCGCGCGGGATGATGGTGACCTTGTGCACCGGATCGCACTTGGGCAGCAGCTTGCCGATGATGGCGTGGCCAGCCTCGTGGTAGGCCGTGTTGCGGCGCTCTTCCTCGGGCATGACCATGCTCTTGCGCTCGGGGCCCATGAAGATCTTGTCCTTGGCTTTCTCGAAGTCCTGCATCTCGACGACGCGGGCATTGCGGCGAGCGGCCATCAAGGCGGCTTCATTGCAGAGGTTGGCCAGGTCGGCGCCGGACATGCCGGGCGTGCCGCGGGCGATGATGCTCGCGTTGACGTCGGTACCGATCGGGATCTTGCGCATGTGCACGTTCAGGATCTGCTCGCGGCCGCGGATGTCCGGCAGCTGCACATAAACCTGGCGGTCGAAGCGGCCGGGGCGCAGCAACGCAGCGTCGAGGATGTCGGGGCGGTTGGTCGCGGCCACGACGATCACGCCGAGGTTGGTCTCGAAGCCGTCCATCTCGACCAGCATCTGGTTGAGCGTCTGTTCGCGCTCGTCGTTGCCGCCGCCGAGCCCAGCGCCGCGCTGGCGGCCGACAGCGTCGATCTCGTCGATGAAGATGATGCAGGGCGCATTCTTCTTGGCGTTCTCGAACATGTCGCGCACGCGGGCCGCGCCCACGCCGACGAACATCTCGACGAAATCCGAACCGGAGATGCTGAAGAACGGCACCTTGGCTTCGCCCGCAATGCCCTTGGCCAGCAGCGTCTTGCCCGTTCCGGGAGGGCCGACCAGCAGCAGTCCCCGCGGGATGCGCCCGCCGAGCTTCTGGAACTTCTGCGGGTCCTTGAGGAAATCGACGACTTCCTTTACCTCTTCCTTGGCTTCGTCACAGCCCGCGACGTCGGCGAAGGTGATCTGGTTGTTGTTCTCGTCGAGCATGCGTGCCTTGCTCTTGCCGAAGCTGAAGGCACCGCCCTTGCCGCCGCCTTGCATCTGCCGCATGAAGTACACCCAGACGCCGATCAGCAGCAGCATGGGACCCCAGCTGACCAGCAGCGTCATGAGCAGCGAGCCTTCTTCGCGCGGCTTGACGTCGAACTTGACGTTGTTGGCGATCAGGTCGCCGACGAGACCGCGGTCGAGGTAGGTGGCGGTCGTGCGCACCCTGCGGTCCTCGTTGGTGACAGCCACGATCTCGGTACCGCCCGGCCCTTCCTGGATCACGGCACTCTTGATGCGGTTGTTCTTGACCTCCTCGAGGAAGTCCGAATAACCGATCATGTTGGCTCCGGCAGCGCCGCGCGTGTCGAACTGCTTGAAAACGGTGAACAGCACGAGGGCGATCACCAACCACACGGCCACTTTGGAAAACCACTGATTGTTCAACTCAGTCTCCGGGAAGAGTACTCGGGCACCTTGCCACCCTGCTGCTTGCTTGGATTCATGGGCTACTTGCGGCTCATTCTAGGGCTTTCAAGCCAGCCCTCGATTCGAAATGGCTACAGGCTTCGTAGGCGGCGAGCGCCTGGGGAATACCCTAAATGCGATCTCAACCCGCCGACTTCAGCCCGATGCCTACGAGGAAAGTCTCCGAGGACTTGTCGCGCGACGCCTTGGGCTTGAGAGGTTTCACGACACGGAAAGTTTCCTTGAACAACTTGACCAACTGGCTGTAGCCGCTGCCATGGAAGACCTTGGTGACAAGCGCACCGCCGGGCTTGAGATGGGCCGCGGAGAACTCCACCGCCAGCTCGACAAGATGCGCGATGCGCGCGCCATCAGCCGACTCGATCCCGGACAGGTTGGGCGCCATGTCCGACACGACCACATCCACGGCGCGCCCGGCAAGTAGCGCTTCGAGCTGCTGCAGCACCTCGGGCTCGCGGAAGTCGCCCTGCAGGAAGAGCACACCTTCGACGGGTTCCATCGGCAGGATGTCGAGCGCGATGATCGTGCCGTCGAGGGCTCCGGCGGCGGCGCCCTGGGGCGCCAGCGCCCGGCGCACGTACTGGCTCCAGGCGCCCGGGCTGGAGCCGAGATCGACGACCACCTGGCCTGGGCGGATCAGCCCCAGCGTCTCATCGATCTCCTTGAGCTTGTAGGCAGCGCGGGCACGGTATCCCTCGCGCTGCGCGAGCTTCACGTAGGGGTCGTTGACGTGATCGTTCAGCCACGCCTTGTTGACCTTCTTGCTTTTGGTTTTGACCTTCATCACTTCTTTCAGGGTGCCAGCGGCTCGCCGGATTGCACCGGGTCGCCGTGGCGATAATAGGCGGCTTATGTCCGCCATCGAACTGTCCATCGCCGAGCGCAAGGCGCACCGCGCCGAAGCCCACCACCTCGACCCCGTGGTCATGATCGGCAACGACGGCCTCACACCCGCCGTCACGAAGGAGTGCGATGCCGCGCTGAATGCACACGGGCTCATCAAGATCCGGGTGCTCGGCGACGATCGCGCGCAACGCGAGGCGATCTACCAGCAGCTCGCCGACGAGCTGAATGCCGCCCCCATCCAGCACATCGGCAAGCTGCTGGTGCTGTGGCGGCCGAAGCCGAAGAAGGAACGCGCCGAAGACGAAGACCGCAAACCCGGCCCGCGCGAGTTCAAGGTCCTCAAGTACAGCAAGCGCGGTGGGCAGCGGCCCGAGGTCAAGACGATGCGGGTGCTGGGCAACCAGCGCCTCACCCCGGGCGGCCAGGTCAAGCGAGCCAAGCCCAAGCAGAAGTCGGTGAAGAAGGGACGGCTGGGCTGAGGGCAGGTCCGACGTGAGACGCTTGCCTATGGCAGCGGCCCGCGCCGCCCACCGAGCTTCCACAGCACCGCGCCCGCACACAGCCACTGCAGGGCATACAGGGCCGTGCCGACGCCGTGCCACAGCCGCAGGTTTTCCCGCGCAACGATGCGCGGAGCCACCGCAAACTCGATAAGCAAAGCCAGCAGCAGGCCGGCGACGACCAGGGGCAGCGCACCGCCCGCGCCGGCGGCCCAGGCCTGCGGCGCGGCGGCCTCTCGGCGCACAGCGAGCAGCAAGGTCATTCCACAGGCCAGCGTCACCCAGGTCTGTGCTGAAAACAGCCGGGCCGCCGTACCGCCTGCGAGAGCGGGGCTGGGCAGGTACGCGAAAAGCATGGGAACGACCAGGAAGCCGACGGTCGTGAGACTGCCCCACCAGAGGGCAGCCGCCATCAACGCCAGCCGCTCACGCCCCTGCACTGCACGCCTCAGGCGTAGCGCACGCCGGTGATCTCGTAATGCTTGAGGCCGCCGGGTGCCTGCACCTCGACGCTGTCGCCCGCTTCCTTGCCGATCAGCGCACGCGCAATCGGACTGGAGACGTTGATCAGCCCGAGCTTCAGATCGGCTTCGTCCTCGCCGACGATCTGGTAGGTCACGTGGTCGCCGGTGTCCTCGTCCTCGAGATCGACGGTGGCGCCGAACACCACCTTGCCCGCGGCGTCGAGGGTGGAGGGATCGATCACCTGCGCTGCGGCCAGCTTGCCTTCGATTTCCTGGATGCGACCTTCGATGAAGCCCTGGCGATCCTTGGCGGCGTCGTATTCGGCGTTCTCGGACAAGTCGCCCTGGGCACGGGCCTCGGAGATCGCGTTGATCACGTTGGGGCGGTCCACGGTCTTGAGCCGGTGGAGTTCGGCCTTCAGTTTTTCGGCGCCGCGGGTGGTGATGGGGATGGTGGCCATGTTCTCTGCAGATTGCTGGATCCAAAAGCGAAACCGCCGGCAGTTGCCAGCCGGCGGTGTACAGGCTGATTATGCCCAAAGCGGATGGTCGGCCTTGCGGCTGGGGTGTCGGTGTCGGCGCATGCGACGTGAGGGGATGAGGATCGGGCACACCGTCCGCCGGGCGAAACCGTTGGCGTCAGGCATCCGGAGCATGCCGCCTAAGCAGCGCAGGACGTGGTGATCGACATCCGGACCTGGTCCGCGCGGTCGCGACCTTCGGCAAAGCGGGAGATGAAGTCGCAAGCAGCAATTGCGGCGACTGCGACCACGCAGCGCCGGCCGCTGATTCAGCCTCAGACGGAGCAAGGGCCCAACGCACACTTGCGTTCGGCCCTTGTGACGTGCGCAGCTCAGCTCAGCTGCGCATGCATTTCCTGCACCGAAATCACGCCCAGGTTCTCCATCGCCTTCATGCCCTCGACCGCCGCCTCGGCGCCGGCGATGGTGGTGAAGGTGGTGACGCGGGCCAGCAGTGCGGAGGTGCGGATCGCGCGCGAATCGGCGATTGCGTTGCGCCGCTCTTCCACGGTGTTGACCACCATGACGATCTCATCGTTCTTGATCATGTCCACCACGTGCGGGCGGCCTTCGGTGACCTTGTTCACGCTCTGGCAGGCGATGCCCGCCGCGCTGATGGCGGCGGCCGTGCCCTTGGTGGCGACCAGTTCGAAGCCCATCTCGGCGAGCTGACGCGCCACATCCACCGCGCGCGGCTTGTCGCTGTTCTTCACCGTGAGGAACACCTTGCCGGTGGGCTTGCCGTCGTCCGTGAACGGAAGCGGCAGGCGCGTTCCGGCACCGATCTGGCTCTTGACGAAAGCTTCCCCGAAGGTCTTGCCGACGCCCATCACCTCACCGGTGGATTTCATCTCCGGACCCAGGATGGTGTCCACGCCCGGGAACTTGACGAAGGGGAACACAGCCTCCTTGACGCTGAAATACGGCGGCGTCACCTCGTCGCGGATGCCCTGCGACTCGAGCGACTGGCCCACCATGCAGCGCGCCGCCACCTTGGCCAGCGGAATGCCGGTGGCCTTGCTCACGTAGGGCACGGTGCGCGAGGCGCGGGGGTTGACCTCCAGCACGTAGATCACGTCCTTGCCGTCGATCTCCTGGATCGCGAACTGCACGTTCATGAGGCCGACCACGTTCAGTGCCTTGGCCATCGCGGCGGTCTGGCGCTTGAGCTCGTCCACGGTGGCCTTGGACAGCGAGTACGGGGGCAGCGAACAGGCCGAATCGCCGGAGTGCACGCCGGCCTGCTCGATGTGTTCCATCACGCCGCCGATGAAGGTGCGCTGACCGTCGGACAGGCAATCGACATCGCACTCGATGGCGTCGTTGAGGAAGCGGTCCAGCAGCACCGGCGAGTCATGCGAGACCTTCACGGCTTCGCGCATGTAGCGCTCGAGGTCACGCTGCTCGTGCACGATCTCCATCGCGCGGCCGCCGAGTACGTAGCTCGGGCGCACCACGAGCGGATACCCGAGCGCGGCGGCCTTCTCCAGCGCCTCGGCTTCGGTGCGGGCCGTGGCGTTGGGCGGCTGGCGCAGGCCGAGCTCGTGCAGCAGCTTCTGGAACCGCTCGCGGTCTTCGGCGGCGTCGATCATGTCGGGGCTGGTGCCGATGATGGGCACACCCTCGGCTTCCAGACCGAGCGCGAGCTTCAGCGGGGTCTGTCCGCCGTACTGCACGATGACGCCGGCCGGCTTTTCCTTATCGACGATCTCCAGCACGTCTTCGAGCGTGAGTGGCTCGAAGTACAGGCGGTCGGAGGTGTCGTAGTCGGTCGAGACGGTCTCGGGGTTGCAGTTGACCATGATGGTCTCGTAGCCGTCCTCGCGCAGGGCGAGGGCCGCGTGGACGCAGCAGTAGTCGAATTCGATGCCCTGACCGATGCGGTTCGGGCCGCCGCCGAGCACCATGATCTTCTTGTTGTTCGTCGGCTCGGCCTCGCACTCGTCCTCGTAGGTCGAGTACATGTAGGCGGTGTCGGTGGCGAACTCGGCAGCGCAGGTGTCCACGCGCTTGTAGACCGGGCGCACGCCCAGCGCCTTGCGCTGCTCGCGCACCGCCTTGTCGGTGGTCTTGAGCAGCTTGGCCAGCCGGCGGTCGGAGAAGCCCTTGCGCTTCAAAAAGCACAGCGTCTTGGCGTCGAGTGAGGCGAGTGCGCCCTGGCCCGCGGTGTCGGTGAGCTTGTCGAGCTCGAGCTCGATCTTGACGATCTCCTCGATCTGCACCAGGAACCACTTGTCGATCTTGGTGAGGTCGTGCACCTCCTCGACGCTCCAGCCGGCGGCGAAGGCGTCGCCGACGTACCAGATGCGCTCGGGGCCGGGCTCGCCAAGCTCGCGCTCCAGCACCTCGCGGTCCTGGGTCTTTTCATTCATGCCATCGACGCCGACCTCGAGGCCGCGCAGCGCCTTCTGAAAGCTCTCCTGGAAGGTGCGGCCCATCGCCATGACCTCGCCCACCGACTTCATCTGCGTGGTCAGGCGGCTGTCGGCCTGCGGGAACTTCTCGAACGCGAAACGGGGGATTTTGGTGACGACGTAGTCGATGCTGGGCTCGAAGCTCGCGGGCGTGGCGCCGCCGGTGATCTCGTTGCGCAGCTCGTCGAGCGTGTAGCCGACGGCCAGCTTGGCCGCGACCTTCGCGATGGGAAATCCGGTGGCCTTGGAGGCGAGCGCCGAGGACCGCGAGACGCGCGGGTTCATCTCGATCACGATCATGCGCCCGTCCTGCGGGTTGATCGAGAACTGCACGTTCGAGCCGCCGGTATCGACGCCGATCTCGCGCAGCACCGCCAGCGAGGCGTTGCGCATGATCTGGTATTCCTTGTCGGTCAGCGTCTGGGCCGGCGCGACGGTGATGGAGTCGCCCGTGTGCACGCCCATCGGATCGAGGTTCTCGATGGAGCAGACGATGATGCAGTTGTCGGCCTTGTCGCGCACGACCTCCATCTCGTACTCTTTCCAGCCGAGCAGCGACTCTTCGATGAGCAGTTCGTTGGTGGGCGAGGCCTCCAGGCCGCGCTTGCAGATGGTCTCGAATTCCTCGGGGTTGTAGGCGATGCCGCCGCCGGTGCCGCCGAGCGTGAAGCTCGGGCGGATCACGACCGGAAAGCCCACCGTCTTCTGCACTGCCCAGGCCTCGTCGAGCGAGTGCGCGATGCCCGAACGCGCGGAGCCCAGCCCGATGCGTGTCATGGCCTCCTTGAACTTCTGGCGATCCTCGGCCTTGTCGATGGCCTCGGGCGTGGCACCGATCAGTTCGACCTTGTACTTGTGCAGCACGCCGTGGCGCCACAGGTCCAGCGCGCAGTTCAGCGCCGTCTGTCCGCCCATGGTCGGCAGGATCGCGTCGGGCCGCTCCTTGGCGATGATCTTCTCGACCGTCTGCCAGGTGATGGGCTCGATGTAGGTGACGTCGGCCGTGGCCGGGTCGGTCATGATCGTGGCGGGGTTGCTGTTGATCAGGATGACCTTGTAGCCCTCCTCACGCAGCGCCTTGCAGGCCTGCACGCCGGAGTAGTCGAACTCGCAGGCCTGGCCGATGATGATCGGGCCGGCGCCGATGATGAGGATGCTCTTGATGTCTTGGCGCTTGGGCATTGCTTACTTCTTTGCTTGGTCCATCAGGCCCGTGAAGCGGTCGAACAGGTAGTCGATATCGTGCGGACCGGGCGAGGCTTCCGGGTGGCCCTGGAAGCAGAAGGCGGGCTTGTCGGTGCGGGCCAGGCCCTGCAGGGTGCCGTCGAACAGGCTCACGTGCGTGGGGCGCAGGTTTGCCGGCAGGCTGCTTTCGTCCACCGCGAAGCCGTGGTTCTGGCTGGTGATGGAAACGCGCCCGTTGTCGAGGTCCTTGACCGGATGGTTGGCTCCGTGGTGGCCGAACTTCATCTTGAAGGTCTTGGCGCCCGAGGCCAGCGCCATCAGCTGGTGGCCCAGGCAGATGCCGAAGGTGGGCACGCCGTCCTCGATCAGTTCGCGGGTGGCCTCGATGGCGTAGTCGCAGGGCTCGGGATCGCCGGGGCCGTTGGAGAGGAAGACACCGTCGGGGTTGAGCTTCCGGACTTCGGCGGCAGGCGTCTGCGCGGGCACGACGGTGACCTTGCAGCCACGCTCGGCCAGCATGCGCAGGATGTTCTTCTTCACGCCGTAGTCGAAGGCGACGACGTGGTAGCGCGGGTTCTCGAGCTTGCCGTAGCCGCTGCCCAGCTGCCATTCGGTTTCGGTCCACTCATAGGACTCGCGGCTGGAGACTTCCTTGGCGAGGTCCTGGCCGGCCATCGCGGGCGCCTTGCGGGCTTCGGCGAGCGCCTGCTCGATCGCGGCCGGCGAGGCCTCCTGGCCAGGCTGCAGCGCGAGGATGCAGCCGTTCTGCGCGCCCTTGGTGCGCAGGATGCGCGTGAGCTTGCGGGTGTCGATGTCGGAGATGCCGACGGTGCCTTCGCGTCGCAGGTACTCCGAAAGCGTGAGGCTCTCGCGGAAATTGGACGCGACCAGCGGCAGGTCGCGGATGATGAGGCCCGCAGCATGGACCTTGCCGGCTTCGACGTCCTCTTCGTTGACGCCGTAGTTGCCGATGTGCGGATACGTGAGCGTCACGATCTGCCGGGCGTAGCTCGGGTCGGTGAGGATTTCCTGGTAGCCGGTGAGCGAGGTGTTGAACACCACCTCACCGCTGGTGGAGCCGTGGGCCCCGATCGAAATGCCAACAAAGACCGTGCCGTCTGCGAGCGCCAGGATGGCGGGAGGCTGGGAAGCCTGTTGAGACAAAAGCACTGGGATCTCCGGATGAATGTCGGGTACGCCCAAACGCGCATCGAGCGCGCGCTCGAAGCTGCTTTTGTTCAGGGAATAAGTCGCGACTGCGCTAGGCGTACGGGTTTGCGGGAAAGCCGCTGATTATAGCCTTCGGGCAGGTGACGGCCGAGCGCGCGGGAGCTTCGCGGCGGGCGCGCGGCGGCCGCTCCAGGTGCCCTCAAGCGGGCACGGAGCCACCCTGGCGCGACTCGAGCGCGGCGGCGCTGGCGTGCAGGCAGATGGCGGCCGCTGTGGCGACGTTGAGCGACTCCTCGCCGCCCGGCTGAACGATCCGCATGTGCCCGCCGGCGCGGGCGGCCAGGGCGGCACCAACGCCCTGCCCTTCGTGCCCGAAGGCCCACGCGCAAGGCCATGGCAGCGCGCTGCGGTGCAGCAGCTCGCCCTGGTGCGAGCTCGTCGCGAGCAGCGGCACGCGGAGGTCGTCCAGGGCGGATGCGTCGGCGCCCTCGATAAGCCGCAGGCCGAAGTGCGCACCCATGCCGGCGCGCAGCACCTTCGGCGACCAGAGGCCGGCCGTGCCCTTGAGCGCGATCACCTGGCCGAAGCCGAAGGCGGCCGCGCAACGCAGGATGGCGCCGACGTTTCCGGCGTCCTGGAGACGATCGAGCACCACGGTGGCGGCGCCCGGCTGCAGCTGCGGTGCCGAAGGCAGCGCAATGACACAGCCCATCGCGGCCGGAGACTCGAGTGCACTCAGGCCCTGGAACAGGGCGTCGGGCACGATGACCAGCCGCGCCGCCGCGTCGCTCCAGTCGGACGCTCGCTCGCGGTCCCAGCAACTTTCGGAAAAAACTACGGCCTCGGCCTGGATGCCCCGCGCACGAAGCGCCCTGCACAAATGGTCGCCTTCCAGCCAGGCCTGTCCCAGGCGGCGACTGGCGCCGCTCTCGTGGGCCAGGCGCCGCAGCTGCTTGAGCCACGCGTTGTCGCGCGAGCTGATGCGGGTGAGGCCAGGCTCGCTCACCGGATCGCTCACGCGGCCAGCCTGCCGGGATCGTCGATCTCGCCGGCGAGCTGGCGGCCCAGAGCCGCAGCCACGGGTGCGAAGAAGCGCCGGTGGTGCCGGCACGCACCATGCGTGCGCAGCGCCTCGAGGTGCTCGGGCGTGCTGTAGCCCTTGTGCGTGGCGAAGCCGTAGTGCGGAAACTCCTCGTGCAGCTGCGCGCAGAGGCGGTCGCGGTGCACCTTCGCCAAAATCGACGCCGCCGAGATCGACTTGACGAGCGCATCGCCGCCGATCACCGCCTCGGCCAGTACGTCGATCTGGGGCAGGCGGTTGCCGTCCACCAGCACCTTGGCCGGCCGCAGCCGCAGGCCCTCCACGGCGCGCTTCATCGCGAGCATGGTGGCGTGCAGGATGTTGAGGCTGTCGATTTCCTCGACGCTGGCCTCGGCCACCGAACAGCACAAGGCCTTGTCGCGGATCTGGTCGTAGAGGCGGTCGCGCTGCAGCGGAGTCAGCACCTTGGAGTCGGCGAGGCCGCGGATGCGCCGGCTGTCGTCGAGGATGACTGCGGCCGCAACGACCGGCCCCGCCAGCGGCCCCCTGCCCGCTTCATCGACGCCGCACACCAGGCCGACAGGGTCCCAGTCCAGCCGGCGCTGGACTTTGGCGGGGGCGGACTTGCGGCTGCGGGGTGCCGCCGCTTCAGGCGTGGAGGACTTGCTGGATGGCATCGGTGGCGAGTCGGGCCGTGTCGCGCCGCAGCTCGTGGTGCAGCGCATCGAATCGGGTCTGGACGGCCGCCATTCTGGCAGGGTCGTCCAGCCAGTCCAACACTGCCTGTGCCAACCTGGGCGGCGTGGCGTCGTGCTGCAACAGTTCGGGCACCGCCATGTCGCGCAGAAGAATGTTGGGCAGGCCCACCCAGGGCTGCAGGGCCTGGCGCCGCATGATCTGCCAGCTGAGGGCGTTCATGCGGTAGGCGATCACCATCGGCCGCTTGAAAAGGGCCGCCTCCAGAGTGGCGGTGCCGCTGGCGATCAGCGTGAGGTCGCAGGCCGCCAGCGCCTCGTGCGAGCGGCCATCCAGGATCGTGAAGCCCTGTTCAAGCCCCGCCGTTCGGGCCGCGCGCTCGATGGCGGGGCGCAGCGCCGGCAGCGCCGGCACCACCACCTGCAGCCTGGGTCGGGCGCGCTGTACCGCCAACGCCGCACGCAGGAAGGGCTCGGCGTGATGCGCCACTTCCGAGGCGCGGCTGCCCGGCAACACCGCCAGCACCTGCGCGTCGGGCGCGAGCCCCAGCGCCCGGCGGGCTGCCGCGCGGTCGGGCTCCTGCGGGATGACGGCCGCGAGCGGGTGGCCGACATAGGTGGCTGCGATGCCGTTGCGCGCAAGCAGCTCCGGCTCGAACGGAAAAATGCACAGCAGGTGATCGACACTGCGGCGGATCGCGTGCACGCGCTTGGCGCGCCAGGCCCAGATCGAAGGGCAGACGAAGTGCACCGTCCGAATGCCGGCCGCCTTGAGATCTGCTTCGAGCGCGAGGTTGAAATCGGGGGCATCGACGCCGATGAACAGATCGGGCCGCGCCGACAGCAGCCGGGTTCGCAGCTGGCGCCGGATGCCGACGATCTCGCGGTAGTGCCGCAGCACCTCCACATAACCGCGTACCGCAAGCTTCTCGTAGGGCCACCAGCACTCGAACCCCTGGCGAGCCATGCGCGGGCCGCCGATGCCGCCGGCGCGCATCTGCGGCCACCGCTGGCGCATGTCGGCGAGCAGGAGCCCGGCGAGCAGGTCCCCCGAGACCTCGCCGGCGACCATGCCGACACAGGGCGCGGGCGTCATCGCACGATGCCGCGCTGGGGGGAAACGCCCTCGAGGAAGGCGAGCATGAGCGCCACCTCGGTGCGGGCTTCGGGAGTGCGGTCGGCCAGTGCACGGATGTGCTCCTGCGCCTGGGCGAGGGTGAGTGCGTCGCGATAGAGCGCCTTGTGCATGGCCTTCACGGCCGCGATGCGCTCGGGGGAATAGCCGCGGCGGCGCAGTCCTTCGAAATTCATGGAGCGGGCCTGCGCGGGCTGGCCCTGGCTCATGACGAAAGGCGGCTGGTCGGCAAAGAGCAGCGAACACATGGCGGTCATGGCGTGCGCTCCGATGCGCACGAACTGGTGCACCACGGTGAAGCCGCCCAGGATCACCCAGTCGCCGACCTCCACGTGGCCGGCAAGCTGCGTGTTGTTGGCGAAGATGGTGTGGTCGCCGACGATGCAGTCGTGCGCCAGGTGCACGTACGCCATCAGCCAGTTGTCGTTGCCCACGCGCGTGATGCCGCCGCCGCCGGGGGAGCCGATGTTGAAGGTGCAGAACTCGCGGATGGTGTTGCGGTCGCCGATCACCAGCTCGCAGGGTTCGCCGGCGTACTTCTTGTCCTGCGGAATCGCGCCCAGCGACGCGAACTGGAAGATGCGGTTGTCGCGGCCGATGGTCGTGTGACCCTCGATGACGCAGTGCGGACCCACGGTGGTGCCTGCGCCGATCGACACGTGCGGCCCGATCACCGAATAGGGGCCGATGGACACCGAGGCGTCTATCTGCGCGCCTTCGGCGACGAGTGCCGTGGAATGGATCATGCCGTCAGTCGATGCGGCGCATGGTGCACATGAGTTCGGCCTCGCAGGCCACCTCTTCGTTCACCCGGGCCACTCCCTTGAACTTGTAGATGCCCGCTTTCGCCCGCTCCAGGGTGACGTCCATCACCAGCTGGTCGCCCGGCTCGACAGGCCGCTTGAAACGTGCGCCGTCGATGCCGGCGAAGTAGTACACCGTCTTGTCGTCCGGCGTGACGCCCTGCGTGGCGAACGACAGCAGCGCCGCCGCCTGCGCCATGGCTTCGAGGATCAGCACGCCCGGCATCACGGGGCGATGCGGGAAGTGCCCCGTGAAGAAAGGTTCGTTGATCGTGACGTTCTTCAGCGCGCGGATGCTCTTGCCCTTCTCGAGCGCCACGACGCGGTCCACCAGCAGGATGGGATAGCGGTGCGGCAGCTGTTTGAGGATCTGGTGGATGTCCATCATGGTTGCTTTTTCTCGAGAGCCTTGACCCGCTCGCGCAGGGCATGGAGGTGGCGCAGCGTCGCCGCGTTCTTTTCCCAGGCGGCATTCTCGTCGAGGGGAAAGATGCCGGTGTAGTGGCCCGGCTTGTGGATGGAACGGGTCACCAGGGAGGTGGCGGAGATGTGCACGTGGTCGGCGATGGTGAGGTGCCCCAGGATGCCGGCGCGCCCGCCGATGGTGCAGTGGGCGCCGATGGTGGCGCTGCCCGCCACGGCCGCACAACCCGCCATGGCCGTGTGGCGGCCGATGCGCACGTTGTGGCCGATCTGGATGAGGTTGTCGAGCTTCACCCCGTCTTCGATGACGGTGTCGGCCAGCGCGCCGCGATCGATGCAGGTGTTGGCGCCGATCTCGACGTCGTTGCCGATGCGCACCGCACCGAGCTGCTCGATCTTCTCCCAGGCTCCTTCGTGCCGCGCAATCCCGAATCCGTCGGCGCCTATCACCACGCCGGGGTGCAGGATGCAGCGCTCGCCGATGACGCAGTCTTCATTGACGGTCACGCGCGACTTCAGCTCGGTGCCGGAGCCGATGCGTGCGCCACGTTCGACCACGCACAGCGGGCCAATGCGCGCCTGTGGATCGACGAACGCACCGGGATCGACCACCGCGCTCGGATGAATGCCTGGCGAGAAGCCAGCGCCCAGCACCTTGCGCTTCCACAGACGTGTGAGACGGGCGAAATAGAGGTAGGGATCGGGCGCCACGATGGCAGCGCCCCGCGCCTGGGCAGCCGCACGCTGCGTGGGCGCCACGATGACGCAGCCCGCCTGGGTGCTCGCCAGCTGGGATTGATAGCGAGGGTTGCTGAGGAAACTCAGCTGCTGCGCAGAAGCCGATTCGAGGGGAGCCAGGGCCTCGATCACCAGGCCCGGGTCGCCGTGCAGTTCGCCGCCGAGCTCCGCGACGATGTCGCCCAGAGCGAGCCCCACCTCACTTGCTCGCGTTGAGCGCCTTGATCACCTTCTCGGTGATGTCGTGCTTGGGGTTGATGTAGACCGCTTCCTGGATGATCAGGTCGTACTTCTCCTGCTCGGCGACCTGCTTGACCACCCGGTTGGCGCGATCGAGCACCTGCTGCAGCTCTTCGCTCTTGCGGGCATTGAGGTCTTCCTGGAACTCGCGACGCTTGCGTTGGAATTCGCGGTCCTGATCGACAAGCTGCTTCTGGCGCGCCATGCGCTGGCTCTCGGCCAGCGTGGGGGCCTCGCGCTCGAAGCGCTCGGACGCGGCCTTGAGCCCTGCCCCCAGTTCATTGAGTTCCTTTTCGCGGCGCGAGAACTCCTGCTCGAGCTTGCTTTGCGCCGTCTTGGCGGTGTTGGCCTCGCGGAAGATGCGATCCGTGTTGACGAAGCCGACGCGGAATTCCTGTGCGAGCACGGGGCCGGACAGCACGGCCAGGCCCAGCAGGCAGGCAGCCCACTGACGGGTCAGGTTTGGCATTAGAAGGACGTCCCGATCTGGAATTGGAGTTTCTGGATTCTATCGCCAGGCTCGGTGCGCACCGGCTGGGCATAAGCCAGGCGCAGCGGGCCCAGCGGTGAGATCCAGGCGAGGCCGATGCCCACCGAGGCGCGCAAGCTGGAGAGCTCGACGCGGTCGCGGTCGCCGAAGACGTTGCCGACGTCGGCGAAGCCGTAGAGGCGCAAGGTGCGGTCGCTTCCCGCCCCGGGAAATGGCGTGAGCAGTTCGCCGTTGAGGACCAGCTTCTTCGCGCCGCCGATGGAGGCGCCGGTGACGTCGCGCGGGCCCAGCGTGCCCTGCTGGAAACCGCGCACCGAGCCGAGGCCGCCGGCATAGAAGTTCTTGAAGACAGGGAACGGCCGATCGCCCAGCCCGTCGCCCCACCCCACTTCGCCGTTGAACGCCAGCGTGTAGTCGCGCGCGATCGGCAGGTATTGCTGGATCTGGTAGCTGGTGCGCCAGTAGCGGGTGTCTGCCAGCGCTCCGAGTTCGCCGGTCAGCCGCTGCAGCCGTCCGCGGGTAGGCACCAGCGCGCTGTCGCGGTCGTCGCGGGACCAGGACAGCGTCAGCGGCACCGCCGTGCTGCGATAGCCGAAACGGCTGGCGTAATCGAGATATGCCGCCGGAATGTTGGTGCCCGGGTCGATCTCGGTGCTCTCGACGCCGACGCCGAAGTACACGGTGTCCACTTCGGTGAAGGGCACCCCGAAGCGCAGGGCGCCGCCCATGGTGGCGAGCGAGTAGTTGCCCCCCTGGTCCTCGTAGGGGCGCGAGCGGCGGTAGTACGCCTCGAGGGCGCGCGAGACGCCGTCGGCCGTGAAGTAGGGATCGATGGTGGTGAACGCCACCGTGCGGTTGTACTTGCTGGTGTTCAGGTCCAGGCTCAGGTAGTTGCCCGAGCCGAAGGCGTTCTCCTGGCGGATGGTGAAGCCCAGGCCCAGCTTCTCGGCACTCGAGAAGCCGGCGGTCAACTGCAGGCTGCCGGTGGGTTTCTCGACCACCGCCACGTTCAGATCGACCTGGTCGGGCGCGCCCGGCACCTCGACGGTCTCGATGTTGATGTCGCGGAAAAATCCCAGGCGGTCGATGCGGTCGCGCGAGCGGCGGATGCGGTCGCTGTCGTACCAGCTCGACTCGAGCTGGCGGAACTCGCGCCGGATCACCTCGTCGCGCGTGCGCACGTTGCCCGAGATGTTGATGCGCCGCACGTACGCACGGCGCGAAGGTTCGGCTGCCAGCACGAGCTGCACGCGGTTGCTGGCGCGGTCGATCTCGGGACGCGCTTCAACCTGGGCGAAGGCGTATCCGAAATTGCCGAAATAGTCGGTCATCGCCTTGATCGTCTCGGCGACCTGGTCGGCGTTGTACGGCTCGCCGGGGCGGATGGTCACGAGCGACTTGAACTCGTCTTCCTGGCCGAGGTAGTTGCCGTCCAGCCGCACGCCGCTCACCACGAAGCGATCGCCTTCGGTGATGTTGATCGTGATGCTGATGTCCTGCTTGTCGGGCGCGATGGCAACCTGCGTGCTGTCGATGCGGAACTCGAGGAAGCCGCGCTGCAGGTAGTACGAGCGCAGCGCCTCCAGGGAGGCGTTGAGCTTCACGCGCGAGTAGCGGTCGGACTTGGTGTACCAGCTCAGGAAGCCGCCGGTATCGACCTCCAGCAGATCGCGCAGGGTGGCGTCGCTGAAGGCCTGGTTGCCCACGATGCGGATGTCGCGGATGCGCGCGGGCTCGCCTTCGGTGACGGTGAAGGTGAGGTTCACGCGGTTGCGCTCGATGGGCGTGACGGTGGTCACCACCTCGGCGCCATACAGGCTGCGGCTGATGTACTGCCGCTTGAGTTCCTGCGCCGCCCGGTCGGCCAGAGCCTGGTCGTAGGGCCGGCCCTCGGCCAGGCCGATCTCGCGCAGGGCCTTGACCAGCGTGTCGCGGTCGAACTCGCGGGTGCCGGCGAAATCGACCCCCGCCACGGTGGGCCGCTCCTCCACGACCACCACCAGCACGTTGCCCGCGACCTCCAGGCGGACGTCGTTGAACAGGCCCAGCCCGAACAGGGCCCGGATCGCCGCGGTGCCTTTTTCGTCGGTGTACTGCTCGCCGACCCGGAACGGCAGCGAGGCAAAGACCGTACCGGGCTCGACCCGCTGCAGCCCCTCGATGCGGATGTCTCGCACGGTGAACGGTTCGACCGCCCACACGTGGGCCGCAAGGGCCAGCGCCACGACGCTCACCAGGGTACGCGCGTGCAAGCGCTTCAAAGATTTCTTCATGGATTCGTTGGGACCGCGACCGCCTGGCAGCGTGTCGCGGCGGGGGCCGGGAATGTTTGTTATCCGAACAGGCGCGTCACATCGTTGAAGAACGCGATCGACATCATGACCAGCAGGACCGCCACACCCCCGCGCTGCAAGCGCTCCATCCAGGCGTCCGACACACCCTTGCCCGTCACGGCCTCCCAAAGATAATACATCAGGTGCCCCCCGTCCAAGACGGGCAGCGGCAGCAGGTTCAGCACCCCCAGGCTCACGCTGATAAGGGCCAGGAACACCAGGTATTGAGAAAGTCCGAGGCTCGCCGATCTGCCGGCGTAGTCGGCGATCGTGAGGGGGCCACTGAGGTTCTTGAGCGATGCCTCGCCGATCACCATGCGCCCCAGCATCTTCACCGTGAGGATCGAGACCTCCCAGGTGCGCACGGCGCCGCTCCACAGCCCCTCGATCGGGCCGCGCCGCACCGTGAGCATGTCGGGTAACGCGCCCACGTAGGCACCGACGCGGGCGACGGCGGCGTCGCCATCCTGCGCCAGCTGCGGACGCACGGGGATCGCGAGCATCCGGCCTTCCCGCTCGACGCGCCAGATGGCCTCCACCGTCTCGCCGCCGCGCACCTGGCCGCGGATCCACTCGCGCAGTTGCTGGCCATCGACGATGGCTTCGCCGCCCGCCGACACAACGAGGTCGCCGGCGCGCAGGCCCGCCCGCTCGGCCGCACCGCCGGGCACCAGCTCGCCCAGCACCGGGCGGGTCCAGGGACCGACGATGCCGATCTTGCGGAACAGGCTCGCGTCCGCCTCGCGGGTCTCCATCTCGGACAGCGGCAGCAGCAGCTCGCGCGAGTCGCCGCGCGGACTCTGGAGCTGCAGGCGCAGGTCGCGCCCGTCGAGCGCGCCCCGCGTGAGCATCCACCGCAGCGACTCGAAGGACTCGACCGGTTCGAACTCGGCCTCTCCGAAGGCGGCGGCCTGTACGGTCTCGCCACCGCGCACTCCCGCGCGCTCCGCCACCGACCCTGCGACGGGGCTGGCCAGCACGGCGCGCGGCTCCTGCACGCCCCACCAGCTCACCACCGCATAGAGCAGCACGGCGAGCAGCAGGTTGGCCAGCGGCCCGGCGGCCACGATGGCCGCGCGCGAACGCAGCGGCTGGGTGTTGAAGGCGCGGTGCCGTTCCTCGGGCGCGACCGGCCCCTCGCGCTCGTCGAGCATGCGCACGAAGCCGCCCAGCGGAAGCGCGCCGATCACGAACTCGGTGTCCTGCCCCGGATGCTGGCGGCGCGGCTTCCAGCGCACCAGCGGTTTGCCGAAGCCCACCGAGAAGCGCAGCACCTTCACACCGCAAGCCACTGCCACGCGGTAGTGGCCGTATTCGTGCACCGCGATCAACAGTCCGAGGGCTACGAGGAAGGCGACAAGGGTCAGCATGGCGGCTCGCTCCGGTCAGGGGTGGGGGTCAGGTGAATCGGTCGATGGTGCGCTCGGCCTGCCGGCGCGCCTGTCCATCGAGGGCCAGGAGCTGCGGCAGCTCCTGGGGTTTGGAGGCCGCGACCGCCTCCAAAGTTGCGAGGTTCACGGCATGGATCTGGTCGAAGCGGATGCGGCGCTCCAGGAAGGCCGCGACGGCGACTTCGTTGGCCGCATTGAGCACGGCCGTGGTGCCTGCCGGCGCGCGCAAGGTGTCCCAGGCCAATTGCAGGCCGGGAAAGCGCTCGCGGTGCCCGCGGCTGTCGAGCGACTCGAAGGCCATGTCTGCGAGACGGGTGAAATCGAGCGCCGAGGCACCCGAGCTGATGCGCTCCGGCCACGAGAGCCCGTAGGCGATGGGGACTCGCATATCGGGCGTTCCGAGCTGCGCGACCACCGAGGTGTCGCGGTACTGCACCATGGAATGGATCACGCTCTGCGGATGGATGACGACGTCCAGCCGCTCGGGACCCAGGCCGAACAGGTATCGCGCCTCGATCACTTCGAGAGCCTTGTTCATCATGGTCGCGGAATCGACCGAGATTTTCCGGCCCATGACCCAGTTGGGATGGGCGCAGGCCTGCTCCGGCGTGACCTCGCGCAGGCGCTCCGGCTCCCAGGTGCGAAATGGTCCGCCCGACGCGGTGAGGATGATCTTGTCGACGCGGCCGTCCCAGGTGCTGCGGTCCTCCGGCAGCGACTGGAAAATGGCCGAGTGTTCGCTGTCGATGGGCAGCAGCGTGGCGCCTCCCTGCCGCACGGCGTCGAGGAACAGCTCGCCGCCGACCACCAGCGCCTCCTTGTTGGCCAGCAGGAGCCGCTTGCCGGCTCGCGCGGCGGCCAGGCAGGGCGCCAGTCCGGCGGCGCCGACGATCGCCGCCATCACGGCATCGACTTCCTCGTGGACCACGATGCGCTCCAGCGCATCGGCTCCGGTGAGCACGCGGGTGGGCAGGTGCTCGGCAGCGAGACGCTGGGCCAGCGCAGCCGCCGCCCCTGCGTCGGCCATGACGGCGTAACGCGGCCGAAAGCGGGCGCACTGCGAGACCATCAGATCGATCTGGCGCGCCGCGCTCAGCGCGAACACGGCAAAGCGCTCGGGATGCCGGGCAACGACGTCCAGGGTGCTGGTGCCGATGGAGCCGGTCGAGCCCAGCACGGTGACGAGTTGTTGCTTCATCCGCAGACGATCAGAACGACGCCAGCATCATCGCGAGCGGCAGGGTCGGCAGCAAGGCATCGACGCGGTCGAGCACCCCACCGTGGCCCGGCAGCAAGCGGCTGGAATCCTTCGCACCTGCGCTGCGCTTGACCAGCGATTCGATGAGGTCGCCCGCCACGCTCATGCCCGCCAGGAATGCCGCGCCGACCAGCAGCAGCCACCATGACCGCCCGGCCAGTACCGAGTAGAGGCTGGGGATCTCCGCTTGCGTGAACTGGTCGGCGAGGGTCCAGCCGACGGCCAGGACCAGCACGCCGGCCATGCCACCCCAGACCCCCTCCCAGCTCTTGCCCGGGCTGATGGCCGGGGCCAGCTTGGCGCGCACGAGCTTCTGGCCGAAGGTGCGCCCAGCCGCGTAGGCACCGATGTCGGCCACCCAGACCAGCACCAGGACCGACAGCAGGAAGTTCACGCCGATCTCGCGCGCCTGCGCCGCCGCCAGCCAGGCAAGGCACAGCGCGAAAACGCCACCAACCAGCCGCAACAGTGGCGGCAGTCCAGGCCAGCCTGCCACCCCGCGGCGCAGCAGCAGCGCGCCGCCGAGCACCCACGCGGCCGCGGCGAGCAGCCACAGCTCGACCAGGGGGCGCGTGGTCAGGCCCACCGACCAGGCGGCAAGGCAGATCAGGACGCACACGGCGGCCGCGGCAACGGCGACGGCCTGCCCGAAACCGTTCAGGCGCGCGAATTCCCAGGCACCTGCGGCCAGCAGCACCAGCACGACCAGGAGGAACGGACCCGGCGCCGGCCAGAACAGGGCCGGCAGCAGGATGGCCAGCAGGGCAATGGCGGTAAGAACGCGCTGCCTGAGCATGTCTGCCCGTCGGCTCAAGCCGCCTTGCGGGCCGCTTTGGGATCGAGCTGCTCCGAGGTCTTGCCGAAGCGCCGCTCGCGCCGGCTGTAGTCCTCGATCGCGGCGTCGAGCGCGCGGGTGTCGAACTCGGGCCAGAGCTTGTCGCTGAAGTAGAACTCGGAGTAAGCCGACTGCCACAGCAGGAAATTGCTCAGGCGGTGTTCGCCGCCGGTGCGGATCACCAGGTCGGGGTCGGGCACGTGGGCCAGGGACATGGCGCCGGCGAGGCTCTCCTCGGTGATGGCGCGGCCCTCGGCGGCCAGGCGGGCGGCAGCCTGCGCGATATCCCAGCGGCCGCCGTAGTTGAAGCAGATGTTGAAGACCAGCCGCTGGTTGCCTGCCGTGTCCGCCTCGGCCTGGGCCAGCCCCTTGCGCACCTTGACGGGCAGGCTGGAGCGGTCGCCGACGAAATGGATGCGCACGCCTTCGGCCTTGAGCTGCGGTACCTCGCGCGAGAGCGCCAGAGCCAGCAGCTCCATCAGCCCCGACACTTCCTCGGGCGGCCGGCTCCAGTTCTCGGAGGAAAAGGCGAACACGGTAAGCACCTTGACGCCGATGTCGCCGCAGTGGCGCACGCAGGCGCGCAGCGCATCGACTCCGACCTTGTGCCCGGCCACGCGCGGCAGGAAGCGCCGAGTGGCCCAGCGGCCATTGCCATCCATGACGACGGCGATGTGGTGGGGAATGGATGTGCTCAAGGTCGCGGGCCCCGCAGGAGGGCAGCGCGCGCTGCCGGGCGCGCAGGAGCGAAGCCGCGAGCATCGGCGCGGCGCAGGAGGCGAAGGAGGGTGCGCGGCATGGTCAGACCGCCAGGATTTCCTGCTCCTTGGTGGCAACCATGCTGTCGATCTCGGCGATATGGCGGTCCGTCACCTTCTGGATATCGGCTTCAGCGCGCTTCTGGTCGTCTTCGGAGGCCAGTTTGTCCTTCACCAGGCGTTTCACGTGCTCGTTGGCGTCGCGGCGCAGGTTCCGGATGGCAACCTTCGCGCTCTCGCCTTCCTGCCGCACGAGCTTGGTCATCTCCTTGCGCCGCTCCTCGCTCATCGGGGGCATGGGCACGCGGATGAGATCGCCCATGGACGCTGGATTCAGCCCCAGGTCGCTCTCGCGAATGGCTTTCTCGATCTTGGCGCCCATGCCCTTCTCCCAGGGCTGCACGCTGATCGTGCGGGCATCGAGCAGCGAAACGTTCGCCACCTGGCTGATCGGCAGCAGCGAGCCGTAGTAATCGACCTGCACGGTGTCGAGCAGCGCCGGGTTGGCGCGGCCGGTGCGGATCTTGGTCAGGTTGTTCTTGAACGCCGCGATGGACTGGTCCATCTTGGATTCGGTTGTCTTCTTGATCTCTGCAATGGTGGCCATGATGAAGTCCTTCGTGTCCTGCCGTTCAGGCGTAGACCAGGGTGCCCTCGTCGGCGCCCTGAACGACGCGCTTGAGCGCGCCGTGCTTGAAGATCGAAAAAACCTTGATCGGCAGCTTCTGGTCGCGGCACAGGGCAAACGCGGTCGCGTCCATGATGCCGAGGTTCTGCGCCATCGCGTCGTCGAAGCTGATCTTCGTGTAGCGCGTGGCGTGCGGATCCTTCTTGGGATCTGCCGAGTAGACGCCATCGACCTTGGTGGCCTTGAGCACCAGCTCGGCCCCGATCTCGGCGCCCCGCAGCGCTGCGGCGGTATCGGTGGTGAAGAACGGGTTGCCCGTGCCCGCCGCGAACACGACGACCTTGCCTTCTTCCAGGTACTGCAAGGCCTTCGGGCGCACATAGGGCTCGACCACCTGCTCGATGGCGATGGCCGACATCACGCGCGCCACCAGCCCCTGCTTGTTCATCGCGTCGGCCAGCGCGAGGGCGTTCATGACGGTAGCCAGCATGCCCATGTAGTCGGCTGTCGCACGGTCCATGCCGACCGAGCCGCCCGCCACGCCGCGGAAGATGTTGCCGCCGCCGATGACCACCGCAACCTGCACGCCCATGTTCACCACCTCGGCCACTTCCTCGCACATCCGCACGATGGTCGCCCGGTTGATGCCGAAAGCATCGTCGCCCATCAGCGCTTCGCCGGAGAGCTTCAGCAAGATGCGCCGGTGGGCGGGCGGGGTGTCGGGCATGGAGTGGGTCCTTCGTTCTAATGGGCTGGAATGTGATCTTCCGGCGGACGGGTGCCGCATTCTGGCACTTCTGCGGCTGCCGCCGCCGGCGCCTGCGGCCCGCGAGGTGCCGCGGCCGCTGCGCCTCGCGGCCCGGCTGCAGCGGCATGCCCGCTAGCGCATCCGATCAGGCGGCAGCGCCCTTGGCAGCAGCGACCTGCGCCGCGACTTCGGCAGCGAAATCGTCGGCTTTCTTCTCGATGCCCTCTCCCACCACGTACAGCGTGAACGCCTTCACCGAAGTGTTGGACGCCTTGAGCATCTGCTCCACGGTCTGCTTGTCGTTCTTGACGAAGGGCTGGTTGAACAGGGACACCTCCTTGAGGTACTTCTGCACCGAGCCCTCGATCATCTTGGCGGCGATGTCCGCCGGCTTGCCCGACTCCTGCGCCTTGGCGGTGGCCACCGAGCGTTCCTTCTCGATCAGCTCGGCCGGCACATCAGCGCTGGTCAGTGCGACCGGCTTCATGGCGGCAACGTGCATCGCGACGTCCTTGGCAGCGGTTTCGTCGCCTTCGTACTCGACCACCACCCCGATGCGGGTTCCGTGCAGGTAGGAGGCCAGCTTGCTGGAGCCCTCGAAACGCTTGAACCGACGGAAGCTCATGTTCTCGCCGATCTTGCCGATGAGGCCCTTGCGCACGTCTTCGAGCGTAGGGCCAAAGCCGTCCTGGCTGTAGGGCAGCGCACCCAGCGCGGCCACGTCGGCCGGCTTGTGCCTGGCGATCAGCTCGGCCGCGGCGCGCGCCAGGGCGAGGAAGCTGTCATTCTTGGTGACGAAATCGGTTTCGCAGTTGGTCTCGAGCAGGGCGCCGGTCGTGCCGTCGATGGCGGCAGTCACCACGCCTTCGGCAGTGACCCGCGCGGCCGCCTTGCCGGCCTTGTTGCCGAGCTTGACGCGCAGGATCTCCTCGGCCTTGTCCATGTTGCCTTCGGCTTCGGTGAGCGCCTTCTTGCACTCCATCATGGGGGCGTCGGTCTTGGCGCGCAGTTCGGCGACCATGCTTGCGGTGATTGCTGCCATGTCTAGTTCCTCGTAGCGTTCAGTTCAGATTCGATGGAAAAAAAGGGGCTCACGAGCCCCTTCGTATGCCGCGCCTCCAGGCGCGTGGCGGGGTCAGGCGCCGGCGCCTTCTTCCACTTCGACGAACTCGTCGCCGCCGCCGTCGGAGACCGCCTTGACAACGTCGTTGACGGCACTGGAGCGGCCCTCGAGAACGGCATCGGCGATGCCGCGGGCGTACAGCGTGACGGCCTTGGCGGAGTCGTCGTTACCGGGGATCACGTAGTCGATGCCCTCGGGCGAGTGGTTCGAATCGACCACGCCCACCAGCGGAATGCCCAGCTTCTTGGCTTCGGCCACGGCGATCTTGTGGAAGCCCACATCGATCACGAAGATGGCGTCGGGCAGGCTGTTCATGTCCTGAATGCCGCCGATGTCCTTTTCGAGCTTCTCGATCTCGCGCTGGAACATCAGCTGCTCTTTCTTCGACAGCGACTCCAGACCGGCTTCCTGCTGCGCCTTCATGTCCTTCAGGCGCTTGATGGAGGTCTTCACGGTCTTGAAGTTGGTCAGCATGCCGCCCAGCCACCGCTGATCGACGTACGGCACGCCGGCGCGGCGGGCTTCGCCGGCAACGATGTCGCGGGCCTGGCGCTTGGTGCCCACCATGAGCACGGTGCCACGATTGGCCGTGAGCTGCTTCACGAACTTCATCGCGTCCTGGAACATCGGGAGCGATTTTTCCAGGTTGATGATGTGGATCTTGTTGCGATGGCCGAAGATGAAAGGGGCCATCTTGGGGTTCCAGAAGCGGGTTTGGTGGCCGAAGTGGACACCGGCTTCCAGCATCTCGCGCATCGTTGCGGGCATGTCTGTCTTCCTGAAGGTTGGGTCTAAAATCCGCCCCGAAATCGGCCCTCTCGAGGAGGACGCCGACACCTTGGTGGGACGGATTCGCGGGTGGTGCCTTGCTGCCTGACGCGCCATGCGCCCGGCACCAGCAAAGCCCAAAGAGTTTATCACAGGCCCTCCACCGCACCGCCCGATGAAAACCGACCTCACCCATACGCTCACTGCCCTCCGCGCCGGCCACGCAAGCGCTGCGGAGCACCTCGAGCACGCGCTCGAGGTGGCAGGCCAAGCCCCTTGCCGCGACGCTTTCGTGCGGCTTCTGGGTGAGCAGGCCCGCGCGGCTGTGCGCGAGCCGAACCTCGCGGCGCTGCCGCTGGCGGGACTGCCGGTGTCGGTGAAGGATCTGTTCGACCTGCAGGGCCAGCCCACCCCGGCGGGCTCGCGCGTGCTGCACGATGCGCCGCCGGCCACCTCGGACGCCGCCGCGGTGGCCCGGCTCAAGGCGGCGGGCGGGGTCGTGATCGGCCGCACCCACATGACCGAGTTCGCCTTCTCGGGCGTGGGCACCAACCCGCACTTCCCGACGCCCCGCAATCCGGCCGACACGAGCGTCGCGCGCATTCCGGGCGGCTCGTCCTCCGGAGCGGCCGTGTCGGTCGCCGCTGGCGCCGCCTTCATCGGGCTGGGCTCCGACACCGGCGGCTCGATCCGCATCCCGGCGGCGCTGTGCGGCATCGTCGGCTTCAAGAACACGGCCCGGCTGACCCCCCTCGACGGCGCGCTTCCGCTGTCGACCACGCTCGACACCGTCTGCGCCATGACGCGCTCGGTGCGCGACGCCATCCTGGCGCACGAGATCCTCGCGGCGCGCCAGGTGCGGCCGAGCGGGAGGCCGCTGTCGAGCCTGCGCTTCGCGCTGCCCACCACGGGGCTGCTGGACGGCATGGACGCGACCGTCTCGCGCGCGTTCGAACGCGCCCTGCGCGCGCTACGCGAAGCCGGCGCGCAGATCGAGGAGATCCCGCTGGCGCTGCTGTCCGAACTGTCGGGGCTGCAGGCGGCCGGAGGCTTCGCCGCCGCGGAGAGCTACGCATGGCACCGGCGCTTGCTGCACGAGCGCGGCGATCGCTACGACCCGCGCGTACGCCTGCGCATCGAGCGCGGCGCCGAGATGAAGGCGTGGGAATACCTCGAACTGGTGCGCGCCAGGCGCGCCTGGATCGGCCGCATCGAGCACGCCGTGGCGGGCTACGACGCGTTGCTCACGCCCACCGTACCGGTCGTTGCCCCGGCCATCGCCGACCTGGCTCCGGCGGAGGGCCGCGACGCCGCCCTCGATGCGGCGCGCGACCAGAACTTCTTCCACACCAACGCCCTGCTGCTGCGCAATCCGAGCGTGGTCAACATGCTCGACGGCTGCGCGATCTCGCTGCCCTGCCATGCGCCCGACGAGCTGCCCGCGGGGCTCATGATCTGGCACGGGGCGCTGCGCGACGACGTCGTCCTGGAGATCGCCTCGCAACTCGAGACCCTCCTCGCATCCGTTCACGGGCACTGAATGAACATCGCCATCGTGGGCGCCGGCATCGTCGGCGTCACCACGGCCTTCGAGCTCGGCGCCGATGGACATGCGGTCACCGTGTTCGAGCGCCGGGGCGCGGCTGCCGAGGAAACCAGCTTCGCCAATGCCGGCGTG
Organism: Ramlibacter sp. AN1015; assembly: GCF_037726105.1. Lineage (NCBI taxonomy): Bacteria > Pseudomonadati > Pseudomonadota > Betaproteobacteria > Burkholderiales > Comamonadaceae > Ramlibacter > Ramlibacter sp. AN1015. The sequence continues at coordinate 269,933 of NZ_JBBJUM010000003.1, forward strand.
ATCGCACCTGGCTACGTGACGCCCTGGGCTGCGCCCGGCATGCCAGCCAAGGTGTTGCGGCAATGGTTCGCACCGCACTCTGCCGTGCACCTGCGCTGGCCGCTGTCGCTGCGCGAGCTGGCCTGGCTCGCGGCGTTCCGGCGCGCCTGCCGCCCCGAGACCTGGCGGGCCAACCGCGCGCGCCTGCAGCGCCTGGCGTTCTACAGCCGCACGCGCCTGCACGAGCTCAGCGTCGGGCTCGATCTGCACTACGACTGCAGCCCGGGGTACCTCGTCCTGCTGCGCGGTGAGCGCGAGCGCGCCGCCGTGCGGGCCGGCCTGCCACTGCTGGACGAAGCAGGCGTGCGGTACGAGGAGCTCGGCCCCGAGGCCGCACGTTCGATCGAGCCGGCGCTGGATCCGCAGCGTGCGCTGGCCGGCGCCCTGCACCTGCCGGACGACGGCGTGGCCAATTGCAGGCAGGTCGCGCAGCTGCTGCGGCGGGAAGCCGAATCCCTCGGCGTGGTGTTCGAGTTCGGGCGTACCGTCTTGCCGCTGGACGCGGCAGCACCGAACGCGCTGCGAATCGCGCAGATCGACGGCGAGGTGCAGACGCGGCGCTTCGATGCCGTGGTCGTCTGCGGCGGCGTCGAGAGCGCCGCCCTGCTGCACCCGGTGGGGCTGAAGGTGCCGCTGATCCCGGTGTGGGGCTATTCCATCACCGCCGCACTGGGCGATCCGCTCAACGCGCCGCGCAGCGGCTTGATGGACGAGCGCTACAAGGTCGCGATTTCGCGGCTGGGTGAGCGGGTGCGGGTCGCGGGCAGCGCCGGGATCGGTGGCCGTGCCCACGACAAGGACGCAGCGACCCTGCGCACGCTCTACAAGGTGTTGCAGGACTGGTTTCCCGCCGCCGCCCGGCTGGCGGGCAAGTGCGTCACCGTGCAGGAATGGAAAGGCGCGCGCCCGATGCTTCCGGACGGGCCACCCGTGCTCGGCGCAAGCGGTGTTCCGGGCATCTGGCTCAACATCGGACACGGCTCCAGCGGCTGGGCCCTTGCCTGCGGCAGCGCGCGGGCCGTGGCCGACCTGGTGGGGGGGCGCGCACCGGCGGTGGACCTCGAAGGGCTGGACATCGCGCGGCTGCGCGGCTGACCGCCGGCGGCACAATGCCGCCCATGCACCGCATCGTTCCCGGTCGGCCCTGGCCGCTGCACGACACCGCAGCCTCGCGTCGCGTCGAGGCCGCCGCAGCGGCACAGCTTCCGCAACATGCCCTCATGCAGCGGGCCGGCCTGGCCGTCGCGCGGCTCGCACTGGCGCTCGCGCCTCACGCGCGCGACGTGTGGCTGGCCTGCGGGCCCGGCAACAACGGCGGCGATGGCCTCGAAGCGGCCATGCATCTCAAGCGGTGGGGTGGCCACCCGGTGGTCACCTGGCTGGGCGAGCCGCAGCGCGCGCCGCAGGACGCGCGCGCCTCGCTGCAGCGGGCTCGCGAGGCGGGTGTCGCGTTTGCCGAGGCCCCACCCCCCTCGTGGGACCTCTGCGTGGACGCCCTGTTCGGGCTCGGCGCGCAGCGGCCGCTGTCGGGCCCCGCCGCGGGCTGGCGCGATCACATGCGCGCCGGCGCTCGCCCGGTGCTGGCGGTAGACCTGCCGTCGGGCCTGGACGCCGACACCGGCACGGGCGAACAGCCGGTCCGTGCGACGCACACGCTCAGCCTGCTCACCCTCAAGCCCGGCCTCTTCACCGGCTCCGGCCGTGACGCTGCCGGCGAGATCTGGTTCGACGATCTCGGCGTGTCGCCGGACATCGCCGCGCCCACGGCCTTGCTGGCGGGAGCGCCGTCGCGCGTGCCGCGCAGGCACGCGTCGCACAAGGGCAGCTGGGGCGACGTCGCGGTAATCGGCGGAGCAGCGGGCATGCGCGGGGCCGCCCTGCTGGCCGCCCGTGCGGCACTGCACGCAGGCGCTGGCCGGGTCTTCGTCTGCGCCCCGGACGGCGACGGCGCGGGACTGGACCCCGCCTCTCCCGAGCTGATGTTCCGTGGCGCCGCGGACCTGGACCTGAGCCGCATGCATGTGGCCTGCGGCTGCGGCGGTGGTGACGCGATCCGGTCGCTGCTGCCGCGCGTGCTGTCCACCGCCGCATCGCTCGTGCTCGATGCAGACGCGCTCAACGCGATGGCTGCAGACACGGCCTTGCAGGTCCTGCTGCGGTCGCGCGCAGGGCGCGGGCGCCGCACCGTGATCACGCCGCACCCACTGGAAGCCGCACGCCTGCTCGCATGCAGCACCGCCGAGGTGCAGTCGGACAGGCTCGCCGCCGCACGCGTCCTCGCGCAGGCCCACGGCTGCGTCGTCGTGCTCAAGGGCTCGGGCAGCGTGATTGCCGGCCCGGAGAACACGGCGGCCATCAACCCCACGGGCAACGCGCGCCTGGCGACCGCCGGCACAGGGGACGTCCTGGCCGGACTGCTCGCTGCGCGCCTTGCCGCCGGGGCAAGTGCGTTCGACGCGGCGGCGGGCGGCGTGTGGGAGCACGGCCGCGTTGCCGACGACTGGCCGGAAGCCGTGCCGTTTACGGCGACGCGGCTCGCGGAATCGTTTTCGCCCCCCTGAGGCGCCAAGCAGGCGCAGGGCCTCACCTCGGCGCCTGCACTACGGCTTGCGCCTCGACTTCGAGGGCGGCATTGTTGTCGTCGTTGCTGCTCGGGCAGTGCTCGCGCATCCCGAGCGCAGTGAGCGTCCGGCGTGGCAGCCCCCGCGGTCCGCCTTCCGCTCCAGACGTGAGGAAAATGGCACCGCCCGGTGCTTGCGCCCTGGGTGCGATGCGCCGACCGGCACGTCCGAAAGGCTGTGCGGCGCCGCGCTTCAGCCCCGCCCGACGAAGGGCATCTTGGTGGCCATGACGGTGTGGAACAGCACATTGGCCTGCAGCGGCAGGCTGGCCATGTAGCGCACCGACTCACCCACCAGCCGCACGTCCATCAGCGGTTCGGCCGCGATCTCGCCGTTGGCCTGAGGCACCCCCTGCGTCATGCGCATGGCCAGTTCGGTGCCCGCGTTGCCGACGTCGATCTGGCCGACCGCGATGTTGTACTTGCGCCCGTCGAGCGACGCGGTCTTGGTCAGCCCCGCCACCGCGTGCTTGGTGGCCGTGTAGGCGATGGAGTTGGGCCGCGGCGCATGCGCCGAGATCGAGCCGTTGTTGATGATGCGTCCGCCCTGCGGCGACTGCGCCTTCATCACCCGGAACGCCTGCTGGATGCCATAGAACATGCCGTTGAGGTTGGTGTCGACCACGCGTTTCCAGTCGTCCAGCGACAGATCCTCCAACGGAACGCCCGGCGCCCCGATGCCGGCATTGTTGAACAGCAGATCGACGCGGCCCCACGTCTGCAAGGCTGTGGCGAAGAGCGCTTCCACGGAGCCCGGATCGGTCACGTCCGTGGGAACCGCGATTGCCTGGTCGTGCGCACCAGCAGCATCGATGGTCTCCTGCAGCACCTCGCGCCGGCGGCCGGCCAGCACCACGCGCCAGCCGTCTTCGAGCAGCGACAGCGCGGCCGCCTTGCCGATGCCGGTGCCGCCGCCGGTGACGATCGCGATCTTGCCTCCTTCAGGGTGCGCTGCCATGGGTGTCTCCTCGTGTCGTGAATGGAAATCGTATGGATGCTGGGGCGCTGCACCGGCTCGACCGAGAGCCGGTGCAGCCGCCGCCGTGGGGCCTCAACGGCGCGGCTTGCGCGCCTTGGACTTGCTCGCGGCCTTCTTCACCGCGGACTTCAGCGCCTGGATGGGCGAGTCCGTCGCCTCGCCCGGCCCCGCGTCGGCCTTGCGGGAGCGCTTCTTGCCGGCGGCCTTGCCGCCCCCGCCGGACGTGAGCCCCTTGTCCTTCATGGCGCGGCTCGCGAGGTCTTCGCCCTCGTGCACCAGCCGGAAGTCGATCTTGCGACCGTCGAGATCGACGCGGCTCACCTGAACCCGCACCCGGGAGCCGATGGCGTAGCGGATGCCTGTGCGCTCGCCGCGCAGTTCCTGGCGGGCCTCGTCGAACTTGAAGTACTCGCCCCCGAGTTCGGTGATGTGGACCAGCCCCTCGACGTACATCGCGTCCAGCGTGACGAAGATGCCGAAACTCGTGGCCGCGGTCACGACGCCGGAGTACTCCTCGCCGAGGTGCTCGCGCATGTACTTGCACTTGAGCCAGGCCTCCACGTCGCGGCTGGCTTCGTCGGCCCGGCGCTCGTTGGCACTGCAATGCAGGCCCGCCGCCTCCCAGGCCTGCACTTCGCGGCTGGGCGGCGCGGCCGCCTTGCGCGGCTTGTTGCCCGGGCTTGCGACGCGCGCGGCCAGGCGCCTTGCCAGCTTCTCGTGCGCCTCGCCCGGCGTGGGCAGCGCCGGCAGTGCATAGCGTCCCTTGCCGAGGATCGCCTTGATCACGCGGTGCACCAGCAGGTCCGGATAGCGGCGGATCGGGCTGGTGAAGTGGGTGTAGGCCTCGTAGGCGAGGCCGAAGTGACCGCTGTTGATGGGGGTGTAGATGGCCTGCTGCATCGAGCGCAGCAGCATGGTGTGGATCTGCTGCGAGTCGGGGCGCTCCTTGGTGGCTTCGGCAATGCGCTGGAACTCCGACGGATGCGGCTCGTCGCTGATGGACATGCCCACGCCCAGCGCTTTGAGGTAGTTGCGCAGCAGGTCCTTCTTCTCCGGTGTCGGGCCCTCGTGCACACGGAACAGCCCCGGGTGCTTGCTCTCCTGGATGAAGTCGGCGCTGCAGACGTTGGCCGCCAGCATGGCCTCTTCGATCAGGCGGTGCGCATCGTTGCGCACGCGAGGCACGATGCGTTCGATGCGGCCGCTGTCGTCGCAGATGATCTGGGTTTCGGTAGTCTCGAAGTCCACCGCGCCACGCGCCTGCCGCGCCTTGAGCAGGGCACGATAGGCATCGTGCAGGTGCATCAGGTCGGCGACGCGCTCCTTGCGGCGCTGCGCCTCGGGTCCGCGGGTGTTCGAGAGGATCGCCGCGACCTCGGTGTAGGTGAAGCGGGCATGGCTGTGCATGACGGCGGGGTAGAACTGGTAGGCCTGGATCTCGCCGGTTGCGGCGATGAGCATGTCACACACCATGCAGAGCCGATCGACCTCGGGGTTCAGCGAGCACAGCCCGTTCGAGAGCTTCTCCGGCAGCATGGGGATCACGCGCCGCGGGAAGTACACGCTGGTGGCCCGCTCGTACGCATCGACGTCGATGGCGCTGCCGGTCTCGACGTAGTGGCTCACGTCTGCGATGGCCACCAGCAAGCGCCATCCCTTGCCCCTTCCGACACGCGCCGGCTCGCAGTAGACCGCGTCGTCGAAGTCGCGCGCGTCCTCGCCGTCGATGGTGACCAGCGGCACGTCGGTCAGGTCGATGCGCTGGCGACGGTCCTGGGGCCGCACCTTGTCCGGCAGGCTGCGCGCGAGCGCGATGCAGGCCTCGGAGAATTCGTGCGGCACACCGTACTTGCGCACGGCGATCTCGATCTCCATGCCCGGATCGTCGATCTCGCCCAGGACTTCCTTGACGCGTCCCACCGGCTGCCCGTAGAGGCTGGGTGGCTCGGTCAGTTCGACCACCACCACCTGCCCCGCCTTCGCAAGGCCGGTCAAGCCCTTCGGAATGAGCACGTCCTGGCCGTAGCGCTTGTCTTCGGGGGCAACCAGCCAGACACCGCTTTCGTGCAGCAGCCGGCCGATGATGGGGCTGTTGGGCCGCTCGACGATTTCGAGCACGCGGCCTTCGGCGCGGCCGCGGCGGTCGTGCCGCACGATTCGGGCCTTGACCCGGTCCTTGTGCAGCACCGCGCGCATTTCGTTGGGCGGCAGGTAGATGTCTCCCTCACCGTCGTCACGCAGCACGAACCCATGGCCATCGCGGTGTCCCTGGACCACGCCTTCTATTTCTTGCAGCAGGCTGCTCTCTGGTGAGGCTGTGTTCTTGATATACAATCTTGTTTTTCCTGAAATGCCCAGGTGGCGGAATTGGTAGACGCACTAGTTTCAGGTACTAGCGAGTAACATCGTGGAGGTTCGAGTCCTCTCCTGGGCACCAATCATAAAGAGAAAAGTCAAGAGACAAGCCGGCTGAGCCGGCTTTCTTCTGCGCGAAGAGATTTCGCTGGAAGAGGTCTCGAGATCGTGTGAGGATGCCTTGCGCACGCGCTGCGCAAAGCAACGGGAAAAGTAGAGTTCGCCGGTGTACGCAAGGTGCACCGCTGGCCCAGGTGGCGGAATTGGTAGACGCACTAGTTTCAGGTACTAGCGGGTAACTCCGTGGAGGTTCGAGTCCTCTCCTGGGCACCAGACACGATCGAAGCATGTGACAAGAGCCGGCACTTGCCGGCTCTTTTGCTTTGCTCATTGTCTGAAGGCCAGGGAGAACAGATGCAGCAACGGCCGCTCGTGCAGAGCACCGGCCATTGCCGCCCCGCGCGTGTGACACATAGCCTGCCGCCGGGTTCGTCGCTGCGACGTCCGGGCTGCTCCAGCCGCTCTTCGTCAAATCGGCACACCCACCAGATCGTGGCCTTCGGTGCCCACGATCCGCGCGCGCGTGAACTCGCCCACCTTGAGCTGCTTGCTCAGTTTTTCGGGCGGCAGCAGCCTCACCACGCCATCGATTTCCGGCGCGTCCGCATAGGAGCGTCCAAGGCCGCCCTTGCGGCCCAGCGCCGGTGCGGAATCCACCAGCACCTGCATGGTTGCGCCGATACGCTCGCGCAGCTTCTGGGCGGACACCTGTTCGGCCACGGCCATGAAGCGGGCACGGCGCTCCTCGCGCACCTCCCTCGGCAGCATGCCCGGCAGTTCGTTGGCCGCCGCGCCGGCCACGTCGCTGTAGGCGAAGCAGCCCGCGCGGTCGATGCGCGCCTCTCGCATGAAGTCCAGCAGATCCTGGAACTCCTCGTCGGTTTCGCCAGGGAAGCCGGCGATGAACGTGCTGCGGATCACCAACTGGGGACAGGCCTCTCGCCAGCGCTGGATGCGCTCGAGGTTGCGCTCTCCGCTGGCCGGACGCTTCATGCGCCGCAGGACGTCGGGGTGGCTATGCTGAAACGGTACGTCGAGATAGGGCAGCACGTGCCCCGTGGCCATCAGCGGAATGACTTCGTCCACCGAGGGATAGGGGTACACGTAGTGCAGCCGCACCCAGGCTCCGTGCGGCTGCGCAAGCTCGCCGAGGGCCTGGACCAGCTCGAGCAGGCGTGTGCGCACCGGCCGCCCGTCGAAGAAGCCGGTGCGGTACTTCTGGTCCACACCGTAGGCCGAGGTGTCCTGGCTGATCACCAGCAGTTCCTTGACGCCCCCTTCAAAGAGCGCCCGCGCCTCCTTGAGCACGTCCCCGATGGGCCGGCTCACCAGGTCGCCGCGCATCGATGGAATGATGCAGAAGGTGCAGCGGTGGTTGCAGCCTTCGCTGATCTTCAGGTATGCGTAGTGCCGTGGCGTGAGCTTGATCCCCGCTTCGCCGAAACCACCGGGCACCAGATCGACGAAGGGGTCGTGCGGCTTGGGAAGGTGCGCATGGACGGCGTCCATCACCTCCTGCGTCGCGTGCGGGCCGGTGACTGCCAGCACGGACGGGTGCATCTGCCGCACGAGGTTGCCGCCGCCCTCACCCGCGCGCGCACCCAGGCAGCCGGTCACGATCACCCTCCCATTGCCCGCCAGCGCCTCGCCGATGGTGTCGAGGCTTTCCTTCACGGCGTCGTCGATGAAGCCGCAGGTGTTGACGATCACGAGGTCGGCACCCGCGAAATCCTTGGCGGTGCGGTAGCCTTCGGCCGAAAGCTGCGTGAGGATGAGTTCGGAGTCGGTGAGCGCCTTGGGGCAGCCCAGGCTCACGAAGCCGACTTTGGGGGGTTGGGAAGGCAGGACGGCGGGTTCACTCATGCCCGCATTGTCCCAGCTTGGGGAAGCACCTACCTTTTGATGCCGAATGCGCCGAACATCTGCTCGGTCTGCTTCTGCATCTGCTCCTGCATCTGCTCGAACATGGTCTTGGACTGCTCGAGGTAGCTGCCCATGAAGCCCTGCATCACCGGGTTCTGCACGTTCGCGAACTGCGCCCACATTTCGGGGGTGAGCTTGGATTGCTCGGCCAGCTGGGCCTGCATGTCGGTGAAGGCCTGCACATTGCGCTCAAGGTAGGTGCCCATGAAGCCCTGCATGGCATGTCCATAGAAACGGATGATGTTGGCAAGGGCCGCCTCGCTGAACATCGGCGCACCGCCCGCCTCCTCCTCGAGGATGATCTGCAGCAGGATGCTGCGCGTCAGGTCGTCGTTGGTCTTGGCGTCGCGCACCACCAGCAGCTCGTTCTGCAGCACCAGTTGCTTGACCTGTGCGAGCGTGATGTAGGCGGACGTGGTGGTGTCGTAGAGCCGGCGGTTCGGATACTTCTTGATGACCCGACGTGCCGGTTCGCTCGGGGTGGGCTGGGGATTCTTGCCTTGCAATTCGACACTCCTGGAACGGGCGCGGCCGCGGGGCGGCTGGTGGGGCGCAGTGCCGGGCATTGTAGGAAATGCGGCAAGCCGAACCGTCCGAGGTTTACCCTACGCACAACACGGCCCGCGCGTGTGAGGACCCATGCGATCTCCCAAAGAAAAACCCCTTGCAAGGGCCGCTTGCAAGGGGTTTGTCTGGTAGGCGCGATTGGACTCGAACCAACGACCCCCACCATGTCAAGGTGGTGCTCTAACCAGCTGAGCTACGCGCCTGTGTTCGTTCGAGAAGCGAGATTGTAGCAGGCCTGAAAGCGCGATTTTCCTGCCTGGCGTCCGCGTTGCTAGCGGCGGCGGGACCAGCGCACGCCCTGCACCTCGGCGACCTGGGACAGGACCCGCGCGAGTCGCTGCGAGTCGGCTATTTCCACGGTGAACGTCATCCATGCGGTGCCCTTGACCGACTGCGTCTGGACACCGATCACGTTCATCTTCTCCTTCGCGAACACTTCGGAGATGTCGCGCAGCAGCCCCTGCCGGTCGGTGGCTTCCACGGCCACATCGACCGGGTAGACCGTGCCTGCGGCACCTTCGGAGCCGCCCCACTCCACCTCGATCAGGCGCTCGGGATTGCGCGCCGAAATCTCGCGCAAGCTGCTGCAATCGCGGCGGTGGATGGTGACGCCCTTGCCGCGCGTGACGAAGCCGCCGATCGCATCGGGTGGAGCCGGCTTGCAGCAGCGCGCGAGCTGCGTCATGAGCGAATCGATGCCCACCACCAGCACGCCGCCCTTGGGTGAGGCCGAGGGGCCGCGCGGCTTCTTCAGGAGCACCTCGTCCTGCGTAGGCGGCGCTTCGGGCGGATTGAGCAGCGCCTCGATGTTGCGCAGGGAGAACTCGTCCTTTCCCACCACGGCGAACAGGTCGTCGGCGGACTTGAAGCCCAGCTTGCCGGCGAGATCCTCCAGCTTCATGGCGGTACGCCCCTCGCGCTGCAGGAGCTTTTCCACCGCTTCGCGCCCGCGCGCGACCGCCTCGTGCCGGTGCTGCTCGTTGAACCAGGCGCGCACCTTGGCGCGAGCCCGGTGGCTGGCGAGGAAGCCGAGGTCGGGGTTGAGCCAGTCGCGCGAGGGGCCACCCTCTTTTGTCGCGAGGATCTCCACCGTCTGCCCGTTCTTCAGCGGCGTGTTCAGCGGCACCATGGCACCGTCGATACGCGCACCCCGGCAGCGATGTCCCAGGCTGGTGTGCACCGTGTAGGCGAAATCCACCGGCGTTGCGCCCTGCACCAGCTCGATTACCGAGGCCTGCGGCGTGAGGACGTAAATGCGGTCGTCGAACAATCCGGTAGCGGCGCCGGCGAGATCGCGCTCCCATGCCAGCAGTTGCCGCAGCACTGCGATCTTTGCGTCGTACTCGCCGCTGGCCGCGACACCCGCATAGCCTTTGCTGCCCGCCTCCTTGTAGGCCCAGTGCGCCGCAACACCGTGCTCGGCATGCTCGTGCATGGCCTGCGTGCGGATCTGGATCTCGATGGCCCGTCCGGCGGTGTCGCGCACCACGGTGTGCAGCGACTGGTATCCGTTGGGCTTCGGACGGGCGATGTAGTCGTCGAACTCTCCCTGCACGGGCTCGAAGCGCTCATGTACCCAGGCCAGGGCGGCATAGCAGGCGCGCTCGTCGGGAACGATCACGCGCAAGGCCCGCACGTCGAACACGTTCTCGAACTCGAGCGACTTGCCGCGCATCTTCTTGACGATGCTGTAGATGTGCTTGGGACGCCCGTGCACCTGTGCCTCGATCCCCTGCGAGCGCAGCTGCGCTTCGAGCTGCGCTCGCATGTGTTCGACATAGGCTTCGCGCTCCACGCGCTTCTCGTCCAACAGACGCGCCACCTGCTTGTAGGTCTCGGGCTCCAGGAAGCGGAAGGCGAGGTCTTCCATCTCCCACTTGATCTGCCAGATGCCGAGACGGTTGGCGAGCGGCGCGAACACGTCGAGCGCCTCACGCGCCACGTCGGGCGGCGCCGCGGTGCGCGACGTCGCGTGCCAGCGCAGGGTCTGCAGGCGTGAAGCCAGCCTCAGCATCACCACGCGCAGGTCGCGCGAGAAAGCCAGCAGCATCTTGCGCACGGCCTCCGCCTGCTGGTGCGCGGCATTGGGGGGGCGCTGCTCACCGTCGCGGGTCTGCCGCTGCACCGCCACCAGCTTGGTGGTCTCCACTGCGAGCGCGGCGTAGTTGTCGCCGAAGGCCTTGGCGATCACTTCGTGCGGCCGGTTCAGGTGCGGGCAGGCATAGACGAGATAGCTCGCGGCCTGCATGGCGTCGGAGCCGCCCATCTGCTTGAGGATCGCAGCCACCGCGTCGGCGTGCACCAGCGTGTTCTCGCCCGTGTCCAGCGTCTCGCCGGAGATCAGTGGCTCGGCGAAGGCACGGGCCCGCGCAAGCGTATCGACCTGATGCGGCAGTGACTGCTCGGCGGCAGCCACCAGTTCAGAAACGGCTGCGGCCTCAGGCGCCTCGCCGGTGGAGCTCTTCATGACCCGACTCTTCCTCCTGCAGCACGAACGTGACAACCGGCTCGCGCTGCTGCTCGCTCACCAGCGTCGGCGCGTGCCCGACGCCCTCGAACTCCACCAGCCGCGCGCACGGCCCGCGCCGTGTCATCTCCAGGGCCGTCTCGTGCGTAAGCAGATCCGACTCGGTGCCGCGGAGCAACAGCGTGCGCGCGCGGATGCGGTCGTACAGATGCCACAACGCGGTCTGCCCCTCTTCTGCCTGCGCCTGCGTGAGCGCGCGCAGCGGCACCGCGATGGCCGGGTCGTAGTGCAATGCGAAGCCGCCCTCCGGCAGCGCCCGCACCATAGGCTGCGACAGCGCCAGCCACTGCTCGGGCGTGTGTGGCCCGAAGCCGGCGGAGATGGCCGAAAGCGCGTCGGCCGCGTGCTGCAGCGTATCGAAGCGGCCCGCCTGGCCCAGATAGCCGCCGATGCGCTGGATGGCCGCCCACTGGATGACCGGGCCGACGTCATTGAGGACCAGCCGGCGCACGGGCGCAGGCAGGGGCAGTTCAGGGCTGCCACACAGCGACATGCCGATCAGCCCCCCCATGCTGGTGCCGACCCAGTCGAACCAGGCCACCGGGGCGTGTTCGTCCAGCGCGGCGAACAGCGCCAGCATGTCGGCCGCGTAGGTGGGCACCTGGTAGAGGGATGGGTCACGCAACCAGTCGCTGTGACCGCGCCCGACCACATCGGGGCACACCACCCGCAGCGGCTGCGAGGCGCCCGCGAGCAGCGCGCGCGCCAGCGCATCGAAATCACGCCCCTGACGAGACAGCCCATGGACGCAGACCACGACCTGCGGCGCCTGCGGATCGCCCCACTGCCAATACGCCATTCGGTGCGTCCCGGCGGAACTGCGGCAGCTGACGTGGTGCAGGCGTGGCTCGGTCATGAGGTGGTGCGTGAAGACGGAAGGCGGGGGATGTTGCGGGGGTGGGCGCGCCAAAAATGCGGATACTCGGTGCATCCTAATTGATCGGAGTGATTCACATGCTCAGAGGCAAGACGGCCCTCGTCACCGGCTCCACCAGCGGCATCGGGCTCGGCATGGCCAAGGCCCTCGCGCGCCAGGATGCACGCATCGTCCTCAACGGCTTCGGCGACGTACAGGGCGCCAGGGATGAAGTAGCCGCGCTCGGGGTCGAGGTCGACTACCACGGCGCCGACATGAGCCGGCCCGGTGAAATCGCCGAGCTGATGCGCTTCGCGGCCGACCGCTTCGGCCGCATCGACATCCTCGTCAACAACGCCGGCATCCAGCATGTGGCGCCGGTGCAGGACTTTCCGCCCGAGAAGTGGGACGCCGTCATGGCGATCAATCTCTCCAGCGCCTTCCACACCACGCGCCTTGCGCTGCCGGCCATGCGCGAGGCCAACTGGGGCCGCATCATCAACGTGGCCTCGGTGCACGGCCTTGTTGCGTCCGCCGAGAAAAGTGCCTACGTCGCGGCCAAGCACGGGCTGGTCGGCCTGACCAAGGTGGTCGCGCTGGAGAACGCCACCACCGGCGTCACCTGCAATGCCATCTGCCCCGGCTGGGTGCTCACGCCCCTGGTGCAGAAACAGGTGGACGCGAAGGCGGCGGCCAACGGGTGGAGCAACGAAGAGGCAACGCGCCGCCTGCTCGGCGAAAAGGAGCCTTCCATGCAGTTCACCACGCCCGAGGAGCTGGGCGAGTTGGCCGTCTTCCTGTGCTCCCCGGCCGCCGGTAATGTGCGCGGGGTGGCCTGGAACATGGACGGGGGCTGGGCAGCCCAGTAGCAGGCGGTGGCTGGCGGCGATGCGCGAAGCGCGCGTTGTCTCCGTTGTGCACGCAGGCGTCGCGGACGCTGACCACGCACGCGCGCGCTCTCAGGCGAGCGCCAGCACCTGGTCCGAGGCCGACAGGAACACGCCAGCTTCCGCGTCGTAGTCGCAGCGCTCGACCCTGCAGGATCGCGGGCCGCCCACGGAAGGTGGGTGCCAGTGAATCAGGTTGACCGAGTTCGACGTTCCCCAGCGCACCCGGTGCGACAGCGCGGTGCCCGCCTGCACGCACCACATGGGGCGCGGCGTCGGGGGCGACTGCTCCTGCAACTGCACCACGTACGGCAGGTGGATGTGCCCGCCGAGCACCAGGTCGGCTCCGGCCGCAGACCATGCCTGCAAGGCGGCGTCGGCGCCTCGCAACCGGTCGTGCTCATCGGAGGCGCGCAGCACCGCCGCCGGCTGGTGCGTGACCACCACCCGCAACTGCCGCGGGCCGGCCTGGGCCAGGCGCTGGCACACGGCCTCGATCTGGCCGGGTGAGACCACGCCGTTGGTGTGGCGCTCCCGCCGGGTCGTGTTCACCCCGATCACCAGGAAATCGTTCGACTCGAGTACCGGCTCCAGGCGCGGTCCGAACGCCTGCAGATAGCGCGCGTAGGGCCGCACCGCACGCATCGCGAGGTTGTAGAGCGGAATATCGTGGTTCCCAGGCAGCACCAGCAGCGGAATACCCGCGGCCAGCTCGTTCATCGTCGATCGGGCGAGTGCGAACTGGCGCTCCGTGGCGCGCTGGGTCACGTCGCCACTGAGCACGATCAGGTCTGGCCGCCGCTCTCGCGCGAGGGCGCGCAGGGCCGCAACCACCGGGCCCTGCTCGGTGCCGAAGTGCGTGTCGGAGATATGCAGCAGCACGCTCATCGCGTCACCTCCGCGGCGCCCGGTGCAGGGCATCCCGTGTGCTCAGCGGCCCCGCGGCTTATCGGAAGCGGCTGCGTACTTCGAACTGCGGCACTGCTCGCACGCGATACGGTCCTTCGGTTCACGCGACCTCCACCCGGTCGTCGGCACACGGCAGCATGAGCATCAGCGGTGTCGGGCAGACCTCGAAGGTGATGGGCTGGGTCATCAGGCCGATCTCTCCATCGGCGGCCACTTTCACCCGTCGAATGCCGCGCATGCGCACGGTGAGCCGCTGGAAGGTGAAGCTGTCCAGCTGGCCTGCATCGCCCAGCCGGCCAAAGGCCCCCCGCAGCAGCAACCCCAGCATCGCGAGCGTGCCGATCGGCCGCACCACCAGGGCGGCCATGGAACCGCTGCCGACCTGCGCGACCAACTGCTCTTCGAGGCCGAGGCGTGCCAGCTGCAGCGCGTTGTTGCCCACGAAGAGCGTCGGCGTGCGCAGCACCCGGTGGGCGCCGTCCGCCTGGATCTCGACCGAGAGCTGATGGCGCCACTTGAACAGCGTCGCCAGCCCAGCGACCAGCGCCACCCAGCGCCGCCGACCAAAGCGGTCGAGGAAGGCCTCACGGTCGTCCAGCAGTTGTGGATACAGCCCCAAGCTGGCATTCACCAGGAACAGGCGGTGGTTGATCATGCCGACGTGCACCGGCTCGGGCGTCGCACGCAGAAGCGAGCGCGCGGACTGCTCGAGATCCTGGGAGATACCGTGCGCGCGCCCGAAGTAGTTGAAGGTGCCCTGCGGCAGCGCCCCCATGATGCAGCCGCTGCGGTGCGCTGCCTGTGCCACGGTGGTGATCGTCCCGTCGCCGCCCACCGCCACCAGCACCGAGTCGCTCTGGGCGGCGCGCTCGGCGGCGCTTCGGCTCGCCGTCTCCAGACTGGCCGGGCCGTCCACCGGCACGAACTCGAAAGGCTGCCCGGCTTCTCCGAACACGCGCTCGAGCAATTGCTGCCGGTGCTCGAGGTCGCCGGCACCGGAAGCAGGATTGATCAGGACAAGAAAGGGCCGCACTGCCGGTCCGGTTCGCCGATCGGCGCTGCTAGCGACCGGTGCCCGCCGGCGGCTGCGCTGCGGCCGGCGAAGAAAGCGCCTGCGGCGCATGCATCTGGATGGAGCCCGACACCGTCACCGACACCGTGCTGCGCCCCGGCTCCACCGGCACCGACTTGTCTGCGGCCGCGCTGCGCATTTCCATGGCCATCGGGCGCGGCCGCGGCGGCGGCATTTCCTCGCTGGACTGCACGGTCACTTCGCGCAGCCCGTATCCCCCGAAGCCGAAGCCGCGGGTGAGGTCGGCTGCCTTCTGGCGGAACTGCGCGATGGCGTCTTGCTGCGCCCGGACTTCGGCCTGCTGCCCCTGCTCTTCACTGAGGCCGAACTGCACGCCTGAGACGGTGAGCTCGTCCACGCGCCCTGCGGCCTGGCTGATGCGGGCGATGTCGCGCCCTTCCAGGACGATCTCCGCCGTGCCGGCCCATGTCTCGATCCGGCCGTCGCGGCCGTGACGCGGATGCACCTGAAAGCCGCCGGTGCGCACGTCCAGTTGCCCGCGCTCGGCCAGCGGGCGAAGGACGGCGAGCGCCTTGTCAAGCACGGCCTTCAGTTGCTCCTGCACGGCCGCCGGCTGCGCCGCCTCGCGGGTGGTACTGAGCACCATCTGCAGCTTGTCCTGCGGTACCTCGACGCGGGCGCTAGCCGTGAGGTGCAGCACGTCGCGCGGTGGCGCTGCGTCGGCATAGGCAGGGGCGCAGCTCAACCAGCAACCAAGGAAAAGCGGCAACATCAGCGAACGTGGCGATTTCATGTAGTTCTTTCTTCGTCCTCGTGCATGTCAGGGTCCACGGAAGCTCCAGCGTACGACAGGCCAGGGCCGTCGCGGGAGCATCGGGCAACTTTTGTAACCCTGTGTTAGAGGTCGGACCAAACTTCGCACGACATGCAACATGCGGCTCAAAATCGCCACTGTTACAAATAAACGTTGGAACGCCATGAATCAGACTGCAGCCCGCACCGACAAGATCCTCGTGGTCGATGACGACGCGCGGATCCGCGACCTGCTGCGCCGTTATCTGACGCAGGAAGGATTCGAAGTCATCCTTGCCGAAGACGGCAAGGCCCTGAACCGGCTCATGCTTCGCGAGACGGCCGACCTCATCGTGCTCGACCTGATGATGCCGGGTGAGGACGGGCTGTCGATCTGCCGGCGCCTGCGCGCGGCGAACGACCGTACGCCGATCATCATGCTCACCGCCAAGGGCGAGGACGTAGACCGGATAGTCGGGCTCGAAGTGGGTGCCGACGACTACCTGGGCAAGCCCTTCAATCCGCGCGAACTGCTGGCGCGGGTCCATGCCGTGCTGCGCCGCCGGCCGGTCCAGGAGGCGCCGGGCGCGCCGTCCAGCGAGAACGAGGTGGTCAACTTCGGCCCCTTCTCCTTCGACCTGGGCGCGCGTACCCTGCGCAAGAACGGCGACGAGCTGCCGCTGACCACCGGCGAATTCGCGATGCTCAAGGCGCTGGTTCGCCATCCGCGCCAGCCGCTGTCGCGCGAGAAGCTGGCGCAGCTCGCCCGCGGCCGTGAATTTGAACCGTTCGACCGCAGCCTGGACGTGCAGGTGTCGCGTTTGCGCAAACTCGTGGAGAGCGATCCCGCCGCGCCCCGCTACATTCAGACCGTGTGGGGCGTGGGTTACGTGTTCGTGCCGGACGGCGCGGGTTGAGCCTTCGCCCTTGGACGAACGCCAACGCGCGAAGGAACGGAAGGTCTTGCACACAGCCCACAGTACTGCCGCCATGGAAGGCAACAGTGGCCCAGGCACCCTGGAGACGGCGCCGGCGCCGCTCGAGACCCGGCCGCGCGTGGGCTTGTCCCTCTTCTGGCGCACCTTTTTCCTGCTCTCGCTGCTGCTGATCGGCTCGATCGTGGCCTGGCTCCAGACCTTCAGGGCCCTGGAGTTCGAGCCGCGAGCCATCCAGACGGCCCAGCAGATCGCGTCGCTCGTGAACCTGAGTCGCGCCGCGCTGGAATATTCGGACGCGATCGCCCGGGTCTCCCTCATCAAGACGCTGGCCGAGCGTGAAGGCGTGCGCATCATGCCGCGCAAGACCACCGACCAGCACATCCCCTTCGGCTCCGAATCCATGGACCAGGACATGGCGCGCGAGCTGTTTTCGCGCCTCGGCCGGGGCACCGTGCTGGCCGCGAGCGTGAACAACGAACCCGGGCTGTGGGTCGGCTTCACCATCGGCGAAGACAGCTACTGGCTCCTGATGGACCGGGCACGCTTCTCGCGCGTGGGCGGCCGCACCTGGCTGATCTGGCTGGTGACCGCGGCAGCCCTGTCGCTCGCTGGCGCAGCCCTCATCGCGCGCTTGATCAACCGGCCGCTCAAGCAGCTGTCGTTCGCCGCCAGCCGCGTGCGTGACGGCGACTTCGATGCCAGCCGGCTGGACGAGAAGGCGGTGACCAGCGAGATCCGCGAGGTCAACATCGGCTTCAACCGCATGGCGCAGCAGCTCGCCAAGATCGAGCAGGACCGCGCCGTCATGCTGGCGGGGATCTCGCACGACCTGCGCACTCCGCTGGCGCGGCTGCGGCTCGAAACCGAAATGAGCGTGGCCGACCAGGATGCGCGCGACCACATGGCCGCCGACATCGACCAGCTCGACGCCATCATCGACAAGTTCCTCGATTACGCCCGGCCCGACCATGCCCAGCTTCGCCGGGTGAGCCTGGCCGAGGTGATCCAGGCCTGCGTCTATGCCGTCCAGGACCAGGGCGACATCCGCATCAATGTCGATCTGCCCCGCAACCTGTACGTGCTGGCAGACGAGGTCGAACTGGCGCGCGTGATCTCCAACCTGCTGGAGAATGCGCGCCGCTACGGCAAGTCGCCGCAGTCCGGCATCACCGTCGTGGACATCGCCGCCAAGGCGCGCAACGAGTGGGTGCTGCTGAAGGTGCGCGACCACGGCCCGGGAGTTGCCCCGGAGGCGCTGCCGAACCTGATGAAGCCGTTCTTCCGCGGCGACACCGCGCGCACCGCCGCCACCGGCGCCGGGCTGGGGCTCGCGATCGTGGACAAGACGGTCCAGCGCATGGGCGGCGTATTCGCGCTGGCGAACACCAGCTCGGGCGGTCTGGCTGCCCACATCAAGCTGCAGCGCGCGCGCAGCCACGGCCCCTCCGACGGCGGCGGGGGCGGGGGCGAAGCACGTTCGACGGCGGGCATGCGGGGCTGAGCCACCGCGGCACGTGAGTGCCGCGCCCAGGCAAGCGACGCCCGCCCCTTTTCACTACGCCATCACGGTCCGCAGGGGGGCCTCCGTCTCGGGTGCCTGAGCCCTGCGGTGATGTCGGCGGTGCCTGCAAGGGCGGCCGCCCTCCCCCACTGCTTCGTACGCCGCGCCGATGCACAGTGGCCCCCCCGGCCGAGTCTCGAGCTACGCAGCGAGCTTGATGGACGGGGCTTGCTCCTCGGCTGGACGCTTGGCGGGTTTTTCAGCGCCATCCTGCTGCATCAGACCGGTGGCATCGCCTCCTGGGCGACGTGCAGTCCACGACGCCGGCTGCCCCGGGCGGACGCGCCAGGCTCCCCGGCGCGGGGGCTGGCGAAGCAAGTCGCGCAGCGTCTCAGCGCGTCGGCAGGAAACGCGCCGGATCGACCGGTTTGCCCTGGCGCCGGATCTCGAAATGCAGCTTCACGCGGTCCGCGTCGCTTGACCCCATCTCGGCGATCTTCTGCCCCTTGCGCACGACCTGGTCTTCCTTGACCAGCAAGGTCTGGTTGTGCGCGTAGGCGGTCAGATAGGTGTTGTTGTGCTTGAGGATCACGAGGTTGCCGTACCCGCGCAGCCCCGCGCCCGCATACACCACGCGGCCATCGGCGGACGCGAGCACCGGGTCACCCGGCTTGCCGGCGATGTCCAGGCCCTTGTTGCGGGCCTCGTCGAAACCAGCCAGCACAGTGGTGTTGCCAGGAGCGGGCCAGGCCCAGCTGATCTCGTCGTCGGGCGAAGCAGGTGTGCTGGCGGTGCCGGCGCTTTGCCCGGGGCTGGCGGGAGCGCCGGCCACCGGCGGCAGCGTAGTCGGCGGCGCAGGCGCGGGAGCCGGGGCCGGCGCCGGAGCGGATGCCGTGGCAGCCGAACCGGCGGCAGGCGCCGGCGCGGCCGGTGCCGTGGACGACGAACCCGTAGCGCCACGCGCCTGCGACGCACCCGTGCCGGACGCTGGCGGCATCGGCAGGCCGGTGATCGGCGCGGCGGTCACCGGGCGGGAGACCGCGCCGTCCTGGGAGGCGGGGGAGCCCGGCGACGTCGGCGTGGCCGCCGTCGTGACGACCGGCGGCAGGATGCGCAGCACCTGCCCGACTTCGATGAGGTTGGGGTTGTCGATGTTGTTCCAGCGCGCGATGTCACGCCAGTTCTGGCCCGTATCGAGCGCAATGCGGATCAGGGTGTCGCCGGGGCGTACCGAGTAGTAGCCCGGTTTGCCTGCGTTCTCGGCGCCCAGGGGCGGCTTCAGCGGTTCGACGGCAACCGCATCGGGCTGCGCGCTGCGCGCCACCACGGCACTGCGGTCTTCGATGGGAGCTGGTCCCCGCGTGCGGGTGGCGCAGCCCGCGAGGAGCGCCACCGACAACAGGACGAGAACGTGTTTTCGGCCCTGCCACAGCATGTGGGGCATCTTGTGCGTTTCCTTCAAGCGATTCCAGATTTTAGGGGGACGAAATGGACCGGCTCAAGCACGCGCTGCGTGATGCCGGCGGTGGACTTCTCGAGCACCACCAGGGCCTGTGCGCCACCGGGCATGACGGTGGGCGCCACGATGCGCCCGCCGACGGCGAGCTGCTCGATCCAGGCCTGCGGCACGGCATCACCGCCGGCCGCAGCGATGATGCCTGCATAGGGAGCGCCCTTGGCATAGCCGACCATGCCATCGCCGAACAGCAGGTGCACGTTTGCAAGCCGCAAGGGACGCAGGTTGTCGCGCGCCTTCTCGTGCAGCCCGCGCAGGCGTTCGACGCTGTACACCTCACGCGCCACGCGCGCGAGCACCGCGGCCTGGTAGCCGCAGCCGGTGCCGATCTCGAGCACGCGTCCAAGGCGGCCCTGGCTATCGCACTGCCCCCCGAGCAGCAGTTCGATCATGCGGGCCACCACGTTGGGCTTGGAAATCGTCTGCCCAAGTCCGATCGGCAGGCTGGTGTCTTCGTAGGCCTGGTTCACCAGCGCACTATCGACAAAGGCATGGCGCGGCACCTCGCCCATGGCGGCGAGCACACGCGTGTCGCCAATGCCCTGCGCAGCGAGCTTGTGCACCATCCGGTGGCGCACCGCGCTCGAATCGAGCCCCACCCCGCGTGGCTGCGATTCGCCCGCGGGCCGCGCCTGGGCGGTGCGCGGACGCACCGCGCCGGGCACGGGCGCCGCAGTCACCAGCTGCGCGGGGAAGGTGGGACGTCGGGCGGTCATGTCAGCTGCGTGTGGAAGATGCCGGTGCGAATGCGGATGCAGGTTTGGAAGGGGCGAGCTGGCGCTGCCATTCGGGAAGCGTTTCGTAGTCGGTCAGATCGACCTGCAGCGGTGTGACCGACACATTGCCCTGGGCCGTCGCGTGGAAGTCGGTTCCGGGCGCGCCGTCCTTGGCCGCCCCGGCGGCGCCGATCCAGTAGAGGGTGTCGCCTCGCGGGCTGGTCTGCGCGATGACGTTCTCGGCCGCGTGGCGCCGCCCCAGGCGACAGACCTCGAAAGGTCCGAGCGCCTCCAGCGGGCGATTGGGGATGTTCACGTTGAGAAGGAACGGCACCGGTCGGGTGTGGAGCTGCTGCGCGATCACCTGCTGCACCAGTTCGCGCGCCTTCTGCGCAGCGGCATCGAGATGTGCCCAGCCCTTTTCCACCTGCGAGAACGCGATGGCCGGCACGCCGAACAGGTAGCCCTCCATCGCGGCTCCCACGGTGCCCGAATAGATCGTGTCGTCGCCCATGTTGGCGCCATTGTTGATGCCGCTCACCAGCAGGTCGGGGCGGTAGCCGAGCAGCCCGGTGAGCGCGATGTGCATGCAATCGGCCGGCGTGCCATTCACGTAGCGAAAGCCCCGTGCGCCATCCATCACCGACAGGGGCTGGTTGAGCGTGAGCGCGTTCGACTTTGCACTGTTGTTGTGCTCGGGAGCGATGACCTCGACCTCGGCCAGATCCTTCAGCGCCTCATAGAGCGCGAGGATCCCGGGGGCCTGGTAGCCGTCGTCATTTGAAATGAGGATTTTCATAGGCAAGCAGATGCAAACGATTCTAGGCGCCTACGCCCTGCCGTCGCCGCAGGGACAAGGCCTCTGAACGGCACGTGCCTAACATTGCACGCATTCTTCACACGGAGCACCCCACCATGCACGCCTGGCTTTGCGAGAACCCCGTCGGTGTCGACGCCCTCCAGTGGAAGGAACTCCCGACGCCCCAGCCTGGCCCCGGTGAAGTGCTGGTCGAGATCCGCGCCGCCAGTCTGAACTTCCCGGACCTGCTGATCGTCCAGAACAAGTACCAGATCAAACCGCCGCTTCCCTTCGTGCCCGGCTCGGAGTTCGCGGGCGTCGTGGCCGCGGTCGGCGAAGGCGTGAGCCACATCGCTGCCGGCCAGTCGGTGGCCTGCCTGCACGGAACTGGCGGCTTTGCCACCCATGTGGTCGTGCCCGCGAAACTGTGCCTGCCGCTGCCGCCCGCCTGCCCCATCACCGAAGCCGCGGGCTTCATCATGACCTACGCCACGTCGCACCACGCCCTGATCGACCGCGCCCAGCTGCGCGCGGGCGAAACCGTGCTGGTGCTCGGCGCCGCAGGCGGTGTGGGGACGGCGGCCATCCAGATCGCGAAGGCGGCGGGCGCGCGGGTGATCGCCGCGGCCTCGTCGGCCGAAAAATGCGCGCTGTGCAGCGCACTCGGCGCCGACGCCACCATCGACTATGGGCAGTCGCAATTGCCCAACGCGTTCCGAGATGCCATCAAGGCCGCCACCGACGGCAAGGGTCCCGACGTGGTCTACGACCCCGTGGGTGGCGACTTCGCCGAGCCGGCGTTCCGCTCCATCGGATGGCGCGGCCGCTATCTCGTGGTGGGGTTCGCCTCCGGACCCATTCCCGCCCTGCCCATGAACCTGCCCCTGCTCAAGGGTGCTTCGATCGTGGGCGTGTTCTGGGGCGACTACGCACGCCGCGAACCGAAGGGCAATGCCGCGATGCTGCAAGAGCTCACGCAATGGTGGCTGGCGGGCAAGATCAAGCCGGTGATCGACCGCACGCTGCCCATGGCGCAGCTCAAGGAAGCCTACGCGTTGATGGGTTCGCGCAGCGTCAAGGGCAAGTTGGTCATGGTGAATTGAGGCCGCAAACGGCCGCTATAATCATCGACTCGACGGTGGCTGTAGCTCAGTTGGTAGAGTCCCAGATTGTGATTCTGGTTGTCGTGGGTTCGAGTCCCATCAGTCACCCCAGAACCCGAGCCTCGGAATGCACGCACGCGCTTCCGGGGCTTTTTTTTTGCCTCGGCCGTTTCGGCTGCTGAACCGCTACACGAGCAGCGTTTCATCGTGCAGGGCCTGAACTCCCCGCGTCCTACGGACACGTCAGGACGCATGCAGGGCCGTGCCGCCCGTGTCCGACAGCCGCCTATCGAATGCGCGCGTACCGTGGGTTGAACCGAGGCGGCACAGGGCAACGGCACAGGGCAACGTCGGCGCCTGCGGCCCCTCAGCACGGAGGACCAAGATATGAGCGAACAGGACAAACAGCACGCAAGCACACCCGCCGGACAGGAGCGCGAGTTCGACCGGTGGCGCCAATCACGCCGAAGCGGACGCAGCGGCAGCACGACCGGCGGCAACTTCGGGCCTGCGGCGGATTCGGGTGACGTCCACACGCCCAGCAGCAATCGCAGCGAGTCGGGCAACCCGGGACGGGAGCCGCGGGCCGATGGCGCGCCGCTGCACGGCGACGCGTCGGACGCGACGCGTGCGGAGCGCGACCCCCAGGGCGGCACGCCCGCGGCGCGGCCGGGAGAGCAGCACCGCTCCTGAGCGGCTCCTGCCGGATGAATTGTTCGTCCGGCACGCAAGCACGCTGCGGTCCGTGCATGCGCCCTTCGCGGCGGGTGCCCGGGCGGCGTGGATGCGCAGAGCAGACCTGGAGCTGCCAGTGCGCAGAGCACGCGCCGTGGCTTGCGAGCCGACGAGTTCCAGACCGGTGGGGCACCGGGCAGCACACCAGAAGCGCACGAGAAAAAGCCGGCGTTCAGCCGGCTTTTTCGATGTTGTGCGCGGGCTCAGCGCGTGGCCTGCGCTGCCTCATCCGGCCCGGGGCGGGGCACCCGGATTTTCGCATCGTAGCGGTCCTTGAGAAGCGCGTAATAGGCGCGCGCCTCGGCCTGCGCCCACATCTGTCCGACCTGCTGGCGTTCCTGCCCTGCGCGCTCGGCGGGCGCCGCTTCGCGTGCTAGCGTCTTGACCACCTTCACCACGGAGTAGCCCTGGCTCCCCATGTCCACGCCGGTGAATGCAGGAAGCGCCTTGGCATCGACGCGCATGGCGGCCTCGACGACCGGCTCGGAGAGGTCGCGCGGAGCCTCGCGCGAAACCACGACCGCCGCAGGCAGGTTCGCGGCGCCCGGATTGGCCTTCAGCGCCGCGAGCTGCTCGGCACCCGCCTTGCGGGCGAGTTCGATACCACGAGCCAGCTTGAGCTGCTCACGCACCTGGTCCTTCACTTCGGCAAGCGGCCGTGTGCGGGCAGGCTGGTGGGCGACGATGCGGCCGGAAGCGAGCTGGTTTGCAGCGACTTCGACCGCGTCCGTGTTGCGCTTCTTCTCGATGCTGTCGGGCGCGAACAGGGCCGCGAGGAACTTGGGACTGGCCAGCACGCCCGTGGCGCCCTGGGCCGGCTCGCGCGTGAGCCCCGTGGCGGTGCGCACCTCCAGCTTGAACTTCTCCGCGACGGCTTTGAGCCCATCGGACTGCTCGTACACGGCGTTGCCGAAGCTGTCGGCGGTCTCCGCGAACTTGCGCTGCGCCTGCTGCTTCTTCAGCTCGGCTTCGAGTTCGGGGCGCATGGCTTCGTAGCTGCGCTGCTGCGGTGCTTTCACGTCGGTGAGGCGGATGATGTGAAAGCCGAAGTCGGTCTCGACCACATCGCTGATCTCGCCTTTTTTCAACGCAAACGCCGCATCTTCGAAGGGCTTCGTCATCGCACCGCGGGTGAAGAAGTCGAGGTCGCCACCACGTGCGGCCGAGCCTGGGTCTTGCGAGTTGCGGCGCGCCAGCTCGGCGAAGGTGTCGGGCGCCTTGCGCACCTGGGCAAGCAGTTCCTGCGCCTTCTGCCGGGCCGCCTCACGCTCTTGCGGCGGGGCGCTGGCCGGGGCGGTCACCAGGATATGGCTGGCGCGGCGCTCCTCGAGTGCGGTCTGGCGCGCCACGTTCTGTTCGTAGTAGGTCTTGAGATCGGCCTCGTTCACTGCCACGTCCCGCATGACCGAGTCGAGGTCGAGCACGAGGTACTCGATGTCGATCTGTTCCGGGGCCTGGAACAGTTGCGGGTTGGCTTTGTAGTAGGCCTCTATCTCGGCGTCGGTTGGCGTGACCCGGCGGGCAAACTCGGCCGGAGCGAAGTGCTGCACCTGCACCTCGCGACGCTCGAGGTAGGCGTCGAGCGCCACCGCAGCCTGCGTGGCGGTCACGAAGCTGGTGCCCGCCAGCCCCGCCAGCACCTGGCGACTGGAGAGGTCCGCGCGCATCTGGTTCTCGAACATTTCGGGCGTCATGCCCTGCGCCGCGGCGAGCTGGCGGTAACGCGCCATGTCGATGCGGCCGTCGGGCCCGCGCAGAGAGGCGATCAGCGGACTGCGCTGCAGCTCGCCCGCCAGCCGTTCGTCACCGGTCACGAGACGCGATTTCTCGGCTGCAGCCTGCATCACCCGCTCGCGGACCATGCGCTCCAGCGTGCCATAGCGTGCCTGCGGTGAATCGAGCAGCTTGGGATCGACCCCGGGCATGCTCTCGCGCAGACGATCGACCTCCCGGCGGTGGGCGGCCTCCCATTCGCTCTCGTGGATGTCGGTGCCGGCGACGCTGGCGACGACCTGCCCACGGTCGCTCATGTTCATGTAGCCCTCGACTCCGAAGAGTACGAACGAGGGGACGATCAGCAGGAACAGGACGAACTGGAGGATCCTGGTGTTCTTGCGAACGAAATCAAACATGTCGGCTCTTTCGGCGAAAACGCCTCGCTATCCGGAAAGACAAAAGGCGAACTGCCGTTCGCCTTTGCATGAGATTGGTGGGTGCTGACGGGCTCGAACCGCCGACCTACGCCTTGTAAGGGCGCCGCTCTACCAACTGAGCTAAGCACCCCACCGATAGTTCCGCTCAGTTGAGCGCATCTTTCAGCGCCTTGCCTGGACGGAACTTGGGTACCTTGGCAGCCTTGATTTTAATCGTGTCGCCGGTGCGCGGATTGCGCCCGCTGCGCGCGGCCCTTTTGCCCACCGCGAAGGTGCCGAAACCGACCAGAGAAACCGAGCCGCCCTTCTTCAACGTCGTCTTGACGGCACCGATCATGGACTCGAGCGCCCTCGTCGCTGCGGCTTTGGAGATGTCGGCGTGTTTTGCGATGTGCTCAATCAATTCGGTCTTGTTCACGGATGCCCCTCGATAAAAGATTTCTTGTGATGCCGACGACTGCGCACCTGGAGGACAGCTCGCCCGTACCCGCGCGGCGCCTCACGCGGTGGCAGGAAATCGAGGGGAGCGTCCTAGCTGAGCGGCAGTGGCTGCCGGAGTGATTAGAGCCACCGCCCCCAGGCGTGTCAATACGACCTGTGGCATTACAACAGCGGCCGCGCACCGGAACGCATCGGCCGCGGCGCACCCGCTATAGCGCCGCGGCGATGTCGCGACCGAGGTCGCTGGTGCGTGCGCTGCCGCCGATGTCAGGGGTGCGGGCGGCACCGCTGCCCGGCTCCAGGACCTTCTCGATCGCCGCAAGCACGGCATCGTGCGCGGCCTTGTAGCCGAGGAACTCGAGCATCATCGCGCCGCACCAGATCTGCCCGATCGGATTGGCGATGCCCTTGCCGGCGATATCGGGCGCAGAGCCGTGCACCGGCTCGAATAGCGACGGCGCGCTGCGCCCGGGGTTCAGGTTGGCGCTGGGCGCGATGCCGATGGTGCCGGTACAGGCCGGGCCCAGGTCGGACAGGATGTCGCCGAACAGGTTGCTTGCGACCACGACGTCGAAAAAGTCGGGTCGCTGCACGAAGTGCGCGGTGAGGATGTCGATGTGGAACTTGTCCAGTTGCACCTGCGGATAGGCGCGCGCCATCTCGGCGACGCGCTCGTCCCAGTACGGCATGGTGATCGCAATGCCGTTGGACTTGGTGGCGCTGGTCAGGTGCTTCTTCGGCCGCGACTGCGCCAGCTCGAAGGCGAACTTGAGCACGCGATCGACGCCCACGCGCGACATCACGGTCTCCTGCATCACGATCTCGCGCGGGGTGCCCGCGAACATGCGGCCGCCGATGCTCGAGTATTCGCCTTCGGTGTTCTCGCGCACGATGTACATGTCGATCTCGCCGGGCTGGCGCGGCGAGCCGTCGCGCCGCACCACCGGCGCAACGATGCCCGGCATCAGCCGCGCCGGGCGCAGGTTCACGTACTGGTCGAACTCGCGGCGAAACAGCAGCAGCGAGCCCCACAGCGACACATGGTCCGGAATCTTCTCGGGCCAGCCCACGGCGCCGAAATAGATGGCGTCGTGGCCGCCGATGCGGTCCTTCCAGTCGTCGGGCAGCATCTTGCCGTGCCGCTCGTAGTAGTCCCAGCTGGAGAAGTCGTAGTGGTCGAACTGCAGCGGGATGTTGAAGCGGCTGGCTGCGGCTTCCATGACGCGCAGGCCCTCGGGCATGACTTCCTTGCCGATGCCGTCGCCGGCGATCACGGCGATGCGCTTGGTGCTCATCTCATCGTCTCCTGAAAAATTCAAGCGCCTCGGCAAGCACCGCGTCGGGTGCTTCCTCGGCGAGGTAGTGGCCGCAGTCCACGGCGTGCCCGCTCACGTTGGTCGCTCGCTCGCGCCAGAGGCCGGGCACGTCGAAGCAGCGGCCGACGGCCCCATGTGCGCCCCACAGCACGCGCAGCGGCTGCGCCAGCAGAAGGCCGGTGGCAAGGTCGGCGCGGTCGTGCTCGAGATCGATGCCCGCGCTGGCGCGGTAGTCGGCACAGATCGCCGCGGCGCTCCCGGCGATGCCGATGCAGCGCGCGTACTCGGCCAGCGCCGCAGGGTCGAAGGTGCCGAGTCCCGCGTGGCGGTTGCCCATCACGCTGTGCAGGTAGCGCACCGGGTCGGATTCGATGAGCGCCTCGGGCAGCGGCGGCGGCTGTATCAGGAAGAACCAGTGCCAGTAGGCGCGCGCGAAGGCCTCGTGGGTGTCGCGGTACATCGCCAGCGTGGGCGCGATGTCCAGCAGCAGCAGCCGCTCGACCGCGCCCGGATGATCGAGCGCGAGTCGGTGGGCCACGCGGGCGCCGCGGTCGTGGGCGAGCACCTGGAAGCGCTCCTGCCCCTGCGAGCGCATGACGGCGATCGCGTCGAGTGCCATCTCGCGCTTGCTGTAGGCGGCGCTGCCCTCGCCTGCGGCGGGACGGTCGGAATCGCCGTAGCCGCGCAGGTCCATAGTGACCACCGTGAAGCTGCGCGCCAGCTGCGGACCCACCCGGTGCCACATGGCCATCGACTGCGGGTGGCCATGCAGCAGCAGCAGCGCCGGCCCCTGCCCCGCGCGCCGGGCATGCAGCCGTACACCGCCGCGCTGCACCTCGAAGGCCTGGAATCCGTCGAGCAAGCAGCTCGTCATGGTGCCTCGCGTGGCACTCACACCCGTGCCGCCTTCGCGGCCGGGGCGGCGGGGGTGCGCACCACCAGGCTCACGCCGGTGGCCGTCAGAGCCACGCCAGCGACGGTGAGCGCCGTGATCGGCTCGCCGAACAGCACCCAGGCCATGAGCGCAGTGGTCGGCGGCACCAGGTACATGAGGCTGGTGACCGAGGTGGCTACGCCGCGCTGGATCAGCAGGTACAGCAGCGAACTGCCGCCGAGCGTGAGCCCGAGCACGGACCAGGCCATGGCGCCGGCAAGTTCGAGGTTGGCCTCGCCGGAGGGAAGCGTCCAGCGGATCGCTTCGGTCTCGAGGAACGCGAGCGGGGCCGTCGCGACAAAGGCGGCGGCGAGCTGCACCAGGTTGGCTGTGCGCACATCGCAGGGCTGCACGAAGCGTTTCTGGTAGAGGGTTCCGGTGGTGATGCTCACGAGGGCAATGGCGGCCAGGGCAAAGTTGAGGGAACTGACTTCGCCCAAACCGAGCTTCTGCCAGACCACCAGCACCAGCCCGGCCAGCCCGAGCCCGAGGCCGGCCCATTGCCGACGCGACACCGTGCCGCCTCCGGCCGAGATCCACAAGGCCGTGAGCACCGGCTGCAGGCTGACCAGCAAGGCCGCCAGCCCAGCGCCCATGCCTGCCTTGACCGCTGCCCACACGCCGCCCAGGTATCCCGCGTGCATGAGAACACCGGTGATGGACAGGTGCAGCCACTGGCTGCGGCCGGCGGGCCATGCAGCCCGTGCCGCGAGCGCCCAGGCGACGAAGCACAGCACGGAGAGCAGGTAGCGCACCAGCAGGAACTTCATCGGTGGCGCGTGCGGCATGCCATAGCGCGCCACGATGAAGCCGGTGCTCCAGATCAGGACGAACACGGCGGGCATGGCCCGCAGCAGGCGGTCTTGCGTGGTCTCGCCCATGTCAGTGCACCCGCTTGCGGATCTCGGGCAGGGCTTTCTGGAGGTAGTAGATCATCGACCAGACGGTGAGGATCGCCGACAGCCAGATCAGCCAGGCGCCCCACCGACCGGTGTGGATCAGCCCGAACAGCACGCCGTCGAACAGCAGGAAGGGAATGGCCACCATCTGTACGGTGGTCTTGACCTTGCCCAGCATGTGCACGGCGACGCTGCGCGAGGCGCCGATCTGCGCCATCCACTCACGCAGCGCGGAGATGGCGATCTCGCGGCCGATGATGATCAGGGCGACGAACACGTCGGCGCGGCCGAGGTTCACCAGCACCAGCAGCGACGCGCTGACCAGGAATTTGTCGGCCACCGGGTCGAGGAAGGCGCCGAAAGCCGAGGTCTGGTTGAGCCGCCGCGCCAGGAAGCCGTCCAGCCAGTCGGTGAGCGCGAACGCCACGAACATGACCGTGGCGATCAGGTTCTGGAGGCGCGGCTCCATCCCCAGGTAGAACACGCCAACGATCAGCGGGATCGCCACGATGCGCGTCCAGGTCAGGAGCGTGGGGACGGTGAAGAACATGCGCGCGATTCTGGCATGGCCGCGTTCGCGCGCCCCAACGCTCAGTGCAGGGCCCGGTAGATCTCTTCGGCCAGGTCGCGCGAGATGCCTTCCACCGTGGCGATGTCGTCCACCCCGGCCGACGCCACGCCCCGGATGCCGCCGAACCGCTGCAGCAGCCGCGCCCGCTTCTTCGGCCCCACTCCGGGGATCCCGTCGAGCGAGCTGTTCGACAGGCGCACACGGGTCAACCGCGCGCGCATGCCGGTGATGGCGAAGCGGTGGGCCTCGTCGCGGATCTGCGCCACGAGCATCAGCGCCGCCGAGTCGCGCCCCAGCGCAACCGACTCGCGTCCATCGGCGAACACCAGTTCCTCCAGGCCGACCTTGCGCCCCTCGCCTTTCTTGACCCCGACGATCACCGACAGGTCCAGGCCGAGTTCGGCGAACACCTCGCGGGCCATGCCGACCTGGCCCTTGCCGCCGTCGATGAGCACCAGGTCCGGCAGGCGCGCGGCGGAACCGCCGGCACCGCGCTTGCGCGCAGGCGCTGCGGCCGCTGGCGGCGTCGCATCGGCGGCAGTGGGTGGCGCGCCGGCTTCCTCCTGCCCGGACGGGGGCGCGGCATCGGGCGGGTCGCGCCCGACCTCCGCCAGGCGCCCATAGCGGCGCGTGATCACCTGGCGCATGGCGGCGTAGTCGTCGCCCGGCGTGATGCCTTCGATGTTGTAGCGGCGGTACTCGCCGTTCTGCATGCGGTGGTGGTGGAACACCACGCAGGACGCCTGCGTGGCTTCGCCGCCCGTGTGCGAGATGTCGAAGCACTCCACCCGGAACGCGTCGAGGTCGTCGGGCGTCAGGTCCAGCGTCTCCACCAGCGCGCGCGTGCGTGCCTGCTGCGAGCCCTCCTCGGCGAGCAGCCGGGCGAGCTGGATCGCAGCATTCTTCTCGGCCATCTCCAGCCAGATGCGGCGCTGCTCGCGCGGGTTGTGCACCGCGCCGATGCGCACGCCGGTCTGCTGCGACAGGGCGTCGATCAGCCCTCGATCGAGAGGGTGGCTGGTGATGAGCGCCGGCGGCGCCGGCACCCCGATGTAGTGCTGCGCGACGAAGGCCTCCAGCACCTGGACCTCTACCGGTCGGACCGACGGCCGCGCCTGCTGCGGCGCCCCCGCTTGCTGCTCTCCCGCCTCCTCGAGCTGATCGTCCAGCGCCTGCAGCGCGGCGGCGTCCTCGACGTGAGAGGGAAAGTACGCGCGATCGCCCAGATGGCGGCCGCCGCGCACCATGGCCAGGTTGACGCAGGCCTTGCCGCCCTGCACCTTGACGGCCAGGATGTCCACGTCCTTGTCGCTGGCGGTTTCCACCGACTGCTGGTGCAGCACGCGCGAGAGCGCGCTCACCTGGTTGCGCAGCTCCGCCGCCTGCTCGAACTCGAGCCGCTCGGCGTGCTCCATCATGCGGGCCTCGAGCTGCGTCAGCACCTGCTGCGTGTCGCCGCGCAGGAAAGTCTCGGCGTCCTGCACGGCAAGCACGTAATCCTCGCGCGAGACCAGCCCGACGCACGGGCCCGAGCAGCGCTTGATCTGATAGAGCAGGCACGGCCTCGTGCGGTTGGCATACACGGTGTCTTCGCAGGTGCGCAGGCGAAAGACCTTCTGCAGCAGCTGGATCGACTCCTTGACGGCCCAGGCGCTGGGGTACGGCCCGAAGTACCGGTGCCTGCGATCGACCGCGCCTCGGTAGTACGCCATGCGCGGAAACTCCGCCGCGCTCTGCCCCTGCCCGCCGACCTTGTCGCCGGCGCCGGTGATCTTCAGGTAGGGATAGCTCTTGTCGTCGCGAAAGAGGATGTTGAAGCGCGGATTGAGCGCCTTGATCAGGTTGTTTTCCAGCAGAAGCGCCTCGGCTTCGGATCGCACCACGGTGGTCTCCATGCGCGCGATGCGACCGACCATGTGCCCGATGCGCGTGCCGCCGTGGTTCTTCTGGAAATAGCTGGAAACCCGCTTCTTCAGGTTGCGCGCCTTGCCGACGTAGAGCACGCCGCCGTCGGCGTCGAAGTAGCGGTAGACGCCCGGCAGCTGCGGCAGGGCCGCCACCTCGGCCAGCAGCTGTTCGGAGTGCGCGTCGGACATGCACCTATTATCCCGGCGCATGCGCTGGGACATCTTCTGCAAGGTCATCGACAACCATGGCGACATCGGCGTGTGCTGGCGCCTATCGGCCGAACTGGCGAGGCGCGGCGAAGCGGTGCGGCTTTGGGTGGACGAGCCGTCCGCGCTGGCCTGGATGGCGCCCGGAGGCCACCCTGGCGTGCAGGTGGTGCACTGGGGCACGGACGCAGCGGCGCCCCCGCCGGGCGATGTGGTGGTCGAGGCCTTCGGCTGCGATCCGCACCCCGCGTTCGCGGCTGCCATGGCCGAACGCGCCCGCGCGACCGGTCGCGCGCCCGTCTGGATCAACCTTGAATACCTGAGCGCAGAACCCTGGGTCGAACGCTGTCACCTGCTGCCCTCCCCCGTGCTGGCCGGGCCGGCGCAGGGCCTGGGCAAACGCTTCTTCTATCCGGGCTTCACGCCGGGCACGGGCGGGCTGCTGCGCGAGCGCGATCTCGACCTTCGGCAGCGCGGCTTCGATCGGTCCGCCTGGCGCGCGCGCATGGGCGCGGCGCTGGGCGGCATCGGACCGCAGGACCGGCTGGTGAGCCTGTTCTGCTACGAGCCGCCGGCGCTTGCGCAACTGCTGCGGCTCCTCGCGCGCGAGCAGCCCGACACGCACCTGCTGGTAACCGCTGGCCGCGCTCGCGCAGCGGTGGAGGCGGTGCGCTCCTCGCTCGGACCCGACGAGTGCCCGAACGTGCATTGGTTGCCGCTCATGACGCAGCCGGAGTTCGACGAGCTGCTCTGGGGCTGCGATCTCAACTTCGTGCGGGGCGAGGACTCGCTGGTGCGCGCGTTGTGGGCTGGACGGCCGTTCGTGTGGCAGATCTATCCCCAGGAGCAGTGCGCACACCGTGCCAAGCTGGACGCGTTCCTCGACTGGTTCGCTGCGCCGCCGAGCCTGCGGTCGTTCCACGCCGCCTGGAACGCGTTCACGCCGCAGTTGCCTGCCCTCCACCTGGACGGATGGGAGGCCTCGGCCTGCGCCGCACGGGCGCGCCTGCTTCGACAGCACGAGCTGGTGAGCGAGTTGCTGCGCGCGGTGCGGCCCGGTTGAATGGCGCAGACGCGGCGCCGCGGGGATTTCTCCCCGTGCGCTGCGTCGCGCCAGGGCGGCGCGCGAACCCGCTAAAATCGCGGGCTTTGCGCCCAACCGCCGGAACCCGGGCTCCGGCGCAACTCGCGTTTTCGCCGCGGTCAACCGCTTCCGGCCCTGCCGATTTCCCTTCGCGGGGCCTTGCTCGAGCTGACCGGTGCCCGGCCCAACCCTAGCCCTCAGACCTATGAAAATCGCTCAAGAAATCCGCGCCGGCAACGTGATCATGCAGAACGGCGCCCCCTGGGTCGTGCTCAAGACCGAATATGCCCGCGGCGGCCGCAACGCGGCGACGGTGCGCATGAAGCTCAAGAGCCTGCTGTCCAACCAGGGCACCGAGGTTGTCTTCAAGGCCGACGACAAGATGGACCAGATCGTGCTCGAGAAGAAGGAGTGCACCTACTCCTACTTCGCCGATCCGATGTACGTCTGGATGGACGGCGAGTACAACCAGTACGAAGTCGAGGCCGAGAACATGGGCGACGCCCTGAACTACCTCGAAGACGGCATGTCCGCCGAAGTGGTGTTCTACGACGGCAAGGCCATCTCGGTCGAGCTGCCCACCAGCGTCGAGCGCGAGATCACCTGGACCGAGCCGGCCGTCAAGGGCGACACCTCGGGCAAGGTGCTCAAGCCGGCGAAGATCGCCACCGGCTTCGAGATTGGCGTGCCGATCTTCGTGGCGCAGAACGACCGGGTCGAGATCGACACCCGCACCGGCGAATATCGCCGACGCGTCTGAGCCAGGGCGACACGCTTCCTGCTAAAACCGAGGGCTCCCTGCGGAGCCCTTCTTCTTTTTCTGCCGTGGATTTCGATTTCCGCCAGATCGCCGTGCCGTTTCGGATGCAGCCGGGCCTGTCGCGCCTGGACGCATCGGCAAGACAGCTCACCGCCTTGCAGACCCACGTGCCGCTGTACGCCGAGAAGCAGGCCGTCCTGGCGCGGGGCGCATCGCGGCTTCAGGTGGAGGGGTTCGATGCCACCCCGGCGCTGCAAGCCATTGCGCAGCGCGCCGCGCAAGACGGTGCCGACGGGCCGTTGCGCTCCGGCGCTCCGCTCGAACTTGCCTTTGAAGAAGACCTGGTCGTGCTGGACGGCGACGGCGGCACCCTGCCCTGGCTGTGCGTCTGCACGCCATCGCACTGGGCGCCCGAGGACAAGCTTGGCCTGCCTTTCGCGGCCGTGCACGCACCCGTGGCCGACAACGCCGTGCTGCTGGCTGCGTCGCGCCAGCTCGTCGCGCTCGCCACGGGCGGCGAGCGCTGGGAGCGCCGCGTGTGGACCATCTCACCGTCCGGGCGGCACGACCAGCATCCGCGCCGCCAGCCGCGCACGCCCTGGCCCGAGACGGACGATGCCGAGGCCTTCGCGCGGCAGTGCTTCCTGCGCTCCGAACGCCAGACCTTTTTCCCCGTGGGGCGCGGGACGCGGCAGGCGGTGTTCACGATCCGCGTTCGGCTGCAACGGCTGGAAGACGCAGTCGCCGAGCCCTGGCAGGCCCAGCGCCTGCACGACAGCCTGGCTTCGATGAGCGCGGAAGTCGCGCAGTACAAGTCCGTGGCCAGCGCGCGTCCGACGCTGCTGCGCTGGCTCGCGAGCCGCGGCGCACGACCGTCTGCATAGTCCGGACGGGCCATCACCGCACCGGAGCCGGTGCGGATTGCGATCAAAATGGTCGCATGGCTACCAATCGCAACATCCACGATCAACGGCTGGCGGACGCCTGGGCCACGCTGCAGGCGCATGCGGATGCGGGGCTGCCGCTCGCGCCCGACGCGAGCCGCCTCGCGTTTGCCGACCCCGAGTTCCTGCTGCGCCGCGAGACGCGCGGCATCCGTTTCCAGCTGGAGCTGCTCAAGCCCGACCTCGAACAGATCGAACACGGCATAGAGAACACCATCGTGGTGTTCGGCAGCGCGCGCTTTCGCAGCCAGGAAGAGGCCGACGCGCTGCTGGCGGCCGCCGAGGCCGGCGGTGACGAGGCCACCCTGCGGCGCGCCCGCACCCTCGCGCGCAACGCGCAGTACTACGAGCAGGCCCGCGCCTTCGGCAAGCTGGTGGCGCACTACAGCGCCGACAAGGAGGACGCGGACAAACTGTTCATCTGCACCGGCGGCGGCCCCGGCATCATGCAGGCGGCCAACCGCGGCGCCCACGAGGCCGGCAGCGTCAGCGTAGGCCTGTCGATCGCGCTGCCGATGGAAGAAGCAGCCAACCCGTACGTTCCGCCCGCGCTGTCGTTCAAGTTCCACTACTTCGCCTTGCGCAAGATGCACTTCATGATGCGGGCGAAGGCGCTGGTGGCGTTCCCGGGCGGGTTCGGCACCCTCGACGAACTGTTCGAAGTCATCACGCTGGTGCAGACGCGCAAGGCCAAGCAGGTCCCCATCGTGCTGTTCGGCTCCGACTACTGGAAGCGGCTGATCTGTTTCGACACCCTCATCGAGGAAGGCGTGATCTCGCCGGACGACCTCGCCCTGTTCCAGTACGCCGACTCGCCCGAGGTCGCCTGGGACGCTATCCGCAGCTTCTACCGGCTGTAGTCGCGCCTCAGTCGGCCGGCTTCATGCGCAGCGCCAGGCGCGTGCCGCCGGCGACCAGCGCCCCGACCGACCAGAACACGCCGGCGACGCCGACAGCCGCGCCTGCGACCCCGAAGAGGATGGGCATCACCACGCTCGAGCCGTTGATGGCCATCAGCCGCAGGCCCAGCGCTTCGCCGTGCCGGTGCTCGGGCGTGGTCTGGTGCAGCGTGCTCATGATCATCGGCTGCACCGACCCCAGCGCCAGCCCGAGCAGCACCGAACACAATCCCATGGCCCAGGCGGTGGGAACCAGGGGATAGACCACGAACAGCAGGGCCGTCGCGGCCATGGCGACGGTAATCACCTTCCACTCCTGCAGCCGCGCGGCGAGCAGCGGCATCGCGATGCGCACGAAGGTGGCGGCCAGCGCGAACGCACCCAGCAATGTGCCGATCACGGACGCGGACAAGCCGCGCTGGTGGCCCAGCACCGGAACGACGAATGTGTGCACATCCCAGCAGGACGAGAGCAGCCAGTTCACCAGCATGAGGCGGCGAAACTGCGGCTGCGCGAGCAGATCCCAGGCCGCGCCGCGCCGCGCACCCGGTGGCGCGGCGACCGGCGGCAACTCGCGCGTGCGGCGCACCCAGAACCAGGTGGCCAGCGGCAGCAGCGCCATGGCGAAGAACGCGATGCGAAAGCCGGTGTGGTCGATCAGGAGCCCGGCGAGGAACGGCCCGAGGAAGTTGGAGAGCGCCGGCCCGATGGCCAGCCACGAGAACACCTGGCGCAGCTGGGTGGCGCCCGACGCGGCGCGCCCGACATGCCGCTGCAGCGCGATCGACGCCACGCCGGTGGCGCCGCCCACCATCAGGGCGCTCAGGCACAGCACGGGGAAGATCGGAAAGGCCGCCGCTGCGCCGGCCCCAGCAGTGGCCACCGCGACGCTGAGGGCCAGCGGCCGCCGCACGCCCTGCCGGTCGGCGTAGCGTCCGGCGGGCAACGCGAGGAACACCTGCGTGAGCGCGAACAAGGCGAGCAGAACGCCCACCGCCGCTTCGCTGTAGCCCTCGCGCAGGGCCATCAGAGGCGCCGCCATCCGCATGCCCGCCATGCAAGCGTGCAGGAAGATCTGCCCCGCGATCAAACGGGCGAGCTCGAATCCCAGGCCCGCGGCGCGCGGCGCCGCATGCGTGTCACGATCGCTCGTCGTCGTCACCGCCGTCCTCGACTTGCGGCAACAGGGCCTGCGCCTGCTGTTCGGGCAGCGCTTCGACCACCTTGAGGGCGCGGCGCATCTGGCGCGTGCGGGTGTCGGCGCGGTCCAGCGTGTCGGCGGCCTTTTGCATCTGCTCCTTCATGCGCGCAACCCAGTCCCCGTAACGCTCGAACTCGGTCTTGACCGCGCCCAGCACCTTCCACACCTCGGAGGCCTGCTCCTGCAGCGCCAGCGTGCGAAAGCCCATCTGCAGGCTGTTCAGCATGGCCAGCAGGGTGGTGGGGCCGGCCAGGGTGACGCGGTAGTCGCGCTGCAGGACGTCCATGAGGCCAGGCCGGCGCAGCACTTCCGCATAGAGGCTCTCGACCGGCAAAAAGAGGATGGCGAAGTCGGTGGTGTGCGGAGGACACAGGTAGTTTTCGCAGATGGACTTGGCTTCCTGGCGAATGCGCACCTCGAGGGCGCGCGCCGCGCTATCGACGCCCGCCGCATCGGCGCGGTCGTGCGCATCGAGCAGGCGTT
Organism: Ramlibacter sp. AN1015; assembly: GCF_037726105.1. Lineage (NCBI taxonomy): Bacteria > Pseudomonadati > Pseudomonadota > Betaproteobacteria > Burkholderiales > Comamonadaceae > Ramlibacter > Ramlibacter sp. AN1015. Next base: position 306,587 of record NZ_JBBJUM010000003.1, read on the forward strand.
CGTAGTCGTCGCGGGGAAACTTGGCATCGATGGGGAGCCAGACCGGCACGCCATCGTCGGAGCGGCCGGGGAAGCGCACGGCGAAATCGACGCGCTGACGGCTGCCGGGCCGGGTCTCGACCTGGCGCGCGTACTGCTCGCCGGTCAGCACCTGCTCGAGCAGCGCCTCGAGCTGCACCTCGCCGAACATGCCGCGGGTCTTCACGTTGGTCAGCACGCGCTGCAGCTCGCCGACGCCCTGCGCGAGCGACTGCATCTGCCCCAGCCCCTTGTGCACCTGCTCGAGCCGTTCGGCCACCTGGCGGAAGCTCTCGCCAAGCCGCGTCTCCAGCGTGGACTGCAGCTTCTCATCGACGGTGCGGCGCATCTCGTCGAGCTTGGCGGCATTCGACTGCTGCAGGATTGCGAGCTGCGCCTCCAGCGTGGCGCGCACCTCCGCGATGCGACGGGCGTTGGAATCTCCGAGCGACTGCAGCTGGACGTTGAGCGTGTCCCCCAGGCTCTTTTGCAGGAGCGCGAGCTGCTGGCCGAAAGCGTCGATCTGGGCGTTCTGGGTGCGGGTCGCCTCGGCCGACTGACGCACCAGCGCCTGCTGGAAGCTGGTCAGGCTGTGCGTGAGCTCCTGGCGCGCGCCACGCGAGGACTCGCTCACCTCGCGGCGCAGCTCGCGCTCGAGGCGCTCGCCGGCTGCGAGCAATTCGGCCCGCATCGGCTCGTTCGACCGGCGCGCCAGCAGGGCCAGCAGCACCAGCAGCAGGACCAGGGTAAGGCCGCCGACGGCAGCGGAAATCCAGGACGGCTCGAAGGTCAACGTTTCTCCAGCGCCTGGGGGTTCAGCGGCGTCACGGCCTTGCCGTGCACGAGGAAGCCGATCAGGTTGTCGGCCGCCAGGGTAGCCATCGCCAGGCGCGTGGGCAGGGTGGCACTCGCGATATGGGGCGTGAGCACGACGTTGGGCACCGTGAGCAGGTCTGGGTGCACGCGCGGCTCGCCCTCGAAGACATCCAGGCCGGCCGCGGCGATGCGCCGCTCTCGCAGCGCCAGCGCCAACGCAGCGTCGTCCACGATGCCGCCGCGCGCGATGTTGACCAGGGTGGCGCCGGGCTTCATGCGCGCGATCTCGGCCGCGCCGATGGCATGGTGGGATTCAGCGGTGTAGGGCAGCACCAGCACGAGGTGGTCGGCGCCCTGCAGCAGCTCGTCCTTCGTGACATAGCGCGCCTTGCAGGATGCTTCGAGCTCGGGCGATAGGCGGCTGCGGTTGTGGTAGATCACCTGCATGCCGAAGCCGTGGGCGCCGCGTCGGGCGATGCCCTGGCCGATGCGCCCCATTCCGAGGATGCCGAGCGTAGTGCCGTGCACCTCCTGGCCGGCAAAGAGGTCGTAGCTCCAGTTCTGCCACTTGCCCGCGCGAAGGTAATGCTCGCTCTCGGTGACGCGCCGTGCCGTGGCCATGAGGAGCGCGAAGCCGAAGTCGGCGGTGGTCTCGGTGAGCACGTCGGGCGCGTTCGTGCCGAGCACACCCGCGGCGGTCATGGCGGGCAGGTCGAAGTTGTTGAAACCGACAGCCATGTTCGCGCAGATGCGCAACTGCGGGCAGGCCGCAAGCAAGGCGGCATCGATGCGCTCGGCGCCGGTGGTGAACACGCCGGACTTGCCTTGCAAGCGGGAGCGCAGCTGCTCGGGCGACCCGGACTCGTCGGCCTGGTTGTGCTCCACCTCGAAATGCGCGGCGAGGCGCTCGATTACTTCGGGGAAGGTGGGTCGTGCCACCAGGATGCGGGGTTTGTCGCTCATGCGGGGACCTCCTGGAGAGTCAGTGTCAATCGAGCCATCGGGTGACCTGGGCCAGCGGCTCGCGCGGCGTGTGGAAGCCGTTGACCGGCGCAGCCTCGTCGGCCCAGCCCAGCGACATCCCGCACACCAGCATTTCGTCCTCGCCTGCGCCCACGTGCGGCAGCACGATGCGACCGAACTGGTTCCAGGCCGCCTGCGGACAGGTGTGCAGCCCGCGCGCGCGCGCTGCCACCATGATGTTCTGCAGGAACATGCCGTAGTCCATGAGCGAGCCGCGCCCGAGGATGCGGTCGATGGTGAAGATCAGGCCGACCGGGGCGTCGAAGAAGCGGAAGTTGCGCTGGTGCTGCGCGTGCATGCGGTCCTTCTCGCCGCGCGCGATGCCGAGCAGGCCGTAGAGGCTCCAGCCGTTTTCGCGCCGCCGATCGATGTAGGGCGACACCCAGTTCTGCGGGTAGTAATCCCACTCTTCGCGGTACTGCGCGGACAGGGTCGGGTCGGCATAGACCGCGTCGTGCGCGGCGCAGACCTTCTGCACCAGCGCGTCGCGGCTGGCACCCTGCAACACATAGGTGCGCCAGGGCTGGGTATTGGTGCCGGAGGGAGCCCGGCTGGCCACCTCGAGGATGGACTCGATGGTCGCACGGGGCACGGGCGTGGGCAGGAACGCCCGCGCCGAAAAACGGCTGGTGATGGCGGCATCGACGCTGCGCGGATCCTCGATGCGGGTGCCGACCTGGGATTGAGTCACGAAAGAGCCTCCAGAACCTGGCGTAGCCGGACCGGCAGCGCAACGGGCCGGCGGCTTGCCTTATCGACATAGACATGGATGAAATGGCCGCGGGCGGCAGTGTGCTCCTCGCCCGCAGCGAACAGGCCTATGTCGTAGCGAACACTGCTGCCCCCGATGCGGGCGACGCGCAGTCCCGCCTCGACGGCCTGCGGAAACGCGAGCGGCGCGAAGTAGTTGCACCGGGTCTCGACCACCAGCCCCACCGTGTCCCCCGCGTGGATGTCGAGCGCGCCCTGCTCGATCAGGTGCGCATTGACGACCGTGTCGAACCAGCTGTAGTAGATGACGTTGTTGACGTGGCCGTAGACGTCGTTGTCGCCCCACCGGGTGCCGATGGTGCGAAACGCCCGGTAAGCGCTGCGCGGTTCGGGCTGGGGCCGGTCGGCGGTGTTCTTCTCGCTCATCGCGGCAGATTCTGCCAGCGCCGCCAGTACTGCAGTGCCACCGCGAAGGTAGTTACCTGCGCCTGCACAGTGTCTTCGATGCGTCGGCCGTAGCCACCCGCCATGGCGAAGGCGAGCGGCACGCCGCGCTGCCAGGCCCAATCGAAGACACGCCGGTCGCGCGCCTCGAGGCCGTCCCACGTGAGCTTCAGGCGCCCGAGTCTGTCGCCTTCGTGCGGATCGGCGCCGGCGAGATAGATCACGAGTCCGGGAGAAAAGCGCTGTTCGAGCTCGTCGAGCGCGGCGTCGAGCGCATGCAGGTACTCCGCGTCATTGCAGCCATCGGGCAGATCGACGTCGAGGTCGCCGCGCTCCTTGCGAAACGGGAAGTTCTTGGCGCCGTGCAGGGACAAGGTGAAGACGCTCGGGTCATTTCTGAAGATGCTCGCCGTGCCATTGCCTTGGTGCACGTCGAGATCGACGATCGCCACCTGAAGGCGCCGGCGGTTCGCCCTGCCCTGCTCGGCCTGCATCAGGCGGGCTGCCACGGCCGCGTCGTTGAAGACGCAGAAGCCCCCGCCCCGCGCGGCGCCTGCATGGTGCGTGCCTCCTGCAATGTTGGCTGCCACTCCCGAGCGCAGCGCCGCGCGGCAGGCGGCGATCGTCGCGCCGACGGATCGACGCGCCCGCTCGGCCATCGCCTCGCTCCAGGGAAAGCCGATCTCCCGCAGCACGGCCGGATCGACGGAACCGTCGGCGATGGCGCGTATATACGCCGGCGCGTGCGCCAGAGCCAGTTCGCCATCGCTGGCCGGCTGCGCCTGCATCAGCCGCACGTCCGCCAGCTCGGCTGCGAGGCGATCGCGCAGCAGTTGGTACTTGGCCATCGGGAAGCGGTGCCCGGCCGGAAGCGGCAACACGAACTGCGTGGCATAGAACACCTGCATGCGCGCCATTGTCCGGCCGCCAGCGTAGGACTCACTGCCGGGTTGGCTTTTCGAGAAATGGTGCGATGCAGCAAAAACCGCTTGCAATGCGCGCCACCGCCCCTACAATTCAGCCTATGCTGCGGCGCAACATGGAAGTTCCGGCGGAGCAGCAATACCCCCCGAAGTACCACTACCCACCTCTTGGAGAGATATACATGCTGACCGCAGAACAAGTCCTGGCCTCCCACAAAGCCAACCTCGAAACCCTGTTCGGCCTGACCGCCAAAGCCTTCGAAGGCGTCGAAAAACTGGTCGAACTGAACATGACGGCGTCCAAGGCCGCCATCACCGAAGCCGCCGAGACCACCCAGGCACTGCTGACCACCAAGGACGCCCAGGAACTGCTGGCTCTGCAAGCCTCGCTGTTCCAGCCCCTGGCCGAGAAGACCGCTTCGTACAGCCGCCACCTCTACGAGATCGCCTCCGGCGCCGGCAGCGAGTTCGGCAAGACCTTCGAAGCACAAGCTGCCGACGTGCAGAAGAAGTTCCTGGCTGTCGTCGATAACGCAGCCAAGAACGCACCCGCCGGAAGCGAGACCGCCGTCGCTGTCTTCAAGAGCGCCGTTGCTGCCGGCAACAACGCACTCGAGTCCGTCCAGAAGGCCGTGAAGCAGGCCTCCGATGTCGCCGAAGCCAACTTCAACGCCGCCGCCACCACGGCCGTGAACGCAGCCAAATCGACGAGCACCTCGCGCACCGCCAAGCGCTGATCCGGCCCGGCGCGCTTCGGGAACTCTGCCGAAAGCGCCGTTACCAAACCGTTGCCTGAGCTTGTCAGGCAGGGTTTTCAGGTTGTCTCCTCGGGTCCTTCGACACCTTTGCGGTTCAGGATCCCTTGGCCCCAGTCGCAAGGCTGGGGCCTTTTCTTTTGTGCGTCACCACCGCGCCCGCAGCCTGTCCAAGCGCCTTCGCCGCTCACCCGCGCTGCGTGACGCTTTCGCGTGGCGAGGACGGCCTACTGCAGCAGCGCCCGGCCCGTCCAACATCGCAACACGCTATTCGAGCGTCAAATCTGCACACCGTTGATTGCGAATCATTCTCGCTTCCGTTTATGATGCGCGGCATTCCGCTTTCACCAACTTCGCGAGGACCCATGACCCATCGTCGCAATGCCATCGCCGTCGCCGGCCTTTTGCTCGCTGCCGCAACCGCCGCGTCAGCGCAGGATCAGGTGCTCAACCTCTACTCCGCCCGGCACTACTCGACCGACGAAGCGCTGTACGCCGACTTCACGAAGGCCACCGGCATCAAAATCAACCGGGTAGATGCCGACGATGCGGGCATCCTCGCGCGGCTGAAGGCCGAAGGTGCGGCCTCACCGGCCGACGTGATCCTGCTGGTGGATGCCGCGCGGCTGCACCGCGGCGAGGCGGACGGTCTGTTCAAACCCATCAAGTCGAAGGTGCTGGAAGAGGCTATTCCCGCCCAGTACCGCGGCCGCGAGAGCGCCGAGGGCACGCCGTGGTTCGGCTTTTCGACGCGCGCGCGCGTCGTGGTGTACGACAAGCTCAAGGTCAAGCGCGAGGACGTGGATACCTACGAGGAACTCGCGGATCCCAAGAACAAGGGCAAGCTGTGCATCCGCACCGGCTCGCACCCCTACAACCTATCGCTTTTCGGCTCCGTCATGGAGCACATGGGCGAGCAGCGCACGCAGGAGTGGCTCAAGGGGCTGGTGGCCAACTTCGCCCGCCAGCCCAAGGGAGGCGACACCGACCAGATCCGCGCCGTCGGCGCTGGCGAATGCCAGGTTGCGGTGAGCAACTCCTACTACATCGCCCGCCTGATGCGCTCTGACAAGCCCGAGGACAAGGCCCTCATGGAGCGAGTGGGCGTGGTGTTCCCGAATCAGAACAGCTGGGGCACCCACCTGAACATCGCCGGTGGCGCGGTTGCCAAGAACGCCAAGAACAGCGCCAACGCGGTCAAGTTCCTGGAGTACCTGGCGAGCCCGCAAGCCCAGAACTACTTCGCCAACGGCAACAACGAGTGGCCCACGGCGAAGAACGTGAAGGTCGATAACCGGGCACTGCAGGCGATGACCGACGGCGGTGAGTTCAAGGCAGAGACCATCCCGCTCGCGGCGGTGGGCGCCAACACCGTCAAGGTCCAGCAGATGCTCGACCGCGTCGGATTCAAGTGACCCTGCGCTGACGGCGGCGCGCGGCCCCTCCCGCCGCGCCGCCTGCGGTCTCGCGCCGCCGCTCCGACATAATCGTGACGTTTACGTCAACGTCAACTGAAACCAGGAGCATCCATGGACATCAAGGGCAAGGTCTTCATCGTCACGGGCGGCGCATCGGGGCTGGGCGAAGGCACGGCGCGCATGCTCGCCGCATGCGGTGGCACGGTGGTCATCGCCGACATGCAGGCGGACAAGGGTGAGGCCATTGCATCGGAGATCGGCGGCGCCTTCGTGCGTTGCGACGTGAGCCAGGAAGCCGATGCGCAGGCGGTGGTCACCAAGGCCGCTTCGCTGGGAAAGCTGATGGGCCTGGTCAACTGCGCGGGCATCGCCCCTGCGGAGAAAACGGTCGGCAAGAACGGCGCGCATAACCTGGGCGTGTTCACCAAGACCATCATGGTGAACCTGGTCGGCACCTTCAACATGATCCGCCTGGCGGCCGACGCGATGGGCCGCAACGAGCCCGAAGCCACCGGCGAGCGCGGCTGCATCATCTCGACCGCATCGGTCGCGGCCTATGACGGCCAGATCGGCCAAGCGGCTTACAGCGCCTCCAAGGGCGGCGTGGTCGGCATGACGCTGCCCATCGCGCGCGACCTGGCGCGCAGCGGCATCCGCAACATGACGATCGCCCCCGGCATATTCGGCACGCCGATGATGTTCGGCATGCCCAAGGAGGTGCAGGACTCGCTCGCCGCTGCGGTGCCCTTCCCCTCGCGCCTGGGCACGCCGCAGGATTACGCCAGGCTCGCGCGCCACATTTTCGAGAACGACATGCTCAACGGCGAGGTGATCCGCCTGGACGGCGCGATCCGGCTGGCGCCGCGCTGAGCGCACTGCGGCCGAGCCCGCGGCTAATATGGCCCTCCCCTCCGGAGACGCCATGACTTACCAGCTCGGCATCCTCGGCGTGGCGGCGCTGCTCGCCGCCTGCGCCGCCAACACTCCCGGCGCCCGTTTCGACTACCAGCCTCCTGCGCAACCCGAGGCGGCTTCGGCGATTGTCGAAAAGCCGGGGTGGACCACCACCCGCTGGGCTGTCGCTGCGGCCAATCCGCTGGCCACCGACGCCGGCAATCAGGTGCTCCAGGCCGGCGGCACTGCCGTCGATGCGGCCGTGGCCGTGCAGATGGTGCTCACTCTGGTCGAGCCGCAGTCCAGCGGCATCGGCGGCGGCGCCTTCCTGCTGCACCACGACGGCCGGCGAACCGAGGCCTTCGACGGCCGCGAGACCGCACCTGCGGCCGCCGACGAGAACCTGTTCATCGGCCCGGACGGCAAGCCGCTGCCGTTCTACCAGGCCGTGGTCGGCGGACGTTCGGTGGGCGTGCCCGGAACCGTCCGCATGCTGGAGACAGCCCACCGGCAACACGGCAAGCTGCCCTGGGCACAACTGATCCAGCCGGCGATCACCCTGGCCGAGTCCGGCTTCAAGGTGAGCCCACGGCTACACACGCTGCTGCGCAACGACGCCCACCTGAAGAACGACGCCATCGCCGCCGCCTATTTCTATCGCGCGGACGGCGATCCGCATCCTGTAGGCCACACGCTGCGCAACCCCGACCTCGCAGCGGTGCTGCGCCGCATCGCAGCAGAAGGGTCCGCGGCGCTGCACGAAGGGGAAATCGCGCAGGCCATCGTGGAGAAGGTGCGCCAGCACCCCACCAATTCCGGACGCCTCTCGATGGCCGACCTGGCTGCCTACCAGCCCAAGAGGCGCGAAGCGCTGTGTCACGACTGGCGCGCGGGCGGCAAGGATTGGCGCGTCTGCGGCTTCCCGCCGCCGAGCTCGGGCGCCATCGCCGTCGGGCAGATCCTGGGCATCCTGAACCACACGCCGGCCGCCGCCCTGCCCCTGCAGGACGGCCTGCCTTCGGCCGAATGGCTGCACTTCTATACCGAAGCGGCGCGCCTGGCGTTCGCCGACCGCGCCCAGTACCTGGCCGATCCTGACTTCGTGCAGCCGCCCGCTGGCAACTGGATGAGCCTGCTCGACCCCGCGTACCTGCGCCAGCGGGCGGCACTGATCGGGCCGCGCAGCATGGGAACGGCCCAGCCCGGCACGCCCCCCGGCGAGCGGCGGGCGCATGGAGCCATGCCGGAGCAACCCGAGTTCGGCACCTCCCACGTCAGCATCGTCGATCGCTGGGGCAACGCACTGGCGATGACGACCACCATCGAGGACCAGTTCGGTGCGCGGCAGATGGTGCGCGGCTTCCTCCTGAACAACGAGCTGACCGACTTCAGCTTCGCACCTCGCGACGCGCAGGGCCGCCCCATCGCCAACCGCGTCGAGCCGGGCAAGCGCCCGCGCTCGTCGATGGCGCCCACACTGGTGTTCGACAAGACCACGGGCCAGCTCGCCATGACCGCCGGCAGCCCTGGCGGGGCCCTCATCATCCATTTCACGGCCAAGACGCTGCAGGGCGTTCTCGGGTGGGGCCTTTCGCCGCAGAGTGCGATCGACCTGCCGAACTTCGGCTCGAACAACGGCCCCACGCTGCTGGAGGAGAGGCGTTTTCCGCCAGCAACCGTCGAGGCCGTGCGCGGGCGCGGCGCCGAGGTGCGCGAGCAGGCCATGACGAGCGGATTGCAGGCTATTGCGCGCAGGCCCGGCGGATGGATCGGCGGCGCCGACCCGCGGCGCGAGGGCGTCGTGATGGGCGAGTGAGCCGCAGGGGCGTCGCGGCGGCGCGTCGGTCGCCCTCGTCACAATACGGGTGAGCGACCGACTCCCCATGGCCATCCCCGACACCTTCATCCAGGAACTGCTGGCCCGCGCCGACGTGGTCGAGATCGTCGGCCGCCATGTGCCCCTGAAAAAGACAGGCGCCAACTTTTCGGGCCTGTGCCCCTTCCACAGCGAAAAGTCGCCCTCGTTCACCGTCAGCCCGACCAAGCAGTTCTTCCATTGCTTCGGCTGCGGCAAGCACGGCAACGCGCTGGGTTTCCTGATGGAGCACACCGGCATGGGCTTTGTCGATGCGGTGAAGGACCTGGCCGCCGAATACGGCATGCAGATCCCCCAGGACGAGCGTTCGCCCGAGGACCGTGCGCGGGCCGCCGAGCAGCGGCAAAAGCAGGCGACGCTCAGCGAGGTACTTGAGAAGGCGGCCGACGCCTACCGCAAGCACCTGAAGAACGCCCCGCGCGCCATCGCCTACCTGAAGCAGCGCGGGCTGTCGGGTGAAATCGCCCGCCAGTTCGGGCTGGGCTATGCGCCGGAAGGCTGGCGGTCCCTCGCCAGCGTCTTTCCTGCCTACGACGACCCACTGCTCAGCGAAAGCGGCCTGGTGATCGTCCATGAGGAAGACGACAAGCGCTATGACCGCTTCCGCGACCGCATCATCTTTCCCATCCGCAACGTCAAGGGCGAGTGCATCGGCTTCGGCGGGCGGGTGCTGGGGGACGAAAAGCCCAAGTACCTCAACTCGCCCGAGACGCCCGTATTCAGCAAGGGGCGCGAGCTTTACGGGCTTTTCGAAGCGCGGCAGGCGCTGCGCGAGCATGGCTATGTGCTCGTCACCGAAGGCTACATGGACGTCGTTGCGCTGGCCCAACTCGGCTTTCCGAATGCCGTGGCCACGCTAGGCACCGCCTGCACGCCCGAGCACGTCCAAAAGCTGTTCCGCTTCACCGACAGCGTGGTCTTCAGCTTCGACGGCGACGCTGCCGGGCGGCGAGCGGCGCGCAAGGCACTGGAGGGTGCCCTGCCCTATGCCACCGACCTGCGCAGCGTGAAGTTCCTGTTCCTGCCGCCCGACCACGATCCCGACAGCTACATCCGCGCGCACGGCCGCGATGCATTCGCGCGTTATGTGGGCGAGGCTACGCCGCTGTCGCGCTTCCTGGTCGATACGGCGCGCGAAGGGTGCGACCTGGCGACCGCCGAGGGGCGTGCCCACATGGCGGCCACCGCCAAACCGCTGTGGAGCCTGCTGCCCGATGGCGCGCTCAAGCGCCAGTTGCTCGGCGAAATCGCCGGGCTCGCTCAGCTCGATGCGCACGACCTCGCCGCGCTCTGGAGCGGCCGCCCCCTGAGCGGTAGCGGGCAGCAGCGCCAGGCGCATCCGAAAGGCGGGCGCCGCACCGGCTGGGCAAATCGCCAAAACCCCGAGCATGCGGACGCGGCCGCGCCCGGTCGCAGTCGAGGCCGCGCCCTGCCGCCGGGCCGCGCCGACCGCGCCCTGCAGATTCTGCTGTCCGACGCCGCGAGCTGGGCCCGCCTGTCCAACGACGACCACCACCTCCTGTGCGCGCTGCCTGCGCCACACGGCCCGCTGTTCGCGTGGCTCGACGCCCGGCTGCACGACCAGGGCCCCCTGCCTTGGGAGGCCCTGCGCCCCGCATTGACAGGACATGAGTACGAAAGCTTCGCCTCCACGCTGATGGCGCGTCTGCCCGAGGCGATCGAGAACGATCCAGCCGAGCTCGCGCACATCCTGGAGCGCGAGCGCGACCGTTTGCGCGCAGAGGAAATGAAGGCGCTGTCGCTGCGTGCCGCGAGCGACCCCGCAGCCTACGAACGGCTGCGCCAGCTTGTGGCGAGCACGCGATCGAGTACCCTGCCAGGGTCTTGAAAAATACGGCCTTCGCTATAATGTGCGGTTTGCTCGCGGCAAGAGCGACAGCAGCACCTCCGGGCCCCGGCCGACCGTGACATGCGGACACGCACACGACAGCGCCACTTCACCGCAAGGACTGCACTCCAAATGTTCGCCCACCCATCTTGCCCCTGCGCCGCAGCGTCCCGGATCGTCGGGGCCTAGGCGCTCGTCTTCCCCGCGCCGGGTCCGTTGGCGCGCTCGTGTTTGGTGTTCCCTCAGATGTCAGAGGACCTCGTACATGCCCGCACAAAAGTCAGCCAAGGCCGCAGCGAAACCCGCCGCGAAGAAAACGATCAAACCCGCAATTCATCTCGGTAACCCAGCCGCAGCCAAGCCCACCCTGAAGGTGGTCGCGGTGCCGCCGGCTGCCAAGCCAACCACGAAAGCCAAGCCTGTGCCTGCTACGAAGACCACTGCAAAGACCACCGACAAAGCTGCCGCCAAGGAAGACCTCAAGAAGACGGCCACGGTCGCTGCCGGGGCCGATGAAGTCGTCGTGAAGAAGAAGCCGGGCCGCCCGCCGAAGGCGGCTACGGAATCCGATGCGGCGGCGAAGGCGCCCGCCAAGCGGGGCCGCAAACCCAAGGCCGCCACGGCGTCGGCCAAGCCCGCGGCCGCGGAGACCGAGGACGAGGACCTCTCCGACATCGAAGCCGAGTTCTCCGAAGAGCCGGCCGCCGAGACGGAGACGGCCACGACCGAGAAGGTCAAGCCGCTGCGCATGAAGATCAGCAAGGCCAAGGAACGTGCCTTGATGAAGGAGTTCGGCCTGGACGAGACCGTCCTCACCGAAGAGGAAATGCTCAAGCGGCGCCAGCGGCTCAAGACGCTGATCAAGCTGGGCAAGACCCGCGGCTACCTCACCCACGCGGAGATCACCGACCACCTGCCTGAAAAGCTGGTCGAGGCCGAGACCCTGGAGGTCGTGGTGTCCATGCTCAACGACATGGGCGTGGCCGTGTACGAGCAGACCCCGGACGCCGAGACCCTGCTTCTGACCAACACCGGTCCCACCGCCGCGACCGAGGAAGAAGCCGAAGAGGAAGCCGAAGCCGCCCTGTCCACCGTGGACAGCGAGTTCGGCCGCACCACCGACCCGGTGCGCATGTACATGCGCGAGATGGGCACCGTCGAGCTGCTCACGCGCGAGGGCGAGATCGAGATTGCCAAGCGCATCGAAGGCGGGCTGCAGGCCATGATGGAGGCCATCTCCGCCTCGCCCGCAACCATCGCCGAGATCCTGCGCATGGCGGCCGAGATCCGCGAGGGCAAGGTCGTCATCTCCACCGTGGTCGATGGCTTCTCCAACCCCAACGAGGCCGACGACTACGTGGCCGAGGAAGACTTCGACGAGTTCGATGCCGACGACGACGACGACGGCAACGGCGGCTCCAAGGCGCTCACCAAGAAGCTCGAGGAGCTCAAGAACCAGGCGCTGGAGCGCTTCAGCCGCATCGCCGAACTGTTCGAGAAGATCCACGCGATCTACGACAAGGAAGGCTACGGAACGCCTGCCTACCAGAAGGCGCAGCATGAGCTCTCCACCGAGCTGATGACGATCCGCTTCACGGCCAAGACCATCGAGAAGCTGTGCGACATGGTGCGCACCCAGGTCGATGACGTGCGCAAGAAAGAGCGCGAGCTGCGCCGCATCATCGTGGACAAGTGCGGCATGCCGCAGGAGATCTTCATCAAGGAGTTCCCGCCCAACCTGCTGAACCTCAAGTGGGTCGAAAAGCAGGCTGCCGCGGCCAAGCCCTGGAGCACCGTGATCGCGCGCAACATCCCGCCTATCCAGGAGCTGCAGACCAAGCTGACCGACATCCAGTCGCGCGTGGTCGTGCCGCTGGGCGAGCTCAAGGAGATCAACAAGCGCATGAACGAGGGCGAAGCCGCATCGCGCGATGCCAAGAAGGAGATGATCGAGGCCAACCTGCGGCTGGTGATCTCCATCGCCAAGAAGTACACCAACCGCGGCCTGCAGTTCCTGGACCTGATCCAGGAGGGCAACATCGGCCTGATGAAGGCGGTCGACAAGTTCGAATACCGCCGCGGCTACAAATTCTCGACCTACGCCACCTGGTGGATCCGGCAGGCCATCACGCGCTCGATCGCGGACCAGGCCCGCACGATCCGCATTCCGGTGCACATGATCGAGACCATCAACAAGATGAACCGCATCTCGCGCCAGCACCTGCAGGAGTTCGGCTTCGAGCCCGACGCCGGCATCCTGGCGGCCAAGATGGAGATTCCCGAGGACAAGATCCGCAAGATCATGAAGATCGCGAAGGAGCCGATCTCGATGGAAACGCCCATCGGGGACGACGACGATTCGCACCTGGGCGACTTCATCGAGGACACCGGCAACACCGCCCCGATCGAGGCGGCCATGCAGGCTGGCCTGCGCGACGTGGTCAAGGACATCCTCGACAGCCTGACGCCGCGCGAGGCCAAGGTGCTGCGCATGCGCTTCGGCATCGAGATGAGCACCGACCACACGCTGGAAGAGGTCGGCAAGCAGTTCGACGTCACCCGCGAGCGCATCCGCCAGATAGAAGCCAAGGCGCTGCGCAAGCTCAAGCACCCGAGCCGTTCGGACAAGCTGCGCAGCTTCATCGATTCGCTCTGATCGACGCGGAGCGGAGCATCAAGAAGGGACCCTCGGGTCCCTTTTTCGTGGCGATGCAGGCCAGCGCCTGCGGCGTGGCGACGCCTGAAGGGGCGCCGGCCGCGCAGTCAAGCGGGAGCGGCGCCAGTTTCGGGCACTGACCGCGCCTGGGAATGAACTCTCGACCAGCCGACCTGTCGGCGAAGGTCTGGGTCAGCCGCCACGCGCATGAAGTCTCCCTCATCGCTATGCGTGCAGCGGTCGATCAGCATCTTCGCGCGCAACGCGGAAATCTCTTCCCGGCGCGCAGGCGCCGGCGTTTGGCGCCAGGTGCTCGAGAAGTCGTCCAGGGCGCTCACGACGTCGTCAACTTCGGTGGCCTTTGCGACACGCTCGTTGACGATCCTGGCCGCCTTGAAGGCGAAAGTACCGCAGGCATTGCTGGTTCCGTCGAGTTCCTTGCGCGTCATCGTCTTCTTCAGTCGATCGAATCCCGACTCCTGCAGGTGGCCGCCACACACGGTCAGGGCGAGCTTGTAGGCGCCAGCGCCGACGGCTTGCTTGTCCGCCAGGGCTTCCGAGAGCTTGCGCTTCACAAGTGCCGTCGATTCGTCGCTCTTCAGACTGTCGAAGAGAACACACGGAACCGTCGTCGTTCCCGCTTCCTTCCTCGGGGAAAACACGATCACGGCCGTCCAGTGGTTGTCTCGCAGGTTGAGCATCAGGGTCACCGGCTTGCCGAGCGCCTGCGCCGCTTGCACTGCACTCATGGGACCTGCGCCGCCGACCTGGCGCGAGAAGTTCGCCAAGGCCGAAGCCCGCGCATTCGGCGTGATCGATCCCGGGTTTGGCACGACCGGACAACGGTCCATCTCGCATATCGCCCGCATTTCGTGCTGGTCCATGAAGCGGTCCGTGCGCAGCAGGTCCTCGACGCCACCCGTCGGGCCGAGGGCACGGGACAGCCCCTTCCATGGATTGCGAAAGTTGAGTTCCATTTTCCTGAGACTGTCGGGTCCGAGGATGTCCACGCCCAGACCGATCGTCCCGGTCTCCTCTCGGTGGCATTCGAGGGCGAGCTGGACCAGCGCTTGCGCCCTCTCCTTGCTCTGTGGAACCACTTTCGTCATCACTGCGCCCGACTGCACCAGTTCCTCGGTGCTGGAGGGCGTCAGCAGCTGCTTCACCCTGTTCGTGCATTCTTCGGCCAAGGCGTCCTTGGCCGTCCTGGGCGTGCCGGACACGCGATAGGCATTGACCAACTCCGTGCGGACCGCCTTACCCAGCTCAGCGTTGCCGCAGGCGCCGTTGTTCCGCACGAGGACATCGACCAGCCCTTTGATCACCGCCGTGTTGCCGGCCCGAAAGCCGGTGACGAGAAAGTCCAGTGCTTTGGAGCGTGCCGGTTCGCCGGCCTCGAGCTCCGCCAGCTTGGTGCCGATGATCCGGTTGTTCTGAGCCTGGATTTCTACCCTGCTGATCTGCGAGCGGCTCAGCCTGGCGACCACGCGGTCCTTCAGCGATCTGAACGTCCATCCGGCATTCGCAGCGGCGGCCCGTGATTGCATTGCCGCCGCGCTCGAGGGCGCCGGTGACGGGCTGGCAGACACCGACCGCCCCAGAAAGGAAGCGATCCGATGCGTGGTGCGCCCTGCTCGCAACGGGGCCGCGGAGGAGCCCGCTGCGATCGGCGTAGAAGAAGTCGTTCTTACGTTCGTGGGCATCGGCGGCTCCCCATCAAGGTGGCGGCAGGATCGACGGGCTACGGCATTCAGCCCATCAGTAACTCGGCCGTACGCGGCGGTTCCGCCAGCTGCGCGCCCCCAGCTCCCCTGCCCCTTGATGTGGATCAAGCGTCTCTGTAGTTTCGTTTAGTACAACCCATTCCTCATTAGTGAATCGAGGACGTCATGGGCACGTATAGCTATCCCAGCTTCCCGTACACCCCGCCCGAGGATCTGCGGTCTACGCCGGGGCGGCGTCCGCTGGTCATCGTCGGGGCCGGGCCGGTCGGCCTGGCAGCGGCCATCGACGCGCGCCTGCAGGGCTTGCCCGTGCTCTTGCTCGACGAGGACCAGTCGGTCTCCGTCGGCTCGCGGGCCGTGTGCTACGCCAAGCGGGCCCTGGAGATCCTGGACCGCCTGGGGGTGGGGGACGAAGCCTGCGCGAAAGGCGTGGGCTGGAACGTCGGGCGGACCTTCTTCGGCGAGCAGGAGGTCTACCGCTTCGACCTGGTGCCGCAGCCCGGCCACCGTCGCCCCGGCATGATCAACCTGCAGCAGTACCACCTGGAGGAGATGCTGGTGGCGCGCGCCCGCGCGCTCGGCGTCGATATCCGCTGGCGCTACAGGGTGGTCAGCGTGCAACCCCAGGCCGACCATGTGCGGCTGCAGGTGGAGACACCCGACGGCATGCTGCAGCTCGATGCCGACTGGCTCGTCGCCGCCGACGGCGCACGCAGCCCGATCCGCCGGGCGCTGGGGCTGGAGATCGACGGGCGCATCTTCATGGACCGCTTCCTGATCGCCGACGTGGTGATGCAGGCCGACTACCCTGCCGAGCGCTGGCTCTGGTTCGATCCGCCCTTCCATCGCGGGCAGACCGTCCTGCTGCACAAGCAAGCCGACAACGTCTGGCGCATCGACTTCCAGCTCGGCTGGGACGCCGATCCCGAGGAGGAGAAGAAGCCCGAGAAGGTGCTCCCCCGCATCCGCGCCATGCTGGGCGACGAGCGACCGTTCGAGCTGGAGTGGGTCAGCATCTATACCTTCCAGTGCCGCCGCATGAAGGACTTCCGCGCCGGCCGCGTGCTGTTCGTCGGCGACGCCGCGCACCAGGTCTCGCCCTTCGGCGCGCGGGGCGCGAATTCCGGCTTCCAGGACACCGACGACCTGATGTGGAAGCTGGCCCTCGTGATGCGGGGCGAAGCGCCCGACGCCCTGCTGGACACCTATAGCCAGGACCGCACCTACGCCGCCGACGAAAACATCGCCAACTCCACGCGCTCCACCGACTTCATCACGCCCAAGAGCCGGGTGAGCAAGGTGTTTCGCAACGCGGTGCTCGACCTCGCGCGCGAGCAGCCCTTCGCGCGCATGCTGGTCAACTCCGGGCGCCTGTCGGTGCCGTCGTTCCTGGTGCAGTCGCGCCTGAGCACACCCGACACCGACACCTTTGCCGGCGACATGGTGCCCGGCGCGCCGATGGCGGACGCACCGGTGCGCGAAGACGGTCGCGATGGCTGGCTGCTCGGCGCATTGGGAGGGCGCTTCACGCTGCTGGTGTTCGCACCCGAGGCCGCCGCGCTCGGCCCCTCGAAGCGCGACGCCTTCGCCACGCTGGCCCACGGTGCCATCCCCGTCGAAAGCGTCGTCGTCACGCCGACGGGAGGCGAGCGATCCGGCATCCGCGTGCTGCAGGACACCCAGGGCCTGGCGGCGCAGCGCTACGACGCCGCAGCGGGCGCCGTCTACCTGATCCGCCCCGACCAGCATGTGGCCGCACGCTGGCGCGAGTTCGACGCCGGACGCGTGCGCGCCGCCCTGGCACGAGCCACCTGCAACACCTGAGCAAAAGGAGGAGTGCCCGATGCCCCTGAATGTCCAACCCAATTTCGGTGAACCCGGCCGACGCTACTTTCGCGACTTCACCCCGGGCGACGACTTCTACGAAGCCTTGCTCGATGCCCACGGCGACCTCAGCGACGAGCAGAGCGAGCAGCTCAACGCCCGGCTGATCCTGCTGCTGTGCAACCACATCGGCGACACCGCCGTGCTGCGCGAGGCACTCGCCCTGGCGCGCAAGGACCTGTAGCCCAAGAACCGCAAACCCGCGACCCGCAATCCGCAATCCGCAATCGAAGGAGACCCCATGAGCATCCGCAAGATCCACCACGTCGCCTACCGCTGCAAGGACGCCAGGGAAACGGTGAACTGGTATCGCACGCACCTGGGCATGAACTTCGTGCTGGCCATCGCCGAGGACCAGGTGCCCTCGACGCACGCGCCCGACCCGTACATGCACGTGTTCCTCGACGCCGGCGGCGGCAACGTCCTTGCGTTCTTCGAGATCCCCAACTCGCCGCCGATGGGCCGCGACGGCAACACGCCCGAGTGGGTGCAGCACCTCGCGCTGGAGGTCGAGAGCGTGGAGGAACTGGACGCGGCACGCGTGCGGCTGCAGGCCGCCGGCATCGAGGTGCTAGGCCCGACCGACCACACGCTGTTCAAGTCGATCTACTTCTTCGATCCGAACGGGCACCGCGTCGAACTCGCCGCCAACACTGCGACGCCCGAGATGTTCCAGCGACTTGATGCGGTGAAGGAGGAGATGCTGGAGGAATGGAGCCGCACGCGGCGGGCGCCCAAGCATGCGGCGTGGATGCATGAGCGGGAGTTTGCGGCCGCTTGAACGGCGCCCTATGACATCACCGGCTCACGCTTCTGAGGCCCCGAAATCAGCTCGGCACGCAGCGCGCCGACGATTTCCTTGCGAGTGGAGGCTTCGAGATCCGACCACTCCGCCTCCCTGGCTCCTAAAAAGTCCAATACCGACGCGAACGTTCCTGGGGTGCCACTCTGCACGGCAGCGCCGACTTCCCGAAGCGTGCGCAGGGACAGCGGCGCACAGCCGTTCGGGGCGTCTAGCTCCTGCATCCGGGCACGGACGCACGCGTAGTCGAAACGTGCGTCATCGACTTGCATGAGCGATTCCAATGGTGTGCGGAACGCTCCGGAGACAGTCTCGGGCGCCTCCTCGAGGCGACGATCGGAGTCGAATACGAGGAATCCGAGTCTGGCATTCGATGGCGGACAGACGATGAGGGACACCCAATGGTTGTGTCCGGTATGGACCAGCGCCGCCTGCAGCGTGCTGTCACTGCGCGCCTTATCGACCATTCGTGTCACAGCGTCCTTGAACGGCTCCACGTCATTCAAGGACAGCGCGTCAGGCCAGATTTCGAGTGCATCGCTGCACGCGTCGAGCCTCCCCAGTTCCTCATCTGGAATCAGCCTCGCAGGGCTGGCCAACTCGTCCGCACTCCTGCGGTCGAAGTGGCTCCCGGGGTTCACCCGCCAGAACAACTCCCTGCGCGTGGCATCGAGTGATCCCCTGTCGTTCCGCACCGACGCCGTCCGATCGGCCATGTACAACAAGCCGGTGGAGAGGATGACCGCTGCCGGCCGCCCATGCTGCAGGTCATAGATCTTGTTTCTGATGGACCCCCGCGTTTCAGCGGACATGGTCGTATCCGCGTACGCACGAAGCAGGGATCGCGTCGCAAGCCTAGCGAGCTCCGCCTTCCTTGCGGGTACCGACTTGGCATCGATGCGGGTTGTGACCGCAAGATTCAGCAAGGTGTCAATCGCAGCTTCGTCACCCTCTTTGGCCGCCAACCCCAGGAATTTGAAGTCTGTGGGCAAATCCGCGGTTGCCTCCGCCTTGCGCTCGGTACCCCACAGAGCAGTGGCGATGTTGCCGGTTGCCTGGTGAACGTCCATTCGCTGCGTCCTAAAGCGCAGTCAGCTCCGCGCCATCAAGCCGGCCAGGATTGACCGCTGGCTGAGTAACGGTCGCCCCGAGCTTGTTCCACCCTCAGAACTCCTCCGTATCCACCTCCGCACGCGACTGCTCCGAATAGCGGTTACCCACCACGGTGCCCTGGTTGATGTGCGCATCCAGCCGCGCGAGCAGGTCCGCGCCCAGGCGCAGGTCGGCCGCGGCAAGGTCTTCGAGCAGGTGGTCCACGCGCGTGGTGCCCGGGATCGGGTGGATGTCCGGCCCCTGGTGCAGCAGCCACGCCAGGGCCAACTGCGCCGGCGTGCAACCGGCCTCCTGCGCCAGCGCCTTGTAGCCGGGCAGCAGCCGCAGGTTGGCCGCGTAGTTCTCTGGCTGGAAGCGCGGCATGGGCTTGCGAATGTCCTTGGCCGGCAGCGTGCCCACGTCGTGCAGCGCGTCGCACAGGAAGCCGCGAGCCACCGGGCTGAAGGCCACGAAACTCACGCCCAGCTCGCGGCAGGCCTGCAGCACCGCGATCTCGGGATTGCGCGTCCACAGCGAATACTCGGTCTGCAGCGCTGCGACCGGGTGCTCCGCGTGCGCCTTGCGCAGCGTCGTGGCGGACACCTCGGACAGCCCGATGGCACGCACCTTGCCCTCCTGCACCAGCCGGCTCAGCGCGCCGACGCTCTCCTCGATCGGCACCTTCTTGTCCCAGCGGTGGAGGTAGTAGAGATCGATCACGTCGGTCTGCAGCCGCCGCAGGCTGTCCTCGCAGTTGCGGCGTATGGCCTCCGGCCGGCCATCGATGACGCGGCGAACCACGCCGTCGTCTCCCGCCACGCCCGCCATGCCGCCCTTGCTGGCCAGCGTGATGCGCTGTCGATGCGGCCGGAGCACACGCCCGGCCATGGTTTCGCTCGCCCCGAAGCCATAGAGCGCGGCGAGGTCGAAATGCGTCACGCCCGCATCGATCGCCGCCTGCAGCACCGCCTCGGCCTGCTCGGGCGGCGGCGGGGTTCCATAGGCGTGGCTCAGGTTCATGCAGCCCAGGCCGATGGCCGAAACCTGGAAGGGACCGAGTTGACGTGTGTGCATGGAAGCGACCTTGCGCGAAGTTGATGGACCAAAGCAAGAGGCCGGGCGGGGCCCGGCCTCGAGGCGTGCGCGACGACATCGCGCGCGCACCGTGACAGGCGCGCTACTGCAGCTGCTGTTCCAGCTGGTGCAGCACCTCGTAGCAGGGCAGCACCTGGGCGACACTGGCGTTGGGTTCGCGGCCTTCGCGAATGGCGGAGAAGAACTCACGGTCCTGCAGCTCGATGCCGTTCATCGACACGTCCACCTTCGACACGTCGATCTTTTCCTCCTTGCCGTTCACCAGATCGTCGTAGCGGGCGATGTAGGTGGCGGTGTCGCCGATGTAGCGGAAGAAGGTGCCCAGCGGACCGTCGTTGTTGAAGGACAGGCTCAGGGTGCAGATCGCGCCGTTCTCGGTTTTGAGCTGGATGCTCATGTCCATCGCGATGCCGAGCTGCGGATGGATCGGCCCCTGCACCGCGTTGGCCTTCACCACGCGGCTGCCGGTCTGGTACTGGAACAGGTCCACCGTGTGCGCGGCGTGGTGCCACAGCAGGTGGTCGGTCCAGCTGCGCGGCTGGCCCAGCGCGTTCATGTTGCTGCGACGGAAGAAGTAGGTCTGCACGTCCATCTGCTGGATGGCGAACTCACCGGCCCGGATCTTCTTGTGCACGTACTGGTGGCTGGGGTTGAAGCGGCGGGTGTGGCCGCACATCGCCACCAGGCCCGTCTGCTTCTGCAGGGCCACCACGTCCTGCGCGTCCTTCAGGTTGTCGGCCAGCGGAATCTCGACCTGCACGTGCTTGCCCGCCTGCATGCAGGCGATCGCCTGCGAGGCGTGCATCTGCGTCGGCGTGCACAGGATGACGGCATCGACCTCCTTGAGTGCGAGGCTCTCGGCCAGGTCGGTGGTGACGTGCCCGATGCCGTACTTCTGCGCCACTTCGCGGGTTTTCTCGAGCTCGCGCCCGACCACGGACACGACCTCGACGCCGTCGATGTTGCGGATGCCGTCCAGGTGCTTGACGCCGAAGGCGCCGGCGCCCGCCAGGGCGACTCGGATGTTCTTGCTCATGCTTTTCTTTCCCTTTTCGCGGCGCTCAGGCCGTCTCTTCCAGGATCAGGTGGCCCACCGCCGTGTTCGAGGCGGGCACGTGGTAGAAGCGGTGCGCCAGTTTGGGCGCCGGCTTGCCTGCCAGGTCGCCCATGGCGCCGCGCGCGATCAGCCACATCACCAGCTCGATGCCTTCGGAGCCGGCTTCGCGCACGTAATCGATGTGCGGCTTCCTGGCCAGACCCTCCGGGTCCGAGATCAGGCGATCGAGGAAGTCGTTGTCGAACTCCTTGTTGATCAGGCCGGCGCGCGGGCCCTGGAGCTGGTGGCTCATGCCGCCGGTGCCCCAGATCTGCACCTTCAGGTCCTGGTCGAAGGTCTCGACCGCCTTGCGGATCGCCTTGCCGAGGTTCAGGCAACGCTGGCCCGAGGGCACCGGGTACTGCACCACGTTCACCGCAAAGGGAATCACCGGGCACGGCCAGGCCTCGGGCTGGCCGTACATCAGCGACAGCGGCACCGTGAGGCCGTGGTCCACGTCCATCTTGTTGACGATGGTGAGGTCGAAATCCTGCTGGATCACCGACTGCGCGATGTGCGCGGCCAGCTCGGGATGGCCCTGCACTGTGGGCACGGGGCGCGGGCCCCAGCCTTCGTCGGCGGACTTGAACTCGGCGGCCGTGCCGATCGCGAAGGTCGGGATGAAGTCCAGGCTGAAGGCGGTGGCGTGGTCGTTGTAGACCAGGAAGATCACGTCGGGCGGGTTCTCCTTGATCCAGCGCTTGGAGAAGTCATAACCGGCAAAAAGCGGTTGCCAGTAGGCCTCGCCGGTCTTGCCCATGTCGAGCGCCGCGCCGATGGCCGGCACGTGCGAGGTGTAGACGCTGGCTTGAATGCGTGCCATTTACTTGTCCTCTCCGGCGCGACGATTGCCCTGGGGCGAGCGGCCGCCACCGATCATCATGTTGCGATATTCCTCTTCGGTCATGCCCGTCATGCTGCCGGCCATCTGCTGGAAGCTCTTGCCGTCGGTGGCGCCGATCTTGGCCAAAAAATAGATGTTGCCCCCCAGGGAGATGCAGCGGTTCAGGTCGCGGTCGAGCACGGCCTGCTTCTGCTCCTCTGTCATCGCCCACTCGTCGAGATAGGCCCGCTCGTTCGCCTTGAAGCGTTCGCGGTTTTCGGCCTTCATGAGTGACATGCAGAACTGGTTGAGCCAGTAGCCCTTGCGGCTCTGGTCGGCGTCGAAGATGGTCGTGCCGGGCACGTCCAGGTAAGGTTTTTCCAGTGGCATCACTCGCTCCAGTACAGACGCATGGGATTGTCCACCAGCAGCTTGCGCTGCAGCTCGGGCGTGGGGGCAATGTGCGGGATGAAATCGACCAGCAGGCCGTCGTCGGGCATGTGGTCCTTAAGGTTGGGATGGGGCCAGTCGGTGCCCCACAGCACGCGGTCGGGGAAGCTCTCGACCACTTTGCGGGCGAACGGCACCACGTCCCGATAGGGGTTGCGCTCGCCGTTCAGTGCGGGCGGACCGCTCACCGAGAGACGCTCGGGGCAGCTCACCTTGCTCCACACGTTGTCGTGCTCGCGCAGGAAGCGCAGGAACAGCTCGAACTCGGGCCCGTCGACAGGCTTGCTCACGTCCGGGCGGCCCATGTGGTCCACCACCACCGTGGTGGGCAGGCTGGTGAAGAAGTCCCACAGCTCGGGCAGGTCCACCGCCTCGAAGTAGATCACCACGTGCCAGCCCAGTGGGGCGATGCGCGCGGCAATCTCCATCAGTTCGTCCTTGGGCGTGAAATCGACCAGCCGCTTGACGAAGTTGAAGCGCACGCCGCGCACGCCCGCCTCGTGCATGGCCTGCAACTCGGCGTCGCTCACGCTGCGCCGCACCGTGGCCACGCCGCGCGCCTTGCCGCCCGAGCGCTCCAGCGCATCGACCAGAGCACGGTTGTCCGCGCCGTGGCAGGTGGCCTGCACGATCACGTTGCGCTCGAAGCCCAGGTGGTCGCGCAGCGCGAAGAGCTGCTCCGCGCTCGCATCGCAGGGCGTGTACTTGCGCTCGGGCGCATACGGAAACTGCGCACCCGGCCCGAAGACGTGGCAGTGCGCATCCACGCTGCCCGCGGGCAACGTGAACCGCGGCTTGCTCGGCCCCTCGTACCAGTCGAGCCAGCCTGGAGTCTTGGTGAAGTCGCCGGAGGTGGGCTTGTCGGACATCTGCAGTGCTTCCGTTCAGTCGATGTAGCGCAGCCCGGCCTTTTCGAGCGGCTCGCGCATCTTGTACATGTCCAGGCCCAGCACGCCGGACGCCAGCTTGGCGCGCTTTTCGCCCTCGTTGGCTTCGCGCGCGGCGGCGGCTTCGAGCACCTTGCGGGCGCTGGCCGCGGGCACGACCACCACACCGTCGTCGTCGGCCACGACCACGTCGCCCGGGGTGACGATCATGCCGGCGCACACCACGGGGATGTTCACCGAGCCCAGCGTGGCCTTGATGGTGCCCTTGCTGCTGATGGCGCGGCTCCAGACGGGGAAGTTCATCTCGGTGAGCGTCTTCACGTCGCGCACACCGCCGTCGATCACGAGCGCCCGCGCGCCGCGCGCCTGGAAGGACGTCGCCAGCAGGTCGCCGAAGAAGCCGTCGGTGTTCTCGGCCGTAACGGCCGCCACCACGATGTCGCCCGGCCGGATCTGCTCGGCGACCACGTGCATCATCCAGTTGTCGCCCGGGTGCAGCAGCACCGTGACGGCCGTGCCGGAGACCTGCGCGCCAGCGTAGATCGGGCGCATGTAGGGCTTCATGAGCCCCACGCGGCCCATGGCTTCGTGCACGGTGGCCGATCCGAACTTCGCCAGGCCGTCGGCCGCCTCGCGGTCGGCCCGCTGGATGTTGCGATACACAACGCCGAGTTCGTACATGGTCAGAGTCCTTTCGAGGAGAGAAGCGCGTCCAGGCGCGGGAAGACCCGGCGGGCGTTGCCCTCGTAGATCTGGTGGCGGTCTTCGGCGCTCAGGATCTTCGAGGCCTCGATGTAGCGCTTGGTGTCGTCGTAGTAGTGCCCGCTCTCGGGGTCGATGCCGCGCACCGCACCGATCATCTCCGAGGCGAACAGCACGTTCCTGACCGGGATCACGGTGTTGAGCAGATCGATCCCCGGCTGGTGGTAGACGCAGGTGTCGAAGAAGATGTTGTTCATCACGTGCTCGGCCAGCAGCGGCTTTTTCATCTCCTGCGCCAGGCCTCGGAAGCGCCCCCAGTGGTAGGGCACGGCGCCGCCGCCGTGCGGAATCAGGAACTTCAGCGTCGGGAAATCCTTGAACAGATCGCCCTGCACGCACTGCATGAAGGCCGTGGTGTCGGCGTTGAGGTAGTGCGCGCCCGTGGTGTGGAAGCACGGGTTGCAGCTGGTGGAGACGTGGATCATCGCCGGCAGGTCGTACTCGACCAACTTCTCGTAGATGGGCCACCAGTGGCGGTCCGTCAGCGGCGGACTGGTCCAGTGACCGCCCGAGGGGTCGGGGTTGAGGTTGATGCCGACGGCGCCGTACTCCTTGACGCACTTCTCCAGCTCGGCAATGCAGGTGGCCGGATCGACCCCGGGCGATTGCGGCAGCATGGCGACCGGCACGAAATGCTCGGGAAAGAGGCGGCTGACCCGATAGACGAGCTCGTTGCAGATGCCAGCCCAGGTGGCCGACACGTTGAAGTCGCCGATGTGGTGCGCCATGAAGCTCGCGCGCGGCGAGAACAGCGTCAGGTCGCTGCCGCGCTCCTTCATCAGGCGCAGCTGGTTGGTCTCGATCGCTTCGCGCAGCTCGTCGTCGCTGATCTTCAGCTGCGAGGGTTTCGGCATGGCCGACGGGTCCTTGATGCCGGCGATCTGCTGGTTGCGCCAGTCTTCCAGCGCCTTGGGTGCCGTGGTGAAGTGCCCGTGGCAGTCAATGATCATGGTGGGTTCGCTCCTGGTGTGCTGGTTCGTGTGTTCGGTCTGGCAATCGTTCGCGTGCTTCGTTCGCGAGCTTCGTTCAGGCGGGCTCCATCCCCTGGCGCCGCTTGGCGTCGTCGCAGGCGGGCGAGCGCATGAAGGCCAGCGCATCGCGCACCGCCTCGGCACGCCCGGTGGCGGTGCACACGCCCCCCGAGAACACGGTGGTGATCTGGATCTGCGGCGGCAGCGGCCCGACCACCGCGATGCCGTCGAGGTGGATCAGCTCGCTGAGCTGCTGAAATCCCAGTTCGGCCTCGCCGCTCGCCACCAGCGACCCCACCGGCACGCCTGGGGGCGCCTGCACGATGCGCGGCGCGATCCGCTCGGCAATGCCCCAGCGCTCGAACAACCGCGCCAGCGCCACGCCGCTCGGGCCGGTCGAATAGCTCAGGGTGCGCGCCGCCAGCACGGCCTCGCGCACCGCCGCCTCCGAAGACAGGTCCGGCTGTGCGGCGCCTGCCCGCACCGCGACGGCGACGCCGGAGCGCACCAGATCGACCTTGCTGCCGGCCTCGATGCGTCCGGCAGCCTCCAGCTTGTCGAGCGCGTCCGACGCGAGCACCACCACGTCGAAGGGCTCGCCGCCCTGCACGCGCTTGGCCGCATCGACGCCGCCGACCGACTCGAACTCGATGCGCAGCGCGCAGCGCTGCTGGAACTGCTCGACCAGTTCGGCGAGCAACTGGCGCGTGGCCATCGACGAGATGCCCCGCAGGGGCGCGTTGGCGGCTGTTTGCATAACCCGTCATTCTGAGTCGGCGTCTGGCACTGCGGAAGCCGCCCGCACGACTACCAGCTATAACCGATCGGCATAATTGCCGGCTAGCTATTCCTCAGGCGCAGGGAGATGGACCTCAAGCAGATCGCCTATTTCGTGCGGGTCGCCGAGCTCGGCAGCTTCACCCGTGCCGCCGTGGCGCTCGATGTGGCGCAGCCCGCCCTCAGCCGCCAGATCCGGCTGCTCGAGGTCGAACTGCGCCAGGCGCTGCTGGTGCGCAACGGCCGTGGCGCCGTCCCGACCGAGGCGGGCAAGCTGCTGCTGGCGCACGGCCGAGGCATCCTGCACCAGGTCGAGCGCGCCCGCGAAGAGCTCGGGCGCGTGCGCGGCCAGCTCGCCGGGCGGGTGGCGCTCGGCCTGCCGCCCAGCATCGCCAAGGCGCTCGCCGTCCCGCTGATCCGCGAGTTCGGCCGGCGGATGCCGGAAGCCAGTCTTTCGATCATCGAAGGCCTGTCCAGCGGCATGCGTGAATCGCTGGCCAACGGCCGGCTCGACATCGCGCTCGTGTACAACGCCGCGCCCGGCCCGGATGTCGAGCTCACGCCGCTCGTCGATGAGCCGCTCTATCTCGTGCGCGCGCGCGGCAGCGGCACCCGCGGCGCAGCCCGTTCGCTGCCGATGCGAGAGCTCGCGGAGCTTCCGCTGGTGATCCCCAGCCGGCCGAACGCCATCCGCATGCAGGTGGAGGCAGCCTTGGCCGACCTCGGGCTGCGCCCGCGCATCGCGCTGGAGATCGATGCCGTCGCCGCCATCCTGGAGCTGGTCGCCGACGGCGCCGGCAATGCGGTGCTGACCCGCAATGCCGTGCAGTCGTCGGGGCGGCCACAGGCCTTCGACATGCGCGCGATCGGCACGCCGCGCCTGCGCAGCCGGCTCTCTACGGCCGTGAGTTCCCAGCGCCCCGGCACCTTGACGCAGCACGCCACGCTGGAGCTGATAGGACGCATGGCACCGGCGCTGCTGGGAGATCCGGCTCCCGCGGCAGACGGCGGCGCAGCCTGACCAGACGAACCGCCAAGCCAAGCCAAGCCAAGCCAAGCCAAGGAGCCGAGCCGAAGCCGAAGCCGAAGCGGCCTCTACCGCCTCACAACGCGCAGGTGCGAAAGCCGACGAAGTCCTGGTCGTGCTCGGGCATGGCGAAGGCCCGGGCCTTGGGATGCTTCATGCGCGCGCGGGTCGCGAGGCTCGCGGCGCGCCGCACGCGCGCACGCCCCCAGCCGGGCGTCGGATCGAACAGCGTCCCGTCGGCCCACGCAGGCGCGACGTACCCATCCCAGGGACGCAGCAGGTCGAGCGTCCACTCGTGCACCTCGCCCCAGCGGAAACCCCGCTGCGCCGCGAGATGCGCGGCCACCTCCCACTCGGCCTCGGTCGGCAGGCGCCGCCCGGCCCAGCGCGCCCATGCATCGGCCTCCCACCAGCTCACATGCATCACAGCCTGCCCCCCAGCTCGTCGCAAGGGCACGCCGAACCACGACTGCAAGACCGCGCCGCTGCGCACGCCGATCTCCTCGACGTGGCGCGGCGCGCGCCGGCCCTCCTGCTGCAGCCAGGCCCAGCCGGCCGGCCGCCAGAGTTCCGGCCGGTCGTAGCCGCCGTCGGCCACGAACTCGACGTACTGGGACCAGGTGACCGGCTGCGCGTCGATCTCGAATTCCGGCACCGCCACCTCGTGAGCCGGCCGCTCCAGCGGAAACGCGAAGCCCGGCCCGTCATAGCCCATGCGCCAGCGCAGCGCCGGCATCCACAACGCATCGCGCAGGCCGGCCGGCTCGGGCGCGGCCACGGGCAGCCGCAGCCCGGCTTGCTGTGCCAGCACGAGCAGTTGCTCGCTGCGGGCATCCTCGTGGAACAGGGCAGCGCGGTGCAGTTCCAGGTCCTCGTCGCCTTCCTCGGCATCCGACAGCAGCTCGAGCGTCCGGTCGAGCGTCGCCAGAAGCCAGCCGCGCGTCGCGGACGCGTCGGGCAGCAAGCCCGGACTGCGCGGTGCCGCCGCCATATGCCGGATGTCGAACACCGCGTCGGCGCCGGGAAGGCCGGCGGTCCGCCGCTCGCGCAGCGCGGCGCCAGTCTCGCCAGGCGCCAACTCCGGGAGGCGCAGCAGCCACCATTCGGCCAGCCAGCCGACATGCCCGGCGATCCAACGAGCCTGCGCCGCCTCGCCTTCGGGCGGCGCGATGCCGTCGATCACGGCCTGTTCCCAGACGCCGAGAAGCTGCAGGGTGTGGTTGCGCGCGTCCATCAACGCGAGCGACAGCAGCTCGCGTCCGGCACAGCGCATGGTGGGCGTATCGATCGCGGCGGGCGGCAGGGGCATGCGGTTTGGTACCGACAATCGGGGTTGGGACGCGAGCGGTCGCTGGCCCGGCGGGTCTCCGGTGTGGGGAAAAGGCGTTTTTGTCAGAAATCGTTCAGTCGGAGCCGCTTCGCCACGGCAGACTCGCCGGTTACCCTCACCTTACCAAACCTGACAACACTCCCCGGAGACTCCGCACATGACTGTGCTCCTCGCCCTCTCGGGCTTCATCGACCGGCTCAACACCTGGGTGGGCAGGCTGGCGATGTGGCTGGTACTGGCCACCACCCTCATCAGCGCCGGCAATGCCATCGTGCGCAAGGCCTTCGATTCCAGTTCGAACGCCCTGCTCGAGATCCAGTGGTACCTGTTCGCGGCGGTCTTCATGCTCGCCGCCGGTTACGTGCTCCTGCAGAACGCCCACGTGCGCATCGACTTCGTCGCCTCGCGCCTGAGCGCCCGCACGCGCAACTGGATCGATGTCGCCGGCATCCTGGTCGTCCTGGCGCCCTTCTGCCTCATCTGCATCTATCTCAGCTGGCCGCTCTTCGTGAACGCCTACAACTCGGGCGAGATGTCGTCCAACGCCGGCGGCCTGATCCGCTGGCCCGTCTACATGCTGGTGCCGCTCGGGTTCGGGCTGCTGCTGCTGCAGGGCCTGTCGGAGCTGGTCAAGCGCATCGCCTTTCTGCGCGGCGTCGGTCCGGACACCCTCGCCACCCATGAACCCGAACCCGACCAGGTCGCCCACGAACTGGCGGGACAGACCGAAACGCGGGCCCCCGCGCACGGAGACAAGTGACCATGATCGAACTGATCACCCAGAACTTCGTGCCCTTGATGTTCGGGGGGCTGCTCGCCTTCCTGCTCACGGGTTTTCCGGTCGCATTCGCGCTCGCAGCCACCGGCCTGGCTTTCGGCTTCCTGGGCATGGAACTCGGCCTGTTCCCGCCGACGCTGTTCCAGGCGCTGCCGCTGCGCATCTTCGGCATCATGCAGAACGACACCCTGCTGGCCATCCCCTTCTTCACCTTCATGGGGATCATCCTGGAGAAATCCGGGATGGCAGAGGACCTTCTTGAGACCGTCGGTCAGGTGTTCGGGCCTTTGCGCGGCGGGCTGGCCATTGCAGTCATTCTGGTCGGCGCGCTGCTCGCCGCCACCACCGGCGTGGTGGCCGCCGCCGTCATTTCCATGGGCCTGATCTCGCTGCCCATCATGCTGCGCTATGGCTACAACCGGGCCATCGCCACGGGCGTGATCACGGCATCGGGAACGCTCGCCCAGGCCATTCCGCCCTCGCTGGTGCTGATCGTGCTGGCCGACCAGCTCGGACGGTCTGTCGGCGACATGTACCAGGGCGCGCTGATCCCGGGGCTGATGCTGGTCGGTCTGTACATCCTCTTCGTGGTGGTGGCCGCGATCTTCGCGCCCAAGGCCGTGCCGGCGCTGCCGCCCGAAGCGCGCATCTACCGTGAGCGCAACGGCAGCTCGGGCCATGCGTCGCTGCTGGTGCTGCTCGGCATCGCCACGGCCGTCGGCGTTGCCTGGTCGCGCATGCACGACAGCCTGATGTCCTCCTGGCTCGAGCGTTCGACGGCCAGCCCCGGCGACGAAGTCCTCATCATGTCCATGACGGTCGCATCACTGACTGCGCTGGTGCTGTCGCTGGCCAACCGCCTGTCGGGAATGAACCTGCTCTCCCGGCTGGCCGAGCAGGTCACCTTCGTGCTGATGCCGCCGCTCATCCTGATCTTCCTGGTGCTGGGCACCATCTTCCTGGGCGTCGCGACGCCCACCGAAGGCGGCGCCATGGGCGCGCTGGGCGCACTGATCCTGGCGATCGGCAAGCGGCGCCTGTCCTTCGGGCTGCTCACGCAGGCGCTGGACAGCACCACCCGCCTGGCAACCTTCGTGATGTTCATCCTGGTGGGCTCCACCATTTTCAGCTTCACCTTCAATGCGGCCGACGGCCACATCTGGGTCGAGCACCTGTTCGACCGCATCCCGGGCGGACAGATCGGCTTCCTGATCGTGGTGAACCTGCTGGTGTTCCTGCTGGGGATGTTCATCGACTTCTTCGAGATCGCCTTCATCGTCATTCCGCTGCTGGCGCCGGTGGCCGAGAAGATGGGCATCGACCTCGTGTGGTTCGGCGTGATCCTCGCCATGAACCTGCAGACCTCGTTCCTCACGCCGCCGTTCGGCTTTGCGCTGTTCTACCTGCGCAGCGTCGCCGCCCGCACCGACTACAAGGACCGCATCACCGGGCGCCAGATCCCGGCCGTCACCACCGGGCAGATCTACAAGGGCTCCATCGCCTTCATCGTCCTGCAGGTTGCCATGGTCTCCAGCATCATCGCCTTCCCGCAGCTGGTGTCCGGCAACATCGAGAAGACGAAGAAGCTGAGCGACAAGGAAGTGATGGAGCGGCTGCAGATGCCCGGCTTCGCACCGCCGCCGGTGCCAGGCAGCGTGCCGCAGCTCGACGGACTGCAGCCGCCTCCGCCGCCGGAGCCTGCTGGCGACACGCAAAAAGAGCTCGACGAACTCTTCAAGCGCTGACACGACGCCAGGGTGCCTCTGCCTGCAGGGGCGCCCTGCTCCAATCTGCGCTGCGCGCCCTGCGCTTGGAACCGCCGCCTTTCTCCGCCATTCCTTCTCCGCGCCTCTTCCTGCGCGCCTCCTGTTCCGCGTTCCGGTCCGTCGGCGGGCATGTGCTCCTCGGGTTGCGGCTGCACTCATGTCGTCGGCGCTCCTGCAGCGGGCGGATTCCGCAGGGCGTCCCGGACCGCCGGCTGGCCCCGTTGCGTTGCCGGCTTGCCGTAGACTGATCGACCCGATGTCCTCGGCAGAATCAGGAGACACCTTGAAAACCGCACGCTTCGCCCTTTTCGCGCTCGCCGCAACCTGCAGCCTTGCCAACGCCCAGAGCGCCGACTCGAACTGGCCGCAACAGCCGGTCAAGCTGATCGTCGGCTTCCCCGCCGGCACCTCGCCCGACCTGGTGGCCCGCACCATCTCGGAGCCCCTCTCGAAGTCCCTCGGAACCCCGGTGGTGGTCGAGAACAAGCCCGGCGCCGGCGGCAACATCGGCGTGCAGCAGGTCAACCTCGCGCGAGACGGCCACACCTTCGGCGTCACCACCAACGGCCCGCTCACCACCTCCAAGCAGCTCTATTCGAAGCTGCCCTACGACCCCATCAAGGACATCAAGCCGATCAGCCTGGCCGCCACCAGCCCGCTGGTGCTGGTGACCTCCACCAGCGTGCCGGCGAACAACCTGAAGGAATTCATCGCCTGGGCCAAGCAGAAGCAGGGTGGCGCCACCTACGGCTCGGTGGGGCTGGGCTCGGGCTCGCACCTCACCATGGAGCTGTTCGCCAGCCGCGCCGAGCTGCCCATGGTGCACGTGCCCTACCAGGGCTTCCCCGCCGTCACCAACGCCATCCTCGGCCAGCAGATCGATGCAGCCTTCATGGCGCCCTCCGGCGCGCTGGCGCAGGCCAAGGCGGGCAAGGTCAAGCTGCTGGGCATCACCTCGGCCAAACCGTCGCCGCTGGTGCCCGACGTCCCCACCATCGCCGAGACCCTGCCGAACTTCGAGGCCGAGCTCTGGACGGCCGCCATCGCGCCGGCCAGCATGCCCGAGCCGGTGGCGGCGCGGCTGACCAAGGAGATCAGCGAGATCCTGCAGCGCCCCGAGATCAAGGAAGCGCTTCTGAAGCAGGGCTGGCAGGCCCAGGGCACCGACGCGCAGGGCCTCGTCAAGCGGATCGAGGCCGACACGGGCGTGTGGTCCAAGGTGATCCAGCAGGCCAACGTGAAGGTCGAATAAGGCCCCGCTCGCATGCACCGCGTCGTCACCCCCGAGCGCCTTGCGGCGCTGGTGGACGACCGGCCCGCGGACGGCGTCTTCGCCGTCTCGCGGGAGGTGTTCACCGACCCCGAGCTGTTCGCGCTGGAGATGGCCCATGTGTTCGAGGGCACCTGGCTGTTCCTCGGACTCGAGAGCCAGATCCCGCGGCCGCACGACTTCGTCACGCTGCACATGGGGCGCCAGCCGGTGGTGCTCTCGCGCGATGCGGACGGTCGCATCCGCTGCTTCTACAACAGCTGCCGCCACCGCGGCGCCATGGTGGTGCCCTGGCGTTCCGGCAACCAGCGGGTGCACGTCTGCCGCTACCACGGCTGGACCTTCGACAGCGGCGGCCGCAACGTCGCCGTAGCGCAGGCGCGCGACGGCCAGTACCACGCGGCTTTCGACCGCACCGACCACGACCTGGTGCCGATCGCGCAACTGGAGAGCTATCGCGGCTTCGTCTTCGGCAGCCTCAACCCCGAGGTGCCGACGCTGGCCGAGCACCTGGGGCAGGCGCGCAAGTTCCTCGACCTCGTGGCCGACCAGAGCCCCCACGGCGTCGAGTACCTCCCTGGCAGCATGCACTACACCTTCGACGGCAACTGGAAGCTGCAGCTGGAGAACGGACTCGACTACTACCATTTCTCCTCCACGCACAGCGCCTACATGGACGTGCTGCAGCAGCGCGTGCAGGCCGGCGCCGCGCCGGCTCCTGTGAGCCACGAGGCGCCCGAGGTGCCCGAAGGCGCCGGCAGCTGGTCGCTCGGCAACGGGCACGCCATGATGTATGCGATTCGCAAGCAGGGACGCGTGCACGCGCGCCCCCTGGCCAAGGACCCGGGTGCCGTCGATGAGATCCGCGCCCGCGTCGGCGAGGACGACACGCGCTGGATGCTGCGCCAGCGCAACCTCACCATCTTTCCCAACCTGCAGATCGTCGATATCAGCTCCCAGCAGCTGCGCACCTGGCGCCCGCTGGCCCCCGGCCGCACGGAAATGACCTCGCATTGCCTGGCCCCGGTCGGCGAGGGCGCGCAGGCGCGGGCCATGCGCATCCGCAACTACGAAGACTTCTTCAACCCCGCAGGCCTCGCTTCGTCGGACGACCACCTGATGTACGAGTACCTGCAGTCGGGCTACCAGGCCGTTGCGGCCGGCGAACTGCAAGGGTATGCCCGCGGCCTCGGCACCGGCGTCGTGGCGCAGGACCCCTTCGGCGCCGAGCTGGGCCTGTCGCCTGCCGGCTGGGCCTGGGGGCCGGTGAGCTTCGGCGACGAGACCTGTCTGCACGGCCCCTACCGCGAATGGATGCGCCTGCTGCGGCGCGGGCTGAAACGTGAGGGACACGCGTGAGCACGGACCACGACGCCCGCGCCATCGCCGCCCACCTGCTGGCCCGGGAAGGGCACCTGCTGGACACGCGGCAGTGGGATGCCTGGCTGTCGCTGTACGCCCCCGACTGCAGCTGGTGGGTGCCCAGCTGGCGCGACGAGGACCATCTCGTCGAGGACGTCGAGCGCGAGGTCTCGCTGGCCTGGCACCCTTCGCGCGCGGGCCTCGAAGAGCGGGTGCTGCGCATCCGCACCCGCAAGTCGGTGACCTCGATGCCGCTGCCGCGCACCACCCATCTGAGCTCCAACGTGCTGGCGCAATTCGAGGGCGAGCACACCATCGTCGGCACCGCCAGCTGGCAGGTGCACGACTGGGACCCGCGCCTGGTGCGCGCGCAGCACCGCTTCGGCCGCTACGAGTACACCCTGCGCCTGGACGACACCGCCTGGCGTTTCACGCGCAAGAAGATCATCGTCTGCAACGACCTCTTCCCCGGGGTCGTGGACTTCTACCACCTATGAACTCGAGCTCCCTCTCTGAGCCCGCTCGGCAGACGCCGATCCTGAGCGAATACGACGTCGTCGTCCTCGGCGGCGGCCCGGCCGGCATGGCCGCCGCCGTGGCCGCAGCGCAGGCCGGCCGCAGCACGCTGCTCATCGAACGCTACGGCTTCCTCGGCGGCATGGGCACCGCCGCCGGCGTCACCAATTTCTGCGGCCTGCATGCCAACGTGCACGGCGACATCCGGCAGGTCGTCCACGGCGTGGCCGACGAGCTGCTCGCGCGCATCGATCGCCTCGGCGGGCTCAACGCGCCGCACGCCCTCTTCGGCAAGACCGTGGCGCAGGCCTACGACACGGCGGCCTACAAGATCGCCGCCGACGAGCTGATGCAGTCGGCGGGCGTGCAGGTGCTGTTCCACGCGCTGGCGGCGGGCGTGGTGATGGAGTCGCCGCGAAGGGCGCGTGCCCTGCTGGTGGAGACCAAGTCGGGCCGTGTCGCCGTGGTCGGCCGCGCCTTCGTCGATGCCTCGGGCGACGGCGACCTCGCCGCGTGGGCAGGCGCCGCGTTCGAGAAGGGCGACGGCGCCGGCAACATGCTTTATCCCTCGACCATGTTCCGCATCAACGGCATCGACCCGCAACGCGCGGGCGCGGCCTGGCAGACCATTCCGGGCCTGATGCTGCAGGCCGAGGCGGAAGGCCGCTACCGGTTCCCGCGCAAGACGCCCATCGTGCGCCCGCAAAAGAGCGGAATCGAGTGGAGGGTCAACCTTACGCAGCTCGCCAACGCCGATGGCAACGCCATGGACGGCACCGACGCCCTCGAACTCAGTGCCGCCGAGATGCTGGGACGGCGCCAGATCGCCGAGGTCGCAGGCTTTCTGCGCGAGGTCCCCGGCTTCGAGAACAGCTACATCGTCGATATCGCGCCGCAGGTCGGCATCCGAGAGACACGGCGCGTGCGCGGGCTCTACGAACTCACCGAATCGGACGTGCTGGAGTGCGCGAGCTTCGACGACACCGTGGGCGTAAACGGGTGGCCGCTGGAGCTGCACCTCAAGGGCGACGTCGAGTTTCGCTGGCCCAAGATCCCCGAGAGCCGCGGCTTCAACCACCTGCCCTACCGCATGACCGTGACACCGTCCCTGGACAACGTGTGGGTGGCGGGGCGCTGCGCCTCGATGAGCCACGAAGCGCAGTCCGCCGCGCGCGTCACGGGCGCCTGCTTCGTCATGGGACAGGCGGTCGGGCTCGCAGCCGACCTGGCGCTCGCAGGTGCGCGCCCGGCCGCGGAGGTCGATGTCACGCAGTTGCAGGAGCGGCTGGAGCGCACCGGCGCCTGGCTCGGTCGCATCGAGTAGATCCGCCGCAGCGCGCGGCCGACGCGATTCTGACGATGCCGGCACAAGCCACTGCCGTGCCCGGCGGACGATTGCGCCCCTTGCAGGCGACATCGTGCTCACGGCACTGGCGAAGGGGGTGAATCCTTCGAACCCGTCCGCGGGCACCGCCGCCGCCACCCCATCTGCACCCCACCTGCACCTGCACCCCACCTGCACCTGCACCTGCACCTGCACCTGCTGCAGCAGCAGCAGCAGCAGCAGCAGCAGCAGCAGCAGCAGCAGCAGCGGAACAGCTTGCACCAGGGCACCGCGCTTTCGCCAGCAGCGCTCCCTGTGCACCCATGCACAGCACGTAGACTTCGCGGGTTATGAAAGCCCTTGACGATTTCTCCGCCGATCCGCGCATCGGCTGCCCGACGCCATGAGCGCGTGGCTCGCGGCCGTCATCCTGCTGCCCCTGCTGCCGGGGGTGATCCTCACATACGCGGCGGGCCGCTCACCGCAGGCGGGGCGCCGGCGCGCCGCGGCCTGGGTGGCGGCGGGCATCACGCTGGCCGCGATGGCGCTGCTGCTGGTGCTCGCTCCGGCGGTGTTCGCGGGTGAGACCCTGCTGCTGCAGGCGGCGTGGCTGCCCGACCTGGGCCTGAATATCGGCCTGCGCCTGGACGGACTGGCCCTGATGTTCGCGCTGCTGATCACGTCGGTCGGCGTGCTCATCGTGCTGTACGCGGCCTATTACCTTGGCCCGGACGATCCCGCCGGCAAGTTCTACGCGCTGCTGATGCTGTTCATGGCCGCCATGCTGGGGGTCGTGCTCTCGGACAACCTGCTGCTGCTGGTGGTGTTCTGGGAGCTGACCAGCGTGTCCTCTTTCCTGCTGGTCGGCTACTGGGGCCACCGCGCCGATGCCCGCGCAGGCGCGCGCATGGCCCTCACCGTCACCGGCGGCGGCGGTCTCGCGCTGCTGGCCGGCGTCATCCTGCTCGGCCAGGCCGGCGGCAGCTACGAGCTCTCGGTGCTGCTCGACCGCGGCGACCTGATCCGCGCGCATCCGCAGTACCCGCTGATCCTGGCGCTCGTCCTGGTGGGCTGCTTCACCAAGAGCGCGCAGGTGCCCTTCCACTTCTGGCTGCCCGAAGCCATGGCAGCGCCGACGCCCGTCTCGGCCTACCTGCACTCGGCGACCATGGTGAAAGCGGGCGTGTTCCTGCTCGCGCGTCTCTATCCCGTGATCGGTGGCACCGACACGTTCCAGTTCTGGGTCGCCGGCGCGGGGCTGCTCACGCTGTCCTTCGCCGCCTACGTGGCCGTCTTCAAGCACGATCTCAAGGGCCTGCTCGCCTACTCCACCATCAGCCACCTGGGCCTGCTGGTGTTCCTGCTCGGGCTGAACTCCCCGCTGGCCAAGGTGGCCGCCGTGTTCCACGTGCTGAACCACGCCACCTTCAAGGCATCGCTGTTCATGACCGCCGGCATCATCGACCACGAGACCGGCACGCGCGACATGCGGCGCCTGGGGGGCCTGCGCAGCTTGCTGCCCTGGACGGCCACGCTCGCCATGGTGGCGGCCGCATCGATGGCCGGAATCCCGCTGGCCAACGGCTTTCTCTCCAAGGAAATGTTCTTCAACGAGGCGCTGAGCGCCGGCGTCTCCTGGGGCTACACGGTGCCGGTGATTGCCGTCTTCTTCGGCATCTGCTCCGTCGCGTATTCGGTGCGCTTCATCCACGACGTGTTCTTCCACGGTCCACCGCGCGATCTGCCGAAGGTGCCGCACGAGCCGCCGCTGTTCATGAAGCTGCCGGTCGCGCTGCTGGTCGTCGTCGTCCTGGCGGTCGGCATCCTGCCCGCCGCCACCTTCGGACCGATGGTGCGCGTCGCGGCCGCCGCCGTGCTCAACGAAGCCCCGCCCGAGTACAAGCTCGCGCTGTGGCACGGCTTCAACGTGCCGCTGCTCATGAGCCTGGTGGCGCTGGTCGGCGGCGTGCTGATGTACCTGGGGCTGCAGCGCCGCTACCGCCTGCACCTGCACCACCCTGCGCGCCTGACCGGAAGGCTGCTGTTCACCCATGCCATCGACAGGCTGCGAACCTTCTCGCGACGCGTGACGCACACCATGGAAAACGGCTCGCTGCAGCGCTACCTGACCCTCATGGTGCTCGCGGCGCTGGTGGTGGGCGCGTGGCCGATGCTGCGCGCCGGCGCACCGGTCGCGGCGGGCGACCGCGCCCTGCTGCCGGCCAACCTCCTGGCGATCGTCCTGTGGCTGCTCCTCATCGCGGCCGGGGCCGCCCTGCTGCTCGGCCACCGCCAGCGCCTGCGCGCCGTGGTGCTGGCAGGCGTGATCGGACTGATCACCGCCATCACCTTCGAGTCCTTCTCCGCGCCCGACCTCGCGCTGACGCAGCTCTCGGTGGAAGTCGTCTCCACGGCCTTGCTGCTGATGGGCCTGGCCTTGCTGCCGGCGACCACCCCGCGCGAATCGACTGCGGGGCGCCGGCTGCGCGACGGCTTGCTGGCCGGCGCCGCCGGCACCGGCGTGGCCTGGCTGGCGTGGCTGGTGCTCACCCGCGACCACGATTCGCTGTCCTGGTACTTCCTCGAACAGGCGGTGCCCAAGGGAGGCGGCTCCAACGCGGTAAACGTGATCCTGGTCGATTTCCGCGGCTTCGACACCTTTGGCGAGATCACGGTGCTGGGCATCGCCGCGGTCGGCGTCCTGGCGATGCTGCAGGGCATGCGCGTGCACCGGGCGCCCGGCCTGGCCGGCCAGCCCTGGTCCTTTGCGCAGCCCTCGCTGATGCTGCGCGTGGTGGCGCGCTTCATCCTGCCGCTGGCGCTGGCGAGCACGGCCTACCTGTTCTGGCGCGGCCACAACCTCCCCGGCGGCGGCTTCATCGCCGGCCTCGTGACCGCTGCGGCGGTGGTGCTGCAGTACATGGCGCTGGGCCAGCGCGAAGCCGAAGCCAACCTGGGTGGACAGGCGCAGCGGCGCTTCACCCGATGGATTGCCCTGGGGCTGGGCATCGCCGCTGCCACCGGCATCGGCGCCATGGTCCTGGATCAGCCTTTCCTCACCAGCGCCCACGCGCACCCCCACCTGCCGCTGCTCGGCGATGTCGGGCTGGCCACTGCCGCCCTGTTCGACCTCGGCGTCTACATCACGGTGGTCGGCGCGACCTTGCTGCTGTTCGCCACCCTGGGGGCGGCGAGCCGGGAGCCCGAATGAACCTGAGCATGGAATTCCTCGTCGCCACCGGCCTCGGCTGGGTCACCGCCTGCGGCATCTACCTGATGCTGCGCGGGCGCACCTTCCCACTAGTGCTGGGGCTCACGGTCCTGAGCTACGCCGTCAATGTCTTCATCTTCGTGACCGGACGGCTCTGGGTCGCAGCGCCCCCCATCCTCGCTGCGGGCCAGCCGTCGGCCGACCCCTTGCCCCAGGCGCTGGTGCTCACCGCGATCGTGATCGGATTCGCCACCACCGGGCTGCTGATCGAGATGGCATTGCGCAGTCGCCACGAGTCGGGAACCGACCATGTCGATGGTGTGGAGCCGCCCTCCGGGAAGGCACGGTCATGAGCCCGTTGCTGGCACTCGAATCGCACCTGCCGGTGCTGCCGGTCCTGGTGCCGCTGCTGACCGCGGTACTGCTGCTCGCCCTCGGCGACGGCCTCGACGGGCGCGGCGGCTCGACGGGCCTGCGCACCCTGCTGCGCGCGCGGGTGGTGTCGCTCACCTCCATCGCCCTGTCGCTGGGCATCGCCGTCGCGGTCGCGGTCGATGCCCATGGCGGTGAGTGGCGCGTCTACCGGCTTGGCGCCTGGGAGGCACCCTTCGGCATCGTGCTGGTGGTCGATCGGCTGTCCGCCCTGATGGTGCTGCTGACCCAGGCCGTTGCCCTGCCCGTGGCCGCCTACGCCTGCGCCGGCTGGGACGCGCGCGGGCGCCACTTCCACGCGCTGCTGCAGTTCCAGCTGATGGGCCTGAACGGCGCCTTCCTCACCGGCGACCTGTTCAACCTCTTCGTGTTCTTCGAGGTGCTGCTGATCGCCTCGTACGTGCTGCTGGTGCACGGCCAGGGCCGCGAACGCTTCCAGGTGGGCGTGCCGTACGTCGCGCTCAACCTCGCGGCCTCCGGGCTGTTCCTGATCGGCGTGGCCTTGCTCTACGCCGTCACCGGCACGCTCAACCTGGCCGACCTGGCCGTGCGGGTCGGCAGCGTCACCGGCACCGACGCGGTGCTGCTGCAGGTCGGTGCGCTGCTGCTGCTGGTCGTGTTCGGCTTCAAGGCCGCCCTGCTGCCCCTGCACCTGTGGCTGCCTGCCACCTATGCCGCCACCGGAGCACCCGTGGCGGCGCTCTTCGCCCTGATGACGAAGGTGGGCGTGTACGCGATCGTGCGCGTGCATGGCGTGGTGTTCGGCGAAGGCGCCGGAGAGTCTGCGCTGCTGGTGGCGGGCTGGCTGTTGCCGCTGGCGCTGGCGGGCAGCCTGATCGCCGCGCTGGGCGCCATCGCGTCCACGTCGCTGTCCCGGCTGGTGGCCTGGCTCACGATCGCCTCGGTCGGCAACATCCTGGCGGCCGTGGCGCTGTTCAACGCCGCCGCCTGGTCGGGCGCCATCTACTACACGCTGCACAGCACCATCGTCGTCGCCGGGCTGTTCCTGGTCACCGACCTGCTGGCGCGCGAGCGCGGCGAGGACGCAGACCGGCTCGCCACCACCGCGCCGCTGGCCCAGCCGGCGCTTCTGGGCACGCTGCTGCTGGTGCTCGCGGCCTCGATCATCGGGCTGCCGCCGCTGCCCGGCTTCATCGGCAAGCTGATGATCCTGCAGGCGACCACCGGCCCGGCCGCCCCCTGGGTCTGGACCACCCTGCTGCTGGTCGGTTTCCTGTCCCTGCTGAGCCTGAGCCGCGCGGGCAGCGTCATGTTCTGGAAGGTCACGCCAGAGCCTGCATCGGTGCGCCGTGCCCCCGCGCGCCTGGTCGCCGCCACCATGCTGCTGGTGGCCGCGATGGTCGGCCTGTCGGCGGCCGCCGGGCCGCTCAAGCGCTATACCGATGCCGCCGTCGTGCAGCTGCTGGACCGCGACGGCCTGGCGCGCGCGGTGCTCGGGCCCGCACGGGGTGCCGAGGCCGTGCGCCCCTACCGCCCCACAGGAACCCCGCAATGAATAACCACCACCCTGAAAGCAGCCGAGACCGCGCCGGCCAACGCCGATGGCTCGCGCACCCCGCCCTGTCCGTGGTGATCGCCGTCGTCTGGCTGCTGCTGCAAGGCTCGCTCGATCTGGTGCACCTGCTCTGGGCGGCCATCCTGGGCCTGGTGCTGCCCTGGCTGGTCCATGGCTTCATCGGCGCCGGCAGCCGGCCGCGCGCACCCGGAGCCGCGCTCAAGCTCGCGTTCACCGTGCTCTGGGACATCCTGGTCGCCAACCTCGCCGTGGCGCGCATCGTGCTCAACCCCGCCTCCGCGCCGCAGCCGGCGTGGGTGCGCGTGCCCTACACCCTCACGGAGCCGCGGGGTGTCGCCCTACTGGCGACCATCATCACCAACACCCCGGGCACGGTGTCCTGCGTGGTGGACGAGGCACGCCGCGAGATCCTGGTGCACGCGCTGGACGCACCGCATCCGCAGGCGATCGTGGACGACATCGCGCGGCGCTACGAGCGTCCGCTCAAGGAGATCTTCGGATGATCGGCTGGGCTCTCGATTTCGCTTTGGCGGCGGTCGCACTGGCCGTGGTGCTGACTGCATGGCGCCTTCTCGTCGGACCGGAAACCACCGACCGCGTGCTGGCGCTGGACACGCTCTACATCAACACCGTCGGGCTTGTAATCCTGCTGGGCATGCGCCTGGACAGCACGCTGCTGTTCGAGGCCGCGCTGGTGATCGCCATGCTCGGATTCATCTCCACTGTCGCCCTCGCGCGCTTCATCGCGCGCGGCGACGTCATCGAATAGGAAGGCTGGCTGGCCATGGACATCTCCGCACTGCATCTTCTTGGCGAGGCCGTCGTCGCGCTGCTGCTGGTGGTGGGTGGCGCGTTCATGCTGATCGGCGCGATCGGCTTCGTGCGCTTTCGCGACTTCTTCATGCGGCTGCATGCGCCCACCAAGGCCAGCACGCTCGGCGTCGGCGGGCTGCTGGTGGCCAGCATGGTGTGGCACGGCATGGCGGGCGAGCCGGTCTTGCGGGAACTGCTCATCACGCTCTTCATGTTCGTCACGGCACCGGTGTCGGCAAACCTGCTGGCGCAGGCCGCATTGCACCTGCGCGTGCGCTCGCGCGCTCCGGTGCCGCCCGACCTCGACATGCGCTGATCGCGGGCGGCGCCGCGGCTCTCCTCTGCCTTGGCCGACCGTACCTTGCATGCTTTCAAGCGGCTACTTCGGCGACCCCGGCTGCAAGACTGAGGATGCCCACCCACGCCGGTGGGGCGCTGCTGCGCGCCTGCACCGCCGAGCGGAGGCACCGCAGCCTCGTCAAAGCTGACAGGGACCCTGTCAGCCTTGGCGCAAAGCGATGGACTGCGACGCGGCACACTCGCTGCGCGGGTGGCGCCTGCCGCCGCACATCCCTCTGCACACTCACCATGGACCTGCGCACCGCCCGCCTCTCCAGCCTGCCCCTCTTCACCGGGTTCTCGGGCAGCACCGCATCCACGCAGCGTTCTGCATCGACCACGGCACCGCCGCAGCCGTCGGCCGCCGCCGACCAACCCGATGCTTCCGATGCCGAAACCGACACCAGGGATGGCTCCTGGGCCGGCCGCGTGGTGATCTGGTTCGTGGTGCTTGCCACCCTGATTGGCGTCGGAGTTCCGCTGCTGTAGAGGAGGTGACTTGGCGCGCGGAACGCAGCTGCTCCCTTCCGGACTGGCACGGCCGAAACTCCGACCGGGACAGAAGGGCAACACGGTCGAACAGGACGCCGGCGCCCTGCACGACTTGCCCCCGGCTCGATGGCGAGTCGCTTTCCTTGCACCTCGCAGTTCCTGCATCCGTTCCTGCCCAGGTACCGGCGATGCAGCGATTCCTCTCGCGCTGGGCACGCGGCGCGCCTCGCAACCATGCACCTTCGCCCTCGCCATGAAAAAAGGCCCCCGAAGGGGCCCC
This sequence comes from Ramlibacter sp. AN1015, assembly GCF_037726105.1. NCBI lineage: Bacteria > Pseudomonadati > Pseudomonadota > Betaproteobacteria > Burkholderiales > Comamonadaceae > Ramlibacter > Ramlibacter sp. AN1015. The sequence goes on from NZ_JBBJUM010000003.1 coordinate 348,810, forward strand.
GCGCGAAGCACGAACCGTCAGCCGGTTCAGAGCTTCTGCGCCTGCATGAAACGGTCGAAGGTGCCTTCGGTGAAGCGGAACCACAGGTTCTGGTCGGCACGGAAGCTGGCCAGGTCCGCGTAGATCTTGCGGAAGCTCTCGTTCTTCGCGGACGTTTCCTCGTAGATGGCCGCTGCGTGCTTGAACGCCTCGTTCATCATGTCCTGCGGGAAGGGGCGCAGCTTGGCGCCCGATGCCACGAGCTGCTTCAGTGCCACCGGGTTGCGCGCGTCGTAGCGGGCCTGAGTCTCTACGTGAGCCTGCGCCGAGGCGGCCTCGACGATGGCTTTGTTCTCGGCCGACAGCGAGTCCCAGGCTTTCTGGTTGATGAAGAAATCCAGCTCGGCAGAGCCTTCCCAGAAGCCAGGGTAGTAGTAGAACGGTGCGACCTTCACGAAACCGAGCTTCTGGTCGTCGTAAGGACCGACCCACTCGGCTGCGTCGATGGTGCCCTTCTCGAGCGCGGTGTAGACCTCACCACCGGGCAGGTTCTGCGGCACCACGCCCATGCGTTCCATGATGCGGCCCGCGAAGCCGGCGATGCGGAACTTCAGGCCCTTGAGATCCTGGACGCCCTTGATCTCCTTGCGGAACCACCCGCCCATCTGGGCGCCGGTGTTGCCGCAGGGGAAGTTGATCATGTTGTAGCGCGAGTAGAACTCCCGCATCAACTTGCCGCCGTTGCCCTCGACCATCCAGGCGGTCATCTGCCGGCTGTTCAGGCCGAAGGGGATCGCGCAGCCGAGGGTGAACGTCTCATCCTTGCCGAAGAAGTAGTAGGGCGCCGTCTGCACCACTTCGACGGTGCCGTTCTGCACGCCGTCGACCACGCCGAACGCCGGCATCAGCTCGCCGGCCGGGTGCGTCGAGATCTCGAACTTGCCCCCGGACATGGCCCGCACCTGCTTGGCGAAAACCTCGGCGCCGCCGAACAGCGTGTCCAGTGATTTCGGAAAGCTCGAAGCGAGGCGCCAGCGGATGGTGGCCTGGGCGTGCACTGCGGGTGCGACGCCTGCCGCGAGCACGCCGGCGATGCCGGCATTCTTGATGAGGGATCGACGATCCATGGTCTCCAGAGTCCTTCAGGGTGTTGGTCCTGCCTCGCCCGCGAGGCAGTATGCGGAGCGCAAAAGTAACAGGGGCCGCTGTCGCGCGGCCCCCGAGGATACCCGAGCCGATTGTCGGGCCCGGTTAGTACGAATTACAGCTTCTGGCTCTGCATGAAGCGGTCGAAGCTGGCCTCGGTGAAGCGGAACCAGAGGTTCTGGTCGGAGCGGAAGCGCGCGTAGTCGCTGTACACCTTCTTCCAGTTCTCGTTCTTGGCGGAGAGCTCTTCGTACAGGTCCATCGACTGCTTGAAGGCCTGCGTCATCACGTCGGCCGGGAAGGGCCGCAGCTTTGCGCCGGAGCCGACGAGCTGCTTGAGCGCCGTGGGGTTCTTCACGTCGTACTTGGCCTGGGTTTCCACGTGCGCGTAGGTGGCGGCCGCCTCCACGATGGCCTTCTGTTCGGCGTTGAGCGCCTCGTATGCCTTCTGGTTGATGTACAGGTCCAGTTGCAGGCCGCCTTCCCACCAGCCGGGGTAGTAGTAGAACGGCGCCACCTTGTTGAAGCCAAGCTTCTGGTCGTCGTAAGGGCCGATCCACTCGGCCGCATCGATGGTGCCCTTCTCGAGTGCCTGGTAGATCTCACCGCCCGGAATGTTCTGCGGGACGCCGCCGAGGCGCTCGAGCACCTTGCCTGCGAAACCGCCGATGCGGAACTTGAGCCCCTTGAGGTCATTGGCGTTGGCGATCTCCTTGCGCATCCAGCCGCCCATCTGGGCGCCGGTGTTGCCGCAGGCGAAGTGCACGATGTTGTACTTGGCGTAGAACTCCCGCATCAGCTTCAGGCCGTTGCCCTCGAAGGTCCAGGCGGTCATCTGGCGGCTGTTCAGGCCGAACGGAATGGCGCCGCCGATGGCAAAGGTCTCGTCCTTGCCGAAGAAGTAGTAGGGGGCGGTGTGGGCCGCTTCGACGGTGCCGTTCTGCACGCCATCGACCACGCCGAATGCCGGCATCAGTTCGCCGGCGGAGTGCACCGACACATCGAACTTGCCTCCGGACAGCGCGCGCACCTTCTGCGCGAAGACTTCGGCGGCGCCGTAGATGGTGTCGAGCGACTTGGGAAAACTGGACGCCACGCGCCAGCGTACGGTGGCCTGCGCGTGCACCGCGGGTGCGACGCCGGCGGCCAGCACGCCGGCCACGCCGGCATGCTTGATGAGGGAGCGACGATCCATCTGCTTGGTCTCCATGAGTGACAGGAATTGGCGGGCGCATGATGGCAACCAAGCTTGCAAAACACTTGCAGACGACTGACAGGAAAGCCGGAGTCGCTGCGCGGGTGGCGAAACGCCAAAGCGAAAAGGCCCCGTCGGGGCCTGGTGCAGGAGGCGCAGAAGTCCCCCTCCGATCCCATGGGTTCGCGGCGCCTGGAGCGGCGCGCACCCCGTCTTCAGAGCTTCTGTGCCTGCAGGAAACGGTCGAACGTGGCTTCGGTGAAGCGGAACCAGAGGTTCTGGTCGGCGCGGAAGCGCGCGTAGTCGGCGTAGATCTTCTTCCAGCTCTCGTTCTTGGACGAGAGCTCCTCGTACAGGCCCGTGGCTTCCTTGAAGGCGGCGTTCATCATGTCGTTGGGGAAGGGGCGCAGCTTGGTGCCTGCGCCCACCAACTGCTTCAAGGCGCTGGGATTCTGGCCGTCGTACTTTGCCTGCATCGCCACGTGGGCCTGCGCAGCGGCAGCTTCGAGGATTGCCTTGTTCTCCGCGGACAGCGTATCCAAAGCCTTCTGGTTGATGAAGAAGTCGATCTGCGGACCGCCCTCCCACCAGCCGGGATAGTAGTAGAACGGCGCGACCTTGCTGAAGCCCAGCTTGAGATCGTCGTAGGGGCCCACCCACTCGGCGGCGTCGATGATGCCCTTTTCGAGCGCCTGGTAGATCTCGCCGCCGGGAATGTTCTGCGGCACCCCGCCGATGCGCTCGATCACCCTGCCGCCGAAGCCGCCGATGCGGAACTTGAGCCCCTTCACGTCGGCGAGCGAATTGATCTCCTTGCGGAACCAGCCTCCCATCTGCGCGCCGGTGTTGCCTCCTGCGAAGTTCACGATGTTGTAGCGGGCGTAGAACTCCCGCATGAGCTTGCCGCCGTTGCCTTCGAGCATCCAGGCGCTCATCTGCCGGCTGTTCAGGCCGAACGGGATGGCGCAGCCCAGAGCGAAGCACTCGTCCTTGCCGAAGAAGTAGTAGGGCGCGGTGTGGGCGGCTTCGACGGTGCCGTTCTGCACGCCGTCCACGACGCCGAAGGCCGGCATCAGCTCACCAGCGGCATGTACGGAGATCTCGAACTTGCCGCCCGACATGGCACGCACAACGCGAGAGAAGGTTTCGGCCGCGCCATAGATGGTGTCCAGCGACTTGGGAAAGCTCGAAGCGAGCCGCCACCGGACGGTGGCCTGGGCGTGAACGGCCGGTGCCACACCGGCTGCGAGCACCCCGGCGATGCCGGCGTTCTTGATCAGCGACCTACGGTCCATGTAATACGCTCCTACTCGTGATTGGAAGTGAATCGGTGCGCCAGTGAACATTTTGTATTCAAGCGCGGCGCGATTCTAAGGAGCGCAGGCAGGCCGACTCAGCGGGGTTTTCCCGTGCGTAGAAGCCCTCGTTGCGCGGACCGCGATCGCGGTCCAGGCACAGGTCAGCCGACGACCTTCAGCCCGGGTGCTGGCGCCGGCGCGGCAAGATTGCCGAAGCGGGCACGCACGGCGCGCTCGATGCCTGCCGCATCGAGCCCCAGGAGGGCCAGCAGACGCGCGGGGTCGCCGTGCGTGGTGAATGCGTCCGGCACGCCGATCTGCAGCAGCGGACGCGCCAGCCCGGCCGCGTGCAATGCCTCGGCGACAGCACTGCCGGCGCCGCCCATCACCGCCCCCTCCTCCACGGTGACGATGGCCTCGTGCCGCTGCGCAACCTCGAGCAGCAAGCTCAGGTCCAGGGGTTTGGCCCAGCGCATGTTGACCACCGTCGCGTCGAGAGGCCCGGCGGCTTCGAGCGCCGCGTACAACAGGGTGCCGAAGGCGAGGATCGCGATACCGCGCCCCTCGCGCCGCAGCTCGCCCTTGCCGAAGGGCAGCGCCTCCAGGCTGGCCGGTACCGCGACGCCGGCACCTGCACCGCGTGGATAGCGCACGGCCACCGGATGGTCCTGCGCGAAGGCGGTCGACAGCAGCGCCCTGCACTCGGCCTCGTCGGCCGGACAGGCAAGGCTCATGTTGGGGATGCAGCGCACGAAGGGAACGTCGAACACGCCGGCATGGGTCGCGCCGTCTGCCCCGACGATGCCGGCCCGGTCAAGGGCGAAGACCACCGGCAGGTTCTGCAGCGCGACGTCGTGAATGAGCTGGTCGTACGCGCGCTGCAGAAAGGTGGAGTAGATCGCCACCACCGGCTTGAGCCCGTCGCAGGCCATGCCCGCGGCGAAGGTGACGGCGTGCTGCTCGGCGATGCCGACGTCGAAGTAGCGGTCGGGAAAGCGCTTCTCGAACTCGACCATCCCGGAGCCCTCGCGCATGGCAGGCGTGATGCCCACCAGGCGATCGTCGCGCTCGGCCATGTCGCACAGCCAGGAGCCGAACACCTGCGTGAAGGTCGGCTTGCCCGGCTTCGCCGGCGCAAGGCCTACGAGCGGATCGAACTTGCCGGGGCCGTGATAGGCCACGGGATCCGCTTCGGCCAGCTTGTAGCCCTGGCCTTTCTTGGTCACGACGTGCAGGAACTGCGGACCGCGCAGCGCGCGGATGTTCTCCAGCGTGGGGACCAGCGAATCGAGGTCGTGGCCATCGATCGGGCCGATGTAGTTGAAGCCGAACTCCTCGAACAGCGTGCCCGGCACGACCATGCCCTTGGCATGCTCCTCCAGCCGCTTGGCCAGCTCGAACAGCGGCGGCGCGACCTTCAGGACGTTCTTGCCGACGTTCTTCGCGGCGGCGTAGAAGCGGCCGCTCATGAGCTGCGCCAGGTAGCGATTGAGGGCTCCCACCGGCGGGCTGATGGACATGTCGTTGTCGTTCAGCACCACCAGCAGGTCGCAGTCGGAGACGCCGGCGTTGTTCAAGCCCTCGAAGGCCATGCCCGCGCTCATGGCGCCGTCGCCGATGATGGCCACGGCGCGGCGGTCGTCGCCCTTGCGCTTGGCTGCCACCGCCATCCCCAGCGCCGCGGCGATGCTGGTGGACGAGTGCGCCGTGCCGAACGCGTCGTATTCGCTTTCGCTGCGCATCGGAAACCCCGACAGCCCCCCGAGCTGCCGCAGCGTGGCCATGCGCTCGCGCCGACCGGTCAGGATCTTGTGCGGGTAGGTCTGGTGTCCCACGTCCCAGACCAGCCGGTCGTGCGGCGTGTTGAAGACGTAGTGCAGCGCGATGGTGAGCTCGACGGTGCCGAGGTTGGAGCTGAGGTGCCCGCCGGTGCGCGAGACGCTGTCCAGCACGTACGCGCGCAACTCGTCCGCGAGCTGCGCCAGCTGCTGCCGCGGCAGACGCCGCAGATCCTGGGGGGAAGCAATTGATTCGAGCAGAGATGCCATGGCGTAGTTCAGTGTTCGCGGTTCACGACCATGTCGGCCAGCGCGCGCAGCGCACGGGTGTCCTGCAGCCCCGACGCATCGAGCGCGGCGAGCGCCTGCGCAAGCAGCTCGCGGGCGTACGCGCGGGAGCGCTCCAGCCCGAGCAGTGAAACATAGGTGGGTTTGTCCTGCGCGGCGTCCTTGCCGGCGGTCTTGCCCAGCGTGGCCGAATCGGCCGTGACATCGAGCACGTCATCGACCACCTGGAAGGCCAGCCCGAGTGCCTCGCCGTAGCGTTCGAGAGCGTCGTGCGTCCGCGGGTCGATGTCGCCGCAAGCAGCGCCCATCATCACGCTCGCCTGCAGCAGCGCGCCCGTCTTGAGCCGGTGCATGCGACGCAGTTGGGCCTCGTCGAGTGCCTCACCGACGCTGGCGAGATCGATGGCCTGGCCACCGGCCATGCCCGCACATCCGGCAGCACGCGCCAGCAGACGGCACAGCGTGGCCTGCACCTGGTGCGGCACGCCGTCGTCTGCGGGCGTGAGCAGCTCGAAGGCAAGGGCCTGCAAGGCGTCGCCCGCGAGCAGGGCCTGCGCCTGTCCGAAGCGCACGTGCACGGTGGGCTTGCCGCGGCGCAGCACGTCGTTGTCCATGCAGGGCATGTCGTCGTGCACGAGCGAATAGGCGTGGATCAACTCCACCGCGCAGGCAGCCCGCAGCGCCGCGCGGGCACCGCCTTGTACCGCCTCGGCTGCGGCCAGCACCAGCAGCGGCCGCAGGCGCTTGCCGCCGTCTAGCACCGCGTAGCGCATGGCCTCACCCAGCCCCGCCGGTGCGTCGGCCACGACCCAATCGGAAAGTGCCGACTCCACCGCTGCCAGGTGGGCCTTGCTCCAGGACGCGAGGTCCCATGCGTCGGATGAATGCGCCATGACCGCGCTCATTCCTGGGTCCAGGCGCGCAACCTGCCTTCGTCCAGCACCTTGATCTGGTTCTCGACGGCCTCGAGCCGGCCCCGGCAGTACTGCAGCAACTCGGCACCGCGCTCGTAGCCGGCCAGCAGTTGCTCCAGCGGAAGCTGTCCCGATTCGATGCGGGAGATCAGCTGTTCGAGTTCCGCGAGTGCGGCTTCATAACTGGGGAACTGGGGGGCGTTGGCCTGCTCGGACATCTTGGCGCGGGGCAAAGGGACCATTCTAGGCTCCTCCACCCGCGCGAGACCCGGGGGCTACAATCGCCGGTCCTTTTCCCGCGCCCGTCCCCGGATAAGCGCTTACCTGCCCCTTCATAGGGGGAGTCTCTAGGTCAGGTGAAATGTCTGATTTAAGTCTTCAACTGCAGCAGGCCACAAGCCAATTACCTGTATCCAGTTACTTCGACGAGGCACTCTTCGCGCGCGAGATGGACACCATCTTCAAGCGCGGACCGCGCTACGTCGGCCATCAGCTCGCGGTTCCCGAACTCGGCGATTACTACGCCCTGCCCCACGAGAGTGAGGGCCGTGCGCTGCTGCGCACGCCGCGCGGCGTCGAACTGGTGAGCAACGTGTGCCGGCATCGGCAGGCGGTGATCCTGCGCGGCCGCGGCTCCACGCGAAGCGACCCGGCCTCGGGCGGCAACATCGTGTGCCCGCTGCACCGCTGGACCTACAGCGCCGGCCAGGGCGGCAGCCCTGCCGGCACGCTGCTCGGTGCGCCGCACTTCTCGCACGACCCCTGCCTGGACCTGCGCAACTGGCGCCTGCGCGACTGGAACGGACTGCTGTTCGAGGACAACGGCCGCGACATCCACGCCGACCTTGCGGGTATGGGCCCGCGCGCAGAGCTGGACTTCAGCGGCATGGTGCTCGACCGCGTCGAGCTGCACAGCTGCGACTACAACTGGAAGACCTTTATCGAGGTCTACCTCGAGGACTACCACGTCGGGCCGTTCCACCCCGGCCTCGGGCAGTTCGTCACCTGCGAGGATCTGCGCTGGGAGTTCAAGAAGCATTTCTCCGTGCAAACGGTGGGCGTGGCCAACCGCCTGGGGCGCGCCGGCAGCCCGATCTATGAGCGCTGGCACAAGGCCCTGCTCGAGTACCGCGGCGGCGAGCCGCCGAAGTACGGCGCCATCTGGCTGACCTATTACCCGCACATCATGGTCGAGTGGTATCCGCACGTGCTCACCGTGTCCACGCTCTACCCCCTCGGGCCGCAGAAGACGCTCAACATGGTCGAGTTCTACTACCCCGAGGAAATCGCCGCCTTCGAGCGCGAGTTCGTCGAGGCCCAGCAGGCGGCCTACATGGAAACCTGCGTCGAGGACGACGAGATCGGCCTGCGCATGGACGCCGGACGCAAGGCGCTCATGCAGCGCGGCGACAACGAGGTCGGCCCCTACCAGAGCCCCATGGAAGACGGCATGCAGCACTTCCACGAGTGGTACCGCAGCCAGATCGGCGCGGGCCCGCTACGCGTCTGACGCCCGCCTCGCCCCCTTCCGGCATGCAGGCCCTGTGGATGGTCCTCGGGGCCTTCTTCTTCGCCAGCATGGCCGTCTGCGTCAAGCTCGCATCCGCCGGCTTCACCACGGCCGAACTGGTCTTCTGGCGCGGCGTGCTCGGCATGGGACTGCTGTGGCTGCTGGCGCGCCGCCAGGGTGTGGGGCTTGCCACGCGCTATCCCGGCATGCACGCCTGGCGCAGCCTGATCGGCGTGCTGTCGCTGGGCGCGTCGTTCTACGCGCTGGCCTACCTTCCGCTTGCCACCGCCATGACGCTGAACTACATGAGCAGCGTCTGGGTTGCGGCCTTTCTGATTGGCGGCACCCTGATCACCTGGAACCCCCGTGCGGGTTTTGGCCCGGCGTTGCGGCAGGGTCCGCTCGCGCTGACGGTGCTCGCGGGGTTCGCCGGCGTGGTGATGATGCTGCGTCCGACGGTCGATCCCGACAGCCTGTTCGCCGCCCTGGTCGGCCTGCTCTCCGGATTCACGGCTGCCTTCGCCTACATGCAGGTGATGGCGCTGGGAAAGCTCGGCGAGCCCGAGGCGCGCACGGTCTTCTATTTCGCGGTGGGCTCCGCGGTGGGCGGTGCGATCGCGATGGCGTTCACGGGCATCTCGCGCTGGCACTGGGAGCACGCCATCTGGCTGTTGCCCATAGCCGCTCTCGCTGCACTCGGGCAGCTGTGCATCACCCGCGCCTACAGCCACGGTGCCACGCTGGTGGTGGCCAGTTTGCAGTACTCTGGCATCGTGTTCGCCGCGCTCTACAGCCTGCTGCTGTTCGGGGAACACATTCCGGCGCAAGGCTGGGCGGGCATGGCCCTGATCGTCGCCAGCGGCCTTGCGGCGACCGCGCTGCGCGCCCGCGCCGCGCCGCACGCACCTGCCGAGGAACACTGACCCATGACCCACAGCTTTCGCACCTACACCACGCTCATCGATCCGCCTCAGCTGCAGGAACTGCAGCAGACCGACACGCCGCTGATGGTGTTCGACTGCAGCTTCGACCTCACCAACCCGGCGGCGGGGGAAGAGCAGTACCACCGGGCGCACATCCCCGGCGCCATCTATGCGCACATGGACCGGCATCTGAGCGATGAGGGCGTGGTCGATCCGGACGGCCGACGCCGTCCCCAGGCCGACGCGGCCTCGGGCGGGCGGCACCCACTCCCCAGCCGGGAGAAATTCGCGATGTGGCTCAGCGCCATCGGCTTTACCAACGACATGCAGGCGGTCGTCTATGACCGCCAGGGCGCCAACTACTGCGGCCGGCTGTGGTGGATGCTCAAGTGGATGGGCCACGAAGCGGTCGCCGTGCTCGATGGCGGCCTGCAGGCCTGGGAATCGGCGGGTGGCGCGCTGCGCGGCGGCGATGAGCCGTCGCGCTTCCAGTCGAACTTCCGCGTCGGTCCCGAGCACCGTCGGCTCGTCACGACCGAGCAGGTGCTGCGTGGGCTCGACTCCCGCGGCCAGACCATCATCGATGCCCGCGCCCGACCTCGCTTTCGCGGCGAGGTGGAGCCGCTGGACCCGGTCGCCGGGCACATACCGGGCGCGCTGAACCGTCCTTTCACGGAAAACCTCGGGCCCGACGGACGCTTCAAGGAGCCTCAGGCGCTGCGCGCCGAGTTCGAGAACCTCCTGGCGGGACGCGATCCGGCCACCGTGGTGCACCACTGCGGCAGCGGCGTCAGCGCCATCCCCAACCTGCTGGCCATGGAGGTGGCCGGCCTCGGGCCGACAGGCCTGTATGCGGGCAGCTGGAGCGAGTGGTGCAGCGACCCCGGCCGGCCGGTGGAGCGGGGCTGAAGCCGACATGAAACAAGAAGGGGGATCAGCGCGCTGATCCCCTCGGCGTTCGGCAGAAAGCTTTATTGGCTCCGCGGCGCGTGTCCGTCACCGCCACCCGGAGAGCCCCGAGTCGCGGCGGCGTCGCCAGCACCCGCAGGCGAGCCGCCCAGGCCACCGGTGGTGCCCACCCCCTGCTCGGTCGGAATGCCGGGCTCCGCCTGGCCACGGCCGGTGATGCCCGGAGGCACGTAGGCTTTCGCACGTTCGGTGATGCCCGGGGAATCGACCTGGGTTCGCGGCTCGGGCTGCGGCGCCACCGTGGTGGTCGGATTCCCCTCACCGGGGCGGCCCGGCAGATTGGGATTGGACGTGGCGCCGGTGTCGGCGCCGCGCTCGCATCCCGCCAGCGCCATGCCGGCCAACACACATGCGAAGAGAATCCGCCCTGCCATATCAACGCGACGGCGTGGTGGTGGAACCGCCAGAGCTGGAGCCGCCGGTGGTGCTGCCTGCACCCGACGAGCCGGACGAGCCGGACGAGCCCGAGGAGCCGGTCGAGCCCGACGAGCCGGACCCGCCGGCGCCCATCGAACCCGTGCCCGAGCTCGAGCCGGACCCTGAAGCGCCCGCAGAGCCGGAGCCCGACGGCGGGGTGGTGCTGCTGGTGCTGCTGCTGCCGCCAGCGCCGCTGGTGCTGCTGCCCCCGCTTCCGCTGCTGCTGCCGCTAGCGCTGGGGCTGGCGCCTGTCGTGCCACCGCTGCTGCCCGAACCGGATGTGCTGCTGCCGCCCGAGCCGCTGCTGCCCGTGCCTGCGCCGCTGGTGCTGGTGTCGGGGCTGGTCGATGAGCCGGAGGAGCCGGCCGTCGCGCCGCTCGAGGCGCCGCCGCTGGCGCCACCCGAGGCGGTGCCGGTGCCCGGCGCCGGCACGACCGGCTGCTGGGTCGTCGTCGTCGGGGGGGTCGTGGCGGGCGTCGTGGCGCCACCGGTAGTGGTGTTGACGTCTGCCTCTTCCCGGCCGCAAGCGGCCAGCGAGAGGCTGCCGGCGACGATCATGGACAGCGCAACACCACGAATAAGGGGGGTACGGTTCATCAGGAACTCCTTGGGTTGTGTTCGTTGGAAAGGTGGCCGCCATCTTCGTCGGCACCGGAACGCCATGGCCCCGGAAAGTTCCGCTCCGGCTGTCGTCTGCGACGGTCGCCGGCTGTAGGACACGCCGCGCCCGCCCCCGGGACGCGCCTCAAGCCATGGCAGAGACCAGCACCTCTTCGCGCAGCGCCTCGGGCACGGCTTCCAGTTCGCGCCGCCGCTCCCGCAGCCTCCGACCCAGCAGAGCCAGGTCGGCTCCGCAGCGGCGCAGGCGAGGGAAGAGCTCATCGCGCTCCGCCGCCATGTGCTGCTCGATGGCCTCGCCGAGCCGGATCACACGGGCGTCGTACAAAGGATCGTTGGCCCGCACCTTCAGCACCCGGCACATCATGTCCTTGGCGCAGGCATGTGCCTGTTCGGCGCCACCTGGAAGTCCGGCCTCTCCGACGAGCTCGCGCGCCAGCGGATAGAGCAACTCCTCTTCCAGGCGCGAATGGATGGTCAGCTCGAGGCAGATCTGCTCGGCCAGCGCCTGGCGCTGCGCGAGCGGCGCTCCCTGCGAGGCGAGTTGCCGCCACTGCGTGAAGAGTGCGCGCATGCACTCGTGCTCCGCCTCGAGTTGATCGATCGGGTCGTCCTGGGACTCCAGCATGGGGCTCCTCCTGTGGGTGCTTCTTGCAAGCTTGTTGGTATTCAGCGATTGCGCTCCGCGTCGGTCTTGCTTTGCTGCTTCATCACCGACTCTGCCGGCGTGCCACCGGCAGTCGCACGGGCGTCCGGTTCTGCAGACGCCTCGGTGCCGGCGTCGTCGGGCTGCATGTCGCTCGACGGGGTCTTTTTCGCATCGCCTTCGCGCTGTTCGGCTCGTTCGCGGTCGCCGGCGGCGTCGGGCTTGTCTGCGTTCTGGTTCATCGGGTGACCTCCTGCGTCGTGATCGAAAGCTTCAGGAGGAACACTCTAGGCAAGCTGTGCAGAATCGCTGTCGGCACGCCGCAGCGCGCGGTGTAGGACGGGGGAGCAAGCGATTCTCGAGAGGCCGAATGGCGTGTGAAAGGCACGCCCGCGTCGTGCGCAAGCACCGGGCGCCCGGGGTGCTTCGCCGGTCGCAAGCCGCGCAGCGGCCCAGCAGACGGCTTGCGCGGTGCGAGCGCCACGGAGCCCTTGCCGCTGCGGCGTGCGTAGACGGGGCGTGCGATCAGCGCGAGCGCGGATCGCGGTTGTTGTCGGGGTCGCTGGGGCCGATGCGGTCGGACATGCCCGCGCCCGGCGCCGCGTCCACCGAACCGCTGTCGCTGCCCGTTGCGTCCCAGGTACCGCCGGTGCGCCGGGTGTCCCCGCGGGGGTGCTCTTCCTCGAAGTCGTCGAAGTTGACCGCCCCGCCACCCATGGGCTTGTCGCCTGCGACACCGTGGTCGCGCTGGTTCACGCCGCTGGGCGCCACCAGGTCGGGCTGCCGGTCACTGGTGAGCCCGGGCTTGCCGGGGCCGTCTCCCGCATACGGTTGCGAGCGCTGCTCAAGGCTGCGTTCGGCGCTGCGCGGCGGGCGCTCGCCCTGCTCGTCGCTCGCGCCCTTGCCACGCGCATCGGACTGGCCGTCCGTGGCATAGCGCTCGACATCCGGGCTGGCCCGGTCGTCGCTCTTGCGGGGCTTTCCGTCGGGGGAATAATTCTGGTTGACCATGATGACTCCTTGCGCATAGTGCTGGCGCCCATGCTCTGCTCGGCCGCCGCCCTCCCCTGTCGGAGCAGCGCGTCGCCAGGCGTAGGAGCCCACTCCGCGCGGCAGCGCAGCCTCAGCCCTGCAACAAGTAGAGCCGGCGCAGCTCCTTGCGCTCCGGCTCCCCCAGCCGCAGCCCGTCGCGCAGGTAGGCCTCCAGCGAACCGTGGTCCTGCTCGACGGCATCGAAGGAGGCCTGCAGGAACTCAGGGCGCACGCTCCACAGCACAGCAGCCACCTCAGGGCTCAGGCCCCAGGCTGTGCCCGGCGGTGCCTTCAGGCGCTGGTTGGTGAGCAGGTAGTCGCGCAGCACGTCCTGCTGGGAAGCGCCGAGTGCGCGCAGCACCAGCGCCGCCGCGAAGCCCGTGCGGTCCTTGCCGGCCGTGCAGTGGAAGACCGTTGGCTCGCTCGAGGCGAGCAGGTGCCGGAAGAACTCGGCGAACCGGTCCGTGTGCTGCCGCACGAAGCCGCGGTAGGTGTCCTGCATGTGCGCCACCACGTCGGCCGGCGTGAGCCGCCGCCCCGCCGAGAGCAGATCGCTGAGCACCTGAACGATTGTCGGCTCGATGGCCAGCGAGTGCACTGCTACGTCGGGCAGCTTGCACACGGCGCTGCGGCGCTCGTCCACGCCCCGGAAATCGAGCACCCGCCGCACGCCCAGCGCCTGGATCTGCTGCGCATCCTTGTCGCCCAGGGCGCCGAGGTGGTCCGAGCGAAACAGCGTGCGCGGGCGCATCGCGATGCTGGCGCGCACATGCTCGGAGAGGTCTCGAAAATTGGGTGCGGCGTTCAGTGGCGGGGTGGATTCGCGCATGCCACGTATTGTCCGCGCAGGCACGCCGCCGCGAGAAGCCGCAGGCGCCAGGACATGCCCGCCGGCCCGCGACTGCGTTGTAATGAGGCCATGGCCCTGTACCTGGTGGGGACCGCCTCCTGGACCGACAAGTCCCTGATCGAGTGCGGTCGCTTCTATCCGCGCAAGTCGATGAGCGCCGAGCAGCGCCTGCGCCACTACGCCAGCCACTTCCCGATGGTGGAAGTCGATTCGAGCTACTACGCCATTCCCGACCCGCACACCGCGCAGCTATGGGCCGAGCGCACGCCGCAGGGGTTCGAGTTCAACGTGAAGGCCTTCCGCCTGTTCACCGGGCATCCGGCTTCGCCGGCGGTGCTGCACCCGGACATCCGGCGCGCGCTGGGACCGCACGCGCCCGCGCAGCTGCACTACCGGCAACTTCCGCCCGAGATCCGTGACGAGCTGTGGCGACGCTTCCTCGATGCGCTGGCGCCCCTGCAGGCAGCGGGCAAGCTCACCGCCGTGCACTTCCAGTTCGCGCCCTGGGTGGTGCGCAACGCCGAAGGCATCGAGCACGTAGCCGCCTGTGCGCGGCGCATGGCGGGGCAGCTGATGGCGGTCGAGTTCCGGCACGCGAGCTGGTTTGCGGGCGAACACGCCGCCGCCACACTCGCCTTCGAGCGCGAACTGGGCGTCGTCCACACCGTGGTCGATGCACCGCAGGGTTTCGCCAACACGGTACCTGCCATCTGGGAGGCGACGCGCCGGGAGCTCTCCATCCTGCGGCTGCACGGGCGCAACCGCGCCACCTGGAACGTGCAGGGCGCCACCCGCGCAGCGGACCGCTTCAACTACCTCTACACGGACGAGGAACTCGCCGCACTGGTGCCGCCCCTGCACGCGCTGGGCCGCCATGCCGACAAGGTGCACGTGATCTTCAACAACAACATGGAAGACCAGGGCCAGGTCTGCGCCCGGCGCATGACGGAATTGCTGGGTCCCTCGGCGCCCGTTGCGGGGGGCTAGACTGGTGCGATTCCCGACACCCCGTCGGCAGGGCCCTGGCGCCCCGCTGCCCCATCCATTGCCATGAACTCTCGAAAACTCCTGCCGCTCACCGCCCTGCTCGCGGCCGCCCTGACCGCATCGGCCGCATTCGCCCAGCTGAAGCTGCCGGAAGGCGCGAACGGCGCGGGCGGCGCAAGAGGAACCGGGCTCGGCGCGCCGGTCCCGCGGTCCGCCGAGCCGCCCGCAGCCACACCGCCGTCCGGGGCACCTTCGCCCTCGCCCTCGCCCTCGCCCTCGCCTTCGTCCTCGCCCTCGTCCTCCGCCTCGCCCACGGGCGACACGGCCGAGATGCAGGAGGCGGCGCGCCTGGCCGCCATGGGCTGGCTGCTGCTGCTGGACCGCCGCGACTGGGGCACGGCCTGGGACACCGCCGCCGCCATGTTCCGCGCCAGCGTTCCGCTGCCGGCGTGGATGGACGGCATTCCGAAAGCCCGGGCGCCGCTCGGAGCGCTCATCGAGCGCACGCCGGTGGAAGCGGTCTACAAGCGCAAGCTCGAAGGCCGCCCGGAGGGCGACTACGTGACGCTGGTGTTCCGCTCGCGCTTCGACGCGAAGCCCGACGTGCAGGAGCTCGTCACCACCGTGCGCGAGCCCGACGGGCGCTGGCGCGTGACCGGCTACTCCACACGCTAGTTGCGCCCGGGCGCCGGAGTGTCCTGCGCGTCGCATGTCGCCTGGCGCGGCGAGAACGCCGCGCCCAACCCCAGCAGACAGAGGGCCACGGCAACGCTCGCGCCGCTGGGCAGATCGAGCCCCCACGACAGCCCCATGCCCGCGGCACACGCCGCGAGCGCCAGGACGATCGACACGGACAGCGCAGCGCCGCGCCGGCACCACAGTGCGGGTGCGATGAGGAGCGCGAACACGAGATACAGGCCCAGCACCGGCACTGCGGCGCTCAGCGCCAGGGCGAACACCGGATAGAAAACGGCGTCGCGCCCGAGCACGCCGCGCCGGGCGATCGCGAGCACGATCGCGGCCGCGCCGGCGAGCACGAGCGCCGAACTCGGCGGCGCCCACAGGACATCCGCTGCCAGCAGGGCCGCCAGGCGCTCGCGCCCGTGCGGGTCGAACCCCGCCGCGACCACGCTCAGGCCCGCTCCGGCCACGTACACGAGGCCGATCAGCGCCTCACGCTGCGCCGGCCAGCGGCGCGCGAGCCACCACACCAGCGCCGCGCCCAGGAGCGCCGCGGCAGCGGCGCCGATGCCGGTGAGCCACAGCGGCGGGTGTTCCTCCCGCAGTGCGAGCACGAGCACACCGCAGGCCGCCACCTGCGCCACCGCCAGGTCGATGAAGACCACGCCGCGTGCGAGCACCTGCCGGCCCAACGGCGCGAGCAGGACGCATGCCGCGGCGAGCGCCGCCGCAGGCGGCAGCAGCCAGGCGACGTCGGCCACCGTCATCGCGCCAGGGCGAGCAGGCGCTCGAGCAGGTGGTCGTACAGGGCGGCAAGGTCCGGCGCGGGCGGCTCGCCCAGCACCGTGGAAGGCAGCTGCAGCACGGGCACGCCGAACTGCTGCCCCAGCCACTGCGCCGGGCGCGCGTCCTGGTAGATCGATACCACCACCGCGCGCGGCGGGGCAGCGCGCGCGGCTTCGAGCACGCGCTGCAGGTGGCCGGGCGTGGGTGGCATGCCCGGCTTGGGCTCCAGGTCGGCCACCTGATCGATCCCCAGCCAGTTCCAGAGGTACGCGAAGGTGGTGTGCTGCGCTGCCACCCGCGTACCGCGCAGGGGTGCGGCCTTGCGCTCCCACTGCGTGATGCGGGCGCGCCAGTCACGCTCCCACGCGGCGTGGCGTGCATGGACCTGCTCGCGGCGCGCCGGCGCGACCTGCGCGATCGCGTCGCGCACCGCCTCGGCGACGTCGAGCACGCGCCACGGATCGAGGTGCACGTGCGGGTTGCCTTCGGAGTGCACGTCGCCATCGAAGGGGCTCCCCGGCGGGCGCGGATCGATCAGCGCCACGTGGTCGGCCGCATAGAGCATGCCGGCGGCTCCATCGCGCACCCGGGGATTGCCCGCGCGCTGCTGCAGCATCGGCAGCCAGCCGGCCTCCAGCGAGGCGCCCGTGCACACCGCCAGGTCGGCGCGCCGCAGCGCCGCGATGAGACTGGGGCGGGCCTCGATGTGGTGGGGGTCCTGGCGGGCATGGGTCGCGCTGCGCACCTCGGCGTCCGGCGCCAGCTGGCGCACCAGCGATGCCCATTCGGGCTCGCAGGTGAAGACCGACAGCGCCTGCGCAGGGGTGGCGAGGCAGCACGCGGCCACGGCCGCCAGCAGCACGCGCAGGGGGTTAGAACGCGTGTGCTGCATGGGCGCCGAAGTTGAGGATGTACTGGAGCTGCAGCGCCTGGGTGGCCGCCTCGAAGCCGCCGCGGTCGCGCTGGCGGGTGGCCTGCACGCGGAAGGTCTGCTGGTGCGTCGGCTTGTAGGCCAGCATCAGCGCATGCTCCCGCAGGCGGCCATGATCGACATGGTCCTCGTGCGCAATGCGTACGGAAAGCGCATCCGTTCGGGCCCCCACCTCCCAGGCCGGCGCGAAACGCCAGACAGCGCTCAGCGTGTCGGCCCGGTGCCGGTCGCCGCTGCCGGCGAGCCCGGCGGGCTTGCGCACCACGGCGCGCTCGTACGTGACGCGGACCTGCTGGCGGCTGTTGTTGCCGTCGGGCGCCCACTTCCAGGTAACGCCACCGAGCCAGAGTCCGCGCCCGCTGTAGGCCGCGCCGTGCCCGCCGTGTGCATCGCCGTGGCCATCGTCTTCATGCGCGTCGTGGTGCCCCGCCTCTTCCCCTTCCTCTTCGGCTTCATGGGCGTGCCCGGCATCGCGCCGGTTGTGCAGGTACGACAGGCCGGCCTGCCAGCTGTGGCTGGCGCCGATGTCGCCGCCGATGCGGGCGGACAGCACGGCGGCTCCTGGGCTGGATGCGCTGTCGGCCTCCTCGACCAGGCGCTTGCCGCGGAACACCTCCGCACCCAGCCGCAGGTACAGATCGGTGGCGGCGGTCCAGTTCAGCCGCAGTCCGTCGTCCGTCCAGTGGTCTCCGAAAAACGCCCGGTACAGCAGCGGCCGCTGGACGAAGTCGTCGGCATGCGGATGCTGTTCGTTGAGGTAGCCGATCTGCGATGCGAAGCGTCCGGCGCGCAACTGCAGGCCCGCGGGCAGCGTGCGCGTCTGCACCCAGGCCTCGTCCAGTTCGAGCTCGTACTTGCCATGGTCGCTGTGCACGGCCGCCGTGAGCTGGGCGTCCAGGTGGTTTCCGAGCGGCCCGTAGGCCGAAAGATCGCTGTGTCCCAGGGCCAGCCCGCGGTCACGCTGACCCAGGGCCAGCGCGCGCGAGCTCGCGCTCACGTCCAGCACGGCGCCGGCCTGCCAGCCGCCGCCCGGACTGCCCGCTGCGCCGGCTTGGGCCAGTGCGGATCCGCAGGCGAGCGCGCACGCGATCGCGACGAGCGGGCGCTTCGTCGAGCGGGTTTTCGCCGGCGCCGATGACCCGGGCGAAGACGGCATGCGTGGCGCAGGCAGCGTCGCGGAAGGGGGCAGCGAAACGCCGCCCATGCAATGGGAAATGTTCATGTTCTCTCGCGAATGGAAGGGAAATGGGCACCGCGGCGCCGCCCTGCAGACGGGGCGCCGGGTGCACGGTCTCAGCGGGAGAACGAAGGCGGTCCGCGGGCGTCGAACAGCGCCGCCCAGCGTGCGACGAAGCCAAACGCAAGAAGTCGCAGATAGGCGAGCGGCGCGGAAAGGATGGGGACGACCAGCGGCACCGCGCAGGCAAGAACCTGCGGCCCAGCGCTGTCGTAGAGCCGGCAGTCGCCCTCGCCTTCATGCAGCGAGAAGAGCAGCGCGAGCCAGTTGGGCGCGCCCAGGTGCCGCGGCTCTCCCGCGTGTGCCTGGGGGTCGTTTTGGCGGGTGTGCCGGGCGTGCTGGTCGGCGCCGCCGTGGGCAGCCCGGGCGAGGTGGCTCTCGTGTGAAACGTGGCGACCGGACGAGGTGCCGGGCGCCGTGTGGAGCACCGCGCCGAATGCCGCGGGCGCGTGCGCGACCCGGTGCATGAAGCCGAGGGCCTGGGCGCACACCAGCGCCACCAGCACCAGAGCCAGCCACCGGTGGCGTGCGGCGGCGTGCACCTTCAAGCGCGCTCCCGCCGCAAGCCGTGCCCCGCGCAGCCGGCGCAGCGCCCATGGACGGCGACATCGATCGAATGCCCCTCGTGGCCGGCGGCCTCCAGCGCCTGGAGCACCTTGCGGGCGGCGGCGTCGAGCTTGCCGCCGTCGTCGGTCAGACGGAAGTGCCGATGGCAGTCGTCGCATTCGAATCGGGGTACGCCGCTTTCGCGGTTCGCTGCCGAAAAACGCGACACACGCTGCGCGTCCACGGTGCGGCGCAGCAGCCCGGCCGCAACAAAGCGCTCGAGCAGCCGGTACAGCGTGACGCGATTGATCTCGACTCCCTGCCGCACCAGCACGTGCTCGATCTCGGCGTGCGACAGGACCGCGTCAGGGGTGGTGCCGAACACCCGGGCGAGCGCCAGCGTTCCCGCGGTGCGGCGCAACCCCGCAGAAGCGAGGGCTGCGTCGAGCTGGGCATCGAGGGGGCTGCGCATGATGGACGTGAGGGCTGAAGAAGAGGCAGGAGCGGCGACTCTCGGCCCGCACCGGCCGGCACGAATCGCAACTGGGTTGCAATTGTAGGCGCCGCAACGTCCGCTGCTTCAGCTGGCGGTCCTCAACGGCGCACCGGGTCGCATCTGCACTTCAGCGCGGCTTTGCGTCCTGCCCACCTCGGGCGGCGGAGTCCGTCCCCTGCCGTGCGGCCGCGTCACTGCTGTCGCCGCCGCGGCTGGCGGAGGAGGCTCCGCTCATGGGCTTGCCAGCCGCCCCCATGCCGCTCGAGCCTGCCAGCGTACTGCGGCCGCCCTGGTCCTGCTGGTGGTCCTCCTGCCGGTGGTCCTGCTGATCCTGGCCCTGCCCCATCTCCTGCGGTCGGCGGCTCTGCGCTGCGGGCTCTGTCGTGCTGCCCTGGCCGGAAGCGCTCTGGCCGCCACGCTGGCGCGCCGCCCGCCAGGCGGTGAAGTCGTCCGAGAAGCGCTTGAACCGCTCCTGGCGCCACTGCTGGTAGTCCTCGTCCAGGCCACGCAGCTGCTCTTCGCGCCACTGGTGGTAATCGGGGTCGAAATGGCTGCCTTGCCGCCGAGGTTCACCGCCCGACCTCCAGTCATGTTCCGAGCCGCCGCTGGTGGACCCGTAGCTTCCCTGGCCCTGCTCGTGCTGCCGGCCGCCGCCCCAGCCGTGGCCGGTAGTGCCCGGCTGCCCGGCAGCCTGGTGATGGCCACCCTGGGCGCCTTGGCCGCCGTAGCCGCCATAGCCATAGCTCTGCTGGTTTCCTTCGTAGCCTTGCGGGCTGCCGCCGAAGCCTCGGGTGCCTTCGCCATAGCCTTGCCTGCCACCGCCGTAGGCTTGCCGGCTGCCGCCGTAGCCCTGCTGGTCGCGGGCATACCCCTGCTGCTGACTTCCATACCCGTGTGGACCACCGCCATGGGCCTGCTGGCCACCGCCGTACTCCTGGCTGCGCCCGTAGCCCTGCTGGCCACCGCCGTAGCCCTGCTGGTCGGCACCGTAGCCCTGCTGGTCGGCACCGTAGTCCTGCTGGCCGTAGCCCGGCTGCCCACCGTAGCGCTGCTGGTTGCCGCCGTAGCCTTGCTGTCCTGCTGTGCCCTGCGGCCACCCTTGGCCTCGAGACTGAGCGCCGTCCTGGCGACCGAACTGGCTGCCCCAGCCGCCATGCTGGCCGCCCTGGCTGCCTGCCCAGCCCGGGGAGCCGGCGTCGCCTCCGTGCGGGCCTCCGAACTCGCGGCCGGGCTCCCCGGCCCGCGCGCCGGACTCCGCGCCGCCGCGGCCATAACCGTGGGTTTGCTGACCCGGCGACGAGCGCTGCTGCCACTCCTGGCTTTCGCCGCCGCCTCCATAACCGCCGTAGCCGCCCGAGCGTTGCGCGCCGAACTCGCCCGTGCGCTGTCCGTAGCCATGCGACAGCGAACCGGCCTCGCCGCCTCGTCCCTGCGCGTCGCCGCGCTGCGATTCGTCCTCCCCCGCGCCGGAGCGCGAGGGGCTCTGACGGTCGCGGTCTTCCTCGTCACGTGATGCCATGGTCTCTCCTATGCAAGGTGGGCAGCGCCGCGGCCGAATGGCGGCGCGGCCGAAGCATCGGGAACCATAGAAGGCAGGCACTCCAACGCCTGTCGGACGGCGGCGAGGCGCACGTAGGACTCCGCGAGCCGATGAACAGGCTGTGCGCCAAGGGACCGTGCACGGGCACCGTGGCGACGCACCGTGGCACCGCGGCAGCGGCTGCGGACGGGAACGCACACCGCCGCGCGCAGCCCGGCGCGTGCACGGTCCTAGTGCGCGTGCGCGTGCCCGAAAAGGCTGACCAGCGTGACCATGCCCATGCCTGCGAGCAGCCACAGCACCTGCGTGGCCGTGGCCCGCGCACCCAGTCGCCGCTGCAGCTGGGGAATCAGGTCGGCGAGCGCGACATAGACGAAGCTGCTGCTGGCGACCACGAGGAAGTACGGCAACCACTGCTCCAGCCGATCGACCAGCCACCAGCCGGTGAGTCCGCCCAGCGTCGTCACCGCGCCAGCGAGCGACACCTTGAGCAAAGCCGCACGCCGGCTGCCACTGGCGGCGCGCAGCACGATCAGGTCGCCGATGTGGTGCGGGATTTCGTGCGCCATCACGGACAGCGCCGCGACCAGGCCCAGGCGCAGGTCGGCCATGAAGGCGGACGCGATGAGGATGCCGTCGCCGAAGCAGTGCACGCTGTCGCCGGTGAGGACCGCCCAGCCACCCGATCCGGTGGGCGCATGGTGATCCCGGGCGTGGTGATGCTGGTGGTGTCGGGAGTGCTGCGGGCGTAGGTCCGCAAGCTCGGGTTCGGCAAAGCCGTGCGCGCCGCCGGCCACTGGGGTGCCGGCCGCGTGATCCGGATCGGTCGCGGTCGCGGTCGCGGGCGCGGGCGCGTGTCCGTGTCCGTGTCCGTGTCCGTGTCCGTGTCCGTGTCCGTGTCCGTGTCCGTGGTCGTGGTCGTGCCCATGCTCGTGGCCGTGATGCCACAGCTGCGCCTTGTCCAGCAGGAAGAAGAACACCAGACCGACCAGCAAGGTCGCGAATAGCTCCTGGGCGCCCGCGTCGGTGTTGAAGGCTTCGGGCAGCAGGTGCATGAAGGCGGTGGCCAGCAGGGCTCCGGCCGCGAGGCTCAGCAGGTGCTGGGCCGCCACGCCGCCGCCTTCGGGCGCCGCGCCGCCGCGCACCCCCAGCCGCAGCAACAGCGCGGCAATCCACACACTGCCGATCCCCGCGCACAGGGTGGCCGTCACGATCGCGATCAGATTCATCAGCTTGCTGGCGCGTGCGGCGGCGAAAGCCCGCCGCGCCTATCTCTCCGGAACATGGAAAAGCCGCCCGGCGGGCGGCTTGCCTGCATATCGTCTCGAGCGCCCGCCGCCCCTCAGCTCAGGCGGAGGCGGTGGGCGCGGCCTGCATTGTCACGCAACGCCGTGGCGCTTGAACCACTCCAGGGCCCGCTTCCAGCCGTCCTCTGCCGGTTGCTTGCGGAAACTGGGGCGGTAGTCGGCGTGGAAGGCGTGCGGCGCGTCGGGGTAGACGACGAACTGCGAAGCCTCGGCCGCCGGCGAGCCCTCGGCCAAGGCCGCCTTCATCTTCTCGACCGACTCCAGCGGAATGCCTGTGTCGGCGCCGCCGTACAGGCCGAGCACCGGTGCCTTCAGCTGCGAGGCGAGATCGACGGGGTGCCGCGGCGTGAGCGGCGTGGCATTGCCCACCAGCCGCCCATACCACGCGACGCCGGCCTTGACTGGACCGTGCGCGGCATAAAGCCACGTGATGCGACCGCCCCAGCAGAAGCCTGTGATGCCGGCCTTCTGCACGTCGCCTCCGTTGGCAGCGGCCCAGGCGAGGGCTCCGTCGAGGTCGGCCATCACCTGCGCGTCCGGCACTTTCGAGACCAGTTCACTCATGAGGCGGCCCACTTCGCCGAAGGAGCCCGGATCGCCCTGGCGCGCGTAGAGCTCGGGCGCGATGGCCAGGTAGCCGGCTTTGGCGAAGCGCCGCGCAACGTCGGCGATGTACTCGTGCACGCCGAAGATCTCCTGCACCACCAGCACCACCGGCAGTCCGGTGCGCCCTGCCGGCGCCGCGCGGTAGGCCGGCACCTTGAAGCCGCCGACCTCGTAGCTGATTTCGCCGGTCACCAGCCCGTCCGAGGGCGTCTTGATCGCGGCCTGGGCGACCACCGGCGCGGCCGCCGCTGCGAAGCCGACGCCCAGCGCGGCCTTCAGCGCCCCGCGTCGGTTCGGCCCCTGGGGCCCGGCAGAACCCGGCAGCATGGAATCGAAATCGGAACGCATGTCGTCTGTCAGCACGGCGCGAATCTCCTTGGATGGGGTGGTTGAAGCAGCCCGGCGACTGCCGGGCCATGCGCACTGTATGCGCGAACCATAATCGGTGCCGAACGCCGCAACGGCCCAACCCCTTCAGGAGACACACCCATGCCCACCATCCGCGTCGAACTCATGGAAGGACGCACCCTCGAGCAGAAGAAAGAACTCGTGAAGGCGCTGACCCAGGCCGTCGTCGAGACGCTGGGCAGCAAGGCCGAGTCGGTCGACGTGCTGCTTTTCGATATCAAGCGGCACGACTGGGCGACGGGCGGCGAGCTCTGGTCGGAGAAGACGTGAGGGGGGCCCGTATCACGGCACTGCTAGCCGCCTGCGCGGCACTGCTGCTGGTGCTGCAAGCCTGCGCACAGAAGGCGTCCTCTACAGAACCGCACGGCTCGACGGGCAATGCCTGCGATGCCTCCGCAGCCCGCTTTGCCATTGGGATGGCGCCCGAGCGCGAACTGCTCGATCGAATGCAGCGCGTGACGGGTGCAAGCACGGTGCGTACCACCGGATTCAACGAGATGGTCACGAAGGAGTACCGCGTGGGACGGCTGAACGTCCAACTCGGAACGGACGGGCGCATCCAGCAGCTCACTTGCGGCTGAATCGAGGCCCGCATTCGACGGGAAGGCTGGCAACCATCCCGCGCCCGCCCCGGCGTGGCGCTTTACGCGCATCTAGCAGCGATTGATCACCACTCCGGCGATCTCCGACGGCGCGTCCGCAATTCTTGCCACCAACCGTCGCAGGTCGGCCATCGCGCTGTGCCCTTTGCGTCCGACAATGAGCGCGGAGCCGGACTGGGCGGCGATCACGCGCGCATCAGCACCCCAGGCATCGGCGGGTGTGTCCAGCACCACCTGGTCGAACTTCAGCAGCAGCTCTCGGAGAAGCAGGCTGAAGCGCGGGCTCTGCAGCAGTTCAACAGGGTTGCGCGGGACTGCCCCCGCAGGAAGGAAGAAAAGCCCCGGCACTTGCGCGACCGGCTGCAGCGACGAGAAGGCTTGCTCATCGCCGCGCAGAATGCCGCTCAAGCCCCCATGCTCGCCCGAGCCGAGCAGCCACTGCAGCCGCGGAGTTCGCAGGTCGGCGTCAATCAAGAGCGTGCGGCCGCCGAGCTGTGCGAAGCAGGCGGACAGGTTTGCGGCCGTGTAGCTTTTTCCCTCGCGCCGGCTCGGGCTCACGATAGCCAGCGCAGCCCTACTCGCACGCTGACGGGCTCGCGCGATGAGTTCCGTGCGCAACTCGCGAAAAACCTCCGCCTCGTATCCGGACGGATCCGCCATGACCACCAATTCCGGGTCTCCCTGAAATGTCTTGGGAGAGGGTGCCGCCGGCGCACGCAGATGCATTGCGAGAAGTTCCCGCATGTCCGCGGCGTCGCTGCCACCATTGATTGGCGCGTCGCCAAATCCCAGCCGGCGATCGCGTTGCAGCCACACGGTGTGATCAGGTTCAACACCGCCACAGTCGCCGCGCGGGCGCCGTCGTTCAACGGTGTTTTCGTTGTGCGCATCGGAGCCTAGGTTCGCGCCATGAAGCGTCCGGTGGTCCTCGGCGGTCTCGTCTGAGGAGTCTCTTCTAAGTGGCAGATGCATGTGAGAACACCTCAGTTTGCAGCCAGTCTCAGGCGCCGCTGCGTGGCGCGTGAATCGGGAAGCACCACCAGTGGTGATTGCCCAAGCACATCAGCGATGTCGTCCGCCACCCGCAGCCGTCGATCCCAAGCCTCACGCCATACGGCCGCCAGCAAGGCGAGCACTAGTCCTGCGGCGACACCCACCGCCAAGTTCAACCTATACCGGGGCCAGCTTTGCAGGTGCGGTACCGCCGCGCCCTGCAGGACCGAAACGTTTCCACGGGTGGCCCCCGCCTCTACGGCCGTCTGGCTCGACCGAGTCAGAACCGCCTCATAGGCGCGCCGCGCGTTGTCGACTTCCCGTTGCAGTATCAGCGCACCATTGCGCTCACTCCTGAGCGCCAAGATTCGGGCGCGCTGAGTCTCCAAGGCACGCCGAGCATGCAGCAGGCGGTCGCGAGCCATGCGGCTTTCAATACCGATACCTTCGGCAGCCCGCCGCGATGCCACATCGACGCGTCTGCGCAGGTCTGCGACTGATTGTCGGGCCTCGACCACATTGGGGTGCCGATCACCGAGCCGCGCCTGCATTTCCGAAAGTCGGTTCTCCTGGCGGTCCAGTTCCGCCGCAAGGGCAGACACTGCGGGGTTCCTTTGCACGTCACCGAACCCCTGCTGATTGCGACTTGCATAGCGGCTGCGTTCGTCGGCATCTGCAGCCATTGCCTGCAATACCACGACCTGCGAGCTCAGTTCAGCAAGACGGCTGTTCTCCACATCAAGTCGCTCGTCGGTCGCCACCAGCCCGTATCTTCGCTCGTGATCGGCGAGTCGCTCTTGCGCCTGTTCCAGCTCTCCCCGAAGGCGTTGGGCAGCCTCCTCGAAATACGCGTTGTACTGCCGCGCAGGTTCTGTACGTAGTTCGGCCGAACTGCTGATATACGACTCCGCGATTGCGCTCGCGACCCGGGCAGCGGTTTCTCCGTCCGCAGCGCTATAAGAGATCGCGATCACATTGGTTTCTCGCGTGGGACGTACATCGAGGTTTCGCCTGAGCTCGCGGGCAATCCAGGGTTCTATTGCTCCATCTCCCCCCGTCTTATGGAGCCATCGCGCTCGCCAGGCAGGATCGTTCTGCATCCCGAGCTGGCGCATCGCGGCAATCGCCACGCGTTCGCTCTGCACGACCTCGATCTCAGTAGGAATGTGATTGGGCAAGCCGTTCTGCATGGGAATGCCCAGCAGGGGATCAGGCAGCCGCGGATCGACCATCAAGACGACAGTGGCGCGATACTGGGGAACCGCCAGCCAGGTGACCACGGACACTGCGCCTACTACCAGTATCCAGACCAGGGCGACCGTGCGCCATCGGCCCTGCAATAGTTCACGGAATCGCTCCAGGGGCATCAAGGACTCCTGTACGCCGGGAAGAAGCGCACCTCCATGATGGTGATGCAACCGTTCGTGGCTGTATCTAGGAGAGATCGCCCATTACTGGTGCCCCGGTGCACCTGGATCTGCACGAACCTGCCCCTCGAGCTGTTGCTGCCGAGGAGCACGTCGCCGCAAGCAGTGGCGCAGCTCCCGCGTGTGGACACAAGCGAACGTGGAAGTGGGGCGCATCGGTTCCGACCGAACGCGACCGAATTACGGCGGTCATCGACCCTCCCCGAAGAGCCTCAGATGCGACCGGAGATTCGCCGCGAGCCTAGTACTCGGGATGAACTACCTGCTGCGCCCGGTATGAACATACCTTTCTCGTGGCGAAAGTACCGCCTTCAATGCGTCGGATGGATTCAGACGCCGCATCCGCACCCGTCGCCGCTGCTGACCTCACTGCCCGCACTGCCGCCGCTATAGAACCCAGCACCACGGCTGTATCCGACCAGCGACGGCGCCTGTACCCGACAGCTGTCATGATGCTGTGCTACGCCGTCGTTCTGCTGCTCGTCGAGCGGGGGTTGGTCTACGGCGATGCGGTGGCACTACTGCTCATGGCGCTACTACCGCAAGCCACTCGGTGTGTTCGGCTCGGGCACGTGTCGCCACTAGCGCGTCCAACCGCCCAGATCTTCGGCATCGCGGCATTCATGGTGGTTCTGGACAGCACCGCGAATCGGATCGGTGTACATCAAGCAATTGCCCCGGGCGCGGTGACTTCAATCAGCTGGGCTCTGCTTTCGACGGGGGTTCTTGCAGGCCTACACGGCCTCGCGCGTCCAGCCAGGTGCAACATTTCACACAGTGCTTGCTCCGCCATCGTGGTCGGCGTCAACCCGGTGGCTCGACACTTCCAGAGCCTTCAACAATCTTGGCGCGCGGAGAGCATCGTCGGCTTCTTTGACGACCGCGCCGCCTCGCGGCTCGAGTTATCCGACCTTACGCAGTTGCGCGGGCGCCTCGACGACGTGGCGGCCTTCGTTCGCCGCAACTCCGTTCCCGCCGTGTACATCACACTGCCCACGACACAGTCCCCGCGAATCAGACGGCTAATCGCGCAACTGCAGGACACTGCAGCGTCCGTTTACGTCCTGTCCGGCGCCGGATTGAACGCGGGTCGGACACAGCTGTGCAGCACCGACGACGCGGCGTCATTAGCCGTCGCCAAGGTGCCGCTGGATCGTCACTCCGCCGTGCTGAAGCGGGGATTTGACGTCGGCCTGACGATCGCCGTGATGCCGGCCGTCCTACCCCTCATGTTCGCGATCGCCATTCTGCTGCTCTCCACAAGCGGCTCGCCTGTTCTATTTCGACAACGCCGGCATGGGCTGAATGGAAAGTTGATAACCGTACTTAAGTTCAGAACCATGGCAGCGTCGGAAGATGGAGAAAGCACCTTCACCGCAGCAGCTCCGCGCGACCACCGAGTGACCCGCATTGGTGCGTTCCTGCGTTCCACGTCCCTGGACGAACTGCCCCAGTTTTTCAATGTGCTGGGAGGCTCCATGAGCCTAGTGGGTCCACGGCCGCACGCCATCGCCATGAACGAACGATACGGCGCCCTGATTCCAGGCTACATGCTGCGCCACTGCGTGAAACCGGGGATCACTGGACTCGCTCAAGTAAACGGCTGCCGCGGCGGCGAGGACGAGGCACAGATGCGGCAGCGCACTGCGTACGACCTGCATTACGTCCGGTCATCGAACATGGTGCTCGATCTTCAGATTCTCGGAAGAACGGTCTCGCTATGGCTGACCGGAAACCTGCAGGGCTATTAATCCCAGCAAGCAAACCAAGCAAGTAAGCAGAGGACATCATCATGGAAGATCGCGAACAGCAGCCGTTGAGGGTGCTCCACGTCGCCGAGACAATCCAGGGGGGACTAGGTTCATACCTCGAGGAAATCCTGCCGCTGCAAAGGGAGCGGTACGGACCGGACGCCGTTAGGTTCGTCCTGCCTCAGGAACAAATGGCCTTTCACCCACCGCTGCTAAGTCCATCAGTCACCGGTTTCCAGGTCAAGGGACGCGGACGCGTTTACGGCTCTATTCAGATGGCGGCGAAGGCGTTGGAAGTCACGGCCGCCTGGAAGCCAAGTGTGGTGCACCTGCACTCCACATTTGCCGGCGCGGTCATGCGTCCACTTCTGGCAATGCTTTCGCCTCGGCCGAAGGTCGTTTACTGCGCACATGGCTGGGCCTTCGACCGGCATGCGGCGGACGCCGTTCAGACGCGTGCTATTTGTTTCGTTGAGCGAGCCTGGTCTCACCTGTGCGACGCAGTTGTATGTATCTCGAAGCATGAGGCGCGCAGAGCAAGTGCAATCGGCATTCGCGACAGTCGAATCGCCTTGGTTGCAAACGGGATTGCAGACGTGTCCCATATGTGCGAGGCCGCGCCTGCCGCACACGTATGGCCGCGCCACCGCGCCCGCGTGCTCTTCGTGGGCCGCTTCGATCACCAGAAAGGGCTGGACGTGCTCTACGAGGCGATGGCCCGGCTCGGCGATCGAGCGTTCGCAGTGGCCGTAGGCTGTCCGGTGCTTGATGTGGGCGGCCGCATTGCCGCGAAACCCTCAAATGTCTACACGACCGGATGGCGCAGCCGCATGCAGTTGGAGGAGCTGTATGCGAGCGCTGACGTACTGGTAGTGCCTTCCCGTTGGGAAGGCTTCGGCATGGCCGCAGCGGAGGCGATACGGGCGGGCCTGGCCGTAGTCGCCTCGCGGGTTGGCGGCCTGCAGGAGCTCGTCGTGGACGGCGTCACCGGGTATCTGTTCGATCCAGGAGATGCGCAGCAACTCGCCTGGCTGCTGGCCCGCACTGACCGTGCGACCTGGCGGCAGATGGGCAGAGCGGGCCGGGAGCACTATCTTCGGCACTTTCAGGTTCACCGCGTGGTGGAGGAGCTTGACCGGACGTACCGCAGCACTCTCGGCGAGCAGCAATGGGACGGGGCAAGCCCGCCCAGCCCCATCCAAATGGACGGGTGCGTACCGCATGCGGCCCGCGCGGCGCACTCGCAAGCGCGTGGCGAGAACCGTGAGGATGATCGCGCAGCGACATCACCAGACAGACAAACATCGTGCACCGCATTCAGTTCGGAATCTTGCAGCTTGACGCGGTAAATAGGCCAATCCTTGTACTAGGCATCGTTCCAAGGGACGCTGACACATTCCTGTGAAAGGGAAGAATGCCTCATTTCTCGATGCCGAGTGCCACGCCGAAAGCATTGGAGCAGCTGTGGCTGCGTCTACGCTCGAGCCAGCTTGCAATCAACTCGGCCTATGCGGCGGGAAGCCAGCTCTCGATCGCTTTGATGCAGGCACTACAGTTTGTGCTGTTGGCCAGCGCACTCGGTCCGGAGGAATTCGGGCGGTTTGCTGCCGTGGCCGCGATCACCTCGGCGCTCATCCCTCTTTCCGCGATGGGTTTGGGCGATGTATCTGTTATGCGCATCGCACGCGGCGCGTCGGCACGAATGTGCCTAGGCAACGTGTTGGCAGCCACAAGTTCAACCGGCTTGTTGGGCTTGGGGCTTGCATTGTTGATCGCCACAACCCTCCTGAGCGGGCCGGAGACGTGGCGGCTGGTCCTTCTATTGGGGATCTCCGAAATCCTCATGTCCAAAATTGTGGACGTGTCGGCCCAACTGTTCTATGGGCAAGACAAGCACCAGATCTCGGCGTTTTTCAACAGCTTACACGCAGTCCTCCGACTTTCCGCCGCAGCCGCTCTCTGGACCGGAGTCGTAGGGCCGACGGCAATGAACTGGGCGGCATTGCACCTCTCGGCAGGCCTCCTGTCGGCATGCGCGATCCTGAGTTACACGATTTATCGTATCGGCCGTCCCGATTTCGATCTGCGGCAGGCAATCAAAGACGCAAGAATCGGCGTGTATTTCGCCGTGATAATTTCCGCACGTAGTGTGCAGACGGACTCCGACAAAGCTATCCTGACGCGCAACACCACAGACGCCACCGCAGGGATCTATACGGCGGCCTTTCGCGTGGCGTTCATGGCCTGCATGCCGATCTTTGCGTGCGTGACGGCCCTCCAGGCGCGGCTCTTTCGACGCGGAGCAAGAGATGGCATGACCGGCACTCTCGAAGGCGTGCGGCAGGTCGCGCTTATCGCAGGGTGCTACTGCAGCATCATCGGTGCAGGCTTGTACATTGCTGCTCCCGCAGCGCCGTGGGTACTGGGGAAGGGATATGAAGGATCAGTCGATATCCTGCGCTGGCTCTGCCTATTACCGTTCTTCATAACATTCCAATCGATCTTCTCCGCTGCTCTTTCCGGGGCTGGCGATCAGCGGCGGCTGGCACTGGTGCAATCTCTTGCCGCCGTCGCATCGATTTCACTGAACTTGATGCTGGTCCCAGCACACGGATGGCCTGGCGCGGTCATGGCGGCTTACGGCAGCCAGACATTGCTGCTGCTCGGATTGTTTTCAATTATTTGGGGTCGGCTGTCAGAGGCCCGGCGGAACACACCATGAACGAGGCGACTATGTGCGATCTTCGCTGGTGGCAAATCGGGAGATCGGCCAGCGGTTTAGATCGCAACGCAACGTGCTCCAAGGTGCAGCAGCGCACCGCCAGCCACCATCTCGTCACCCCCGATTGGACGTGGACCGGGACATCTACGCGACCGAGGTTGGGCAGCCCTACGAAGCCGGGCCACGCAAGTACATGGATGTGGAAATTTGGCTTGGCCGCTGCCGCGGCCACTGCTGTGGCTCTATCAGCGGAGGCATCATCTTTCGACTTGGGCGTCAACGCTCATTACGGGTTGGACTCTAACGAAAAGATCGCCGAGTTGATGATTGAGCGCAACTTCAAAGTTCTCAGGATGGGACTCTACTGGGATCAGGACCAGACCGCGTTTCGTGATCTGGCCGCGCGGCTCAAGGCGAATGGCGGTAGGTCCCAGGGTGTGCTTCAAATCTCATACCAGTGGGATCACAGGTGCAACCAGAACCTGCCTTGGGTCGAAAACGATGCATACAACCAGACGGTTGCTGCAGTCGATAAGGTAAAGGACGTGGTCCATGACTTCGAACTGCTGAATGAGGTGCAACTGCGCCCAGAAATTCAGCGCGAGGTGCGGTGGAATAGCGCCCGCACGTCCGCTGCGCCGTACGAGGGCAAACCCTGCATTGCGACGATGGTCGGTGTGCAGCGTGGCATGTCCCGCGCAATCGCGGACCTGCGGGTCCGTTCAGGGCTACCGCTGCGTGTCATCGTTGGGGTAGTCGGGCGCGACTTCGGCTGGCTCACGTTCCTGCGCAGCAAAGGGGTGCAATGGGACGTTACGGGGTTTCACGTTTACCCCCTCCACCAACACCGCAGCTTGCTGAATGACCTCTGGTACGGGCCCGGCGGTCCGCTAGAGCAGCTCGCCTCGTTCGGTAAACCGGTCCATATCAACGAAATGAACTGCGGTGAGATCTACAGGTCGGACTACGAGAACCGCGCCGGAGGTCCGGCCACCGAGACGTGCCTTAAGAGCCTTGCGCGGCACCTTAAGGAACTGCGCAGCCAAAGCGCTCTACTCGAGAGCGTCCACCTCTACTCGCTCACTGATGATCCTAGTAAGGCTGCGCCGGAAAACCGCTTCGGGCTGATGTATGACCTGGAGACACCCAAGCCACATCTGTACCTCGCGTCCGCGTTTGCCGGCGGAGCACTATCGCCTCACGAGCGCCTTGAGATCACAAGCAGGGGGTTGCTAAGCGAGGCGGAATTGCCGAGCAGGCGAAGTGCAGCGGATGTACTCCCGCCCGCTCGTTAGCACCGTAGTCTCGCTTGCGCAACGTGTTCCTCTAGCGAGTGGAAATCCCAATCGAAGCGCTACCCGCGTTGCCAGCGACATCCCGCGCCGTCACCACGACGGTATTGCTGGAACGCTTGCTGGGCAAACGAATGGAGCACGAGTAAGGTGCCTGGTTCACGCTGCACCGCAATTTTCCGTCGAGGTAGAAGTTGACTTGGCTGACAGCGAAGTTATCGACCGCGTTGGCACGCACGCCGATGGTGGCGCGGCGCTCGAACTCCGCGCCATTCGCAGGTGAGGTGATTGTGACGGAAGGCGAAAGCGTATCAGAAGGTTGAGCCGGAGCCGGAGCCGGAGCCGGAGCCGGAGCCGGAGCCGGAGCCGGAGCCGGAGCCGGAGCCGGAGCCGGAGCTGGAGCTGGAGCCGGAGCTGGAGCCGATGCCTTCATCGCGTCGATCTCCGCATTGGTCAACAGTCCGCGCCGCGTAATCTCATAACGTTCAGCGCTCGACAGTGCGCCACCGCTGAACGCCGTCACCAGGAACATATTGATCTTCGGCGTGTTGATGTCATACATGATGCCAAACCGGTTCTCGGGGGCCGCCTTGTAGGGCTCGTCCCAGAGTGAGTAGACATGGACGGCTTCGATGTTGGCAGACGTCTGCACCCGCAAGTCCTTCAGGTGCTTGACCAGGCTCTTGTAGCACTGCTCCGTCTTCGGATCCCCTGGCGCGTTTCGGTAGTCCGAGTCATAGATTTCGTTGCAGTGAAACTCGTTGATGTGCACGGGCTTGCCGAACGACGCAAGCTGAGCGTACGGGCCGCCTTGGCCATACCAAGGATCGTTCAGCATGCTGGGCCAGTCGTACCGCGGGTAGATATGGAATCCGGTGATGTCCCACTGCACCCCCTTGTTGCGCAGGAACGTGAGCCAGCCGAAGTCTCGTCCGACCTGACCGACCATGACCCGCAACGGAAGACCGGAACTCGCGCGCAGGTCCGCGATGGCACGCGACATGCCGCGCTGCACACTGACCATGGTGGCGACACAGGGCTTACCTTCATAGGCCGCCGTTGACGTGCCAACGGTATTCCAGGTCACCTCCTTCAGGATCTCGGGGCGCAGCTGTACCTCGTTGAGCAGCTCGATGTCATGCACCACGTCCTTGACCTTGTTCACCGCGCCATACGTCTGGTTGTAGGCATCCTGCTCTACCCAGGCCAGGTTCTGATTGCAGCTGTGATCCCACTGGTAGGAAATCTGCAGCACCGCTTGTGGCGTGCCACCATTCGCCCTGACCCGAGCGGCCAGATCCCTGAAGGCCGTCAAGTCCTGGTCCCAGAACAGCCCCATCCGAAGAACCTTGAGGTTGCGTTGCTTCATCACCTCGGCGGTCTGAGCGTTCTCGCTTCCAAACCACGCATTAACACCGATGTCCAGGGCGTGTGCCCCGGCAGATAACGATGCGACACCAACCGCCAATGCGGCCAAACGAAACGTCTTCATCCAGGCTCCTTGAATTCCGGCTGGCTCAGCCGTGAGGGAGCGGATCCTAATGCTAAGGATGAGCAACATCCGGGGATGTGCGTCGGAACGTAACCATTGCGCCGTAAAGCAGCGCTAAGGAGAGAACTACTCATCAAGAGTTACGTGTCGTTGCTGAGCCAGGGACTACGTGGCGGACGAACGCGTTCGGACAGCCCAGGTTCCCTGGGACCCTTCTCCTATTGGGACGATGTCGCTCGCGGCGTAAAAAGGCGGAACCTTCAGCTATCGAGCAGCCGGGACACGGCGCCGGACCCCGCGATGACGTCCATCACCAGCCTTCCGGCAGTCGCCGAGACGACCTCACCCGTCGTAGCGGCAGAACCATCGGTGGTGAACCTTGACAGGACGCTGGTGCGCTCTGACCTCTTCCTCGAGGCGGCGCCTCGCGGTGCAGCAACTCGCCCGGCGCGCCTGATCAACGTGCTTCGTCGGATCCAAAAAGCAGTGGCCAAGGCTCATCCGCGTCCACCAATGGGCAAAAACCATTCGGTATTCGTCCCATTGGTTCCGGCGCAGCAGCTCGCACCGGCTTCCGCTGCACGCGCCGTAGCCGCGTTCTTTGCCTGTTTCCTTCGCTGCTTCGGCGTCTACATCGTGAATGACATGGCAGATCACGAGGCGGATCGAAGGCATCCTTCCAAGAAACTCCGCCCAGTGGCGGCCGGCTCTGTGCCAATGTTCGCGGCTATTCCGGCTCAATTGCGTTCGTTGTCGCGGCAATGGCGCTCGCGTCTGTGATCACGCCCCCGTTTGCAGCCGTCCTACTCCTCTACGTCGGACTGACGACCGCGTACACGTTCTTTCTCAAGCCCAAGATGCTGGTGGACATCATTGCCCTGGCTTCGCTCTACATCCTCCGCGTCGGTGGCGGGGCTGCGGCCATCGGCGTGCCGATATCGGAGTGGCTGCTCGTTGAGCGCGAAGACCGTAACGGCATTGACCCCAGCTGCAGCGGCGAGGGCAGCCACGACGCCCAGGTCCGATTTTCGACAATCCCGGTTCGACGGATCGGGCTGATATGCGTCCAGTAGGTTCGCCAAGACGATCTTTAAGAGGATGTCCATATGATCAGCGTGACGCAGACTACCGGGAAGGCGCCGCACCCCTCCACCCGTGAGGGGACGTCACTTGTCGCTTTGATAGGAATCGCGGTCGTTCTCGCAAGCGTGGGCATCCCGCTCCTGATTCTCGAATATGTGCCGCTACAGGATTATGGCGAGTGGATCTTCCAGTCGCATATCTTCAATCGCCTGATCGCAGGGGAGCCGTCGGATACGTTCTCCATACGGACCTACCCGGTACCGTACGCGCTGTCGCAACTCGCCCTGAGCGCGCTCCTCATCAAGTTTTCACCCTTCGCGACCAGCAAGCTCTTCCTCGCCGCCTACCTCGCCCTCGCCGGCTGGGCGATCTGGCTCGTTGTTCGGCGCAACGCGCTGTCTCCGAAAGCGGTCATCTACCTAGCTGTGGCCGCGGTCGTTGGATCCTGCTTCTGGAGCGGATACATGGGCTACCAGTTAGGGCTGGTGATCTTCTGCATTTACCTTGGCTTAACTAAAGACCAGCGGACGCACTTAGGCATACTCGTCCTTTTTTCAGTTCTGCTGTTTTTCTCCCACGGGTTAGTGTTCGCCTCGTTCTGCGTCGCGGCGGGTGCGTACAGCTTAGCTTGCAAAAAGCACCGCGTGTTCGCCCTCGCGATGGTCCCGACCGGCCTACTCACCGCCGTGTATTTGTCCAGCAACAAGTTTGTCCCGGTAACCAATGCGCTGGAGCTCAATGGCGTGGTTCAGTTTCTCATGTACAAGGCTTACACGATCACGAAGCTGGGCGCTTACCAGAACCTCGTGGTAGGACAGGCCGACGATTCGACGATTGCCAGTGTCATACCGACAGTTGGGCTTGCCGCAAACGTGATATTCGCTTTGCTAGCTCTGGCCGCTGTGGTCCTGGTGCTACGCAGGGCAATTGCACGACCCCTGCAGGACGGCGAACCGTTGGCAATCCTTCTACTATTCGTCGGATTCCTCATTATGCCGACGAACGCGGCGGGAATTGCCAACCCGGGCGAGCGGCTTCTTTATCCCATGCTGATCCTGCTGGCGCCGGCGCTGTTCGCGAGGACGCCCCTCTCGAGAAGGTTAGCCAATGGGATGATCGCGTCGCTTGCGATCGGGCTGTGCCTGACCCTGCTAAGTGTCGTTTCGCTTCCGCAGAAGCATGAGGTCGCGCGGTCGGGCGCTTCGGCAGGAGCGGCAACCCCCAGTGGATCCGGAGATCGGGTTCTCTATGGTCATAAGGCCACGCTGTTTGATTACAAGATTCGGGAAACCCAGCGCGCCTGGTACAAGAACGAAATTCCTTCGCAAGGACTCGATTTCGGGACCGCGCTTATTGCACAGGAAAGAGGGCCGGGCGCAGCCGCGCCGCCTCAGGAATAGCAACCCGATGATTCAGACTACGAGACCGCAGCGCCTTGGAGAGATTGGCTGGTGCAGCAATATCAAGCCGGACAGAGCATCTGTCGGCAGCCCCGTCCGGCCACAATCGACCTTGTCCATAGCCACAGGGGACTGTACGGGAGCAGCTCTATTCTCACGATCTTCCGCCACTTGATGGAATTCGTGCGGGTCGCAAACGGGCGGCGTGTGGTGGTGTTCGATTTGCAATCGTGCCGATCAGTCCGGGTCTTTAAGAGTATTTTGTCTTCAAGAGATAGTCGCACGAGCTGACGGGTCCGGCGAGGAGGACCCGCGTCGCTCCGGAACTCGCGTGTTTCTTCTTTGTGCCGTCAACCCGGGATTCGCGGCCATTCCAAGCGCGAGGCCGATGCAAAGGGCGAAGAAAGGCTCTTCGACCATCGAGATCGAAAAGCCGTACCCGTACGTCACTATCAGCAAGGCTATGAACGCTTTCGCCTGGTCAGGGTGCGCGACCTGCGTGACACGACGCAGAGTGCAGGCCGGAAGCAGGAAGTACAGCGTGCCAGCGACCCCAAAGTTCACCAGCAGCAATACTGCGAGGCTATCCGCGGCGTTGAACCGGTGTGGCTCCGGGCCAAAAAGCTGTGGCGTACCAATGCTACCGAGCCCTCCGCCCAAAACCCAGCCGACACCCTTCGGCAGAAGGTCGAATGCGCTTGGCCACATCCAGCTGAAGCGCTCCCAGACCGAGAAAAGGAAGTTTGGGAATCCGACGGGCGCCAAGCCCGAGCCGAGTTCCAGAAGGACGACCCCAATCGGCAGAGCGAGGCTGACGCTGCAGAGCACATAAACGAGCATGCGGCCCAACAAGATATGGGCGAAGCGCCCATCGAACAACAGCCAAACCGCTGCAATCGGAAACGCTAGCAGCATGCCCTTGCTCGTAGTCGCAGCGATACCCGCAACCGCAAGGACAGCAATCAGCAGGCGGAGCCAGGGCGGGCGCAGCCAGACCATGCATAAGAGGCCAGTAATTCCAATGATCATCGCCGCATTGAACGAGGCGCGCGCAAGCCCGGCGAGCCGGGGGATTCCGCCAGATATCCACCACTGGCGCGAAGCCGAAACCGTGCCGAAGATGGTGTCGTACTCCATTCCATCCCAAAGCATCGGACCGAGAAAGAAGTTCAGGATCACCCCGAATAGGGTTACGGCGAACGCGACCGCCGATGCGCGCAGGACAGTCGTCCAATGATCGGCAAGGAGCGGCCACATTGCGATCCCGTATAACGGGTACATGAAGAGCTTGAAGCCGAGGGCAACCTGTATGGGTGCCACCCCCAACGCCAACCCCACGGCTCCATGTATGCCGAGGAGACATAGGGGAACAGTAATGAGCGGATCGATCCAACGGCGTGTGAGAAGCGGGCGGAACAGGAGCAGTGTCAACGATCCTATGGGAATGACGTCGCGCAGGTATAGCGCATTCGGGAAGCCCCACACCACGAGCGCCCAACGCAGCGGCGCCTCCAGAACGAACGTTGCAACAAAGACGCACAGCAGCCAGCGCAACAGGCGGTCCACCAACTCTTGGCCCTGGTACGTGTGCAACTGCGGACGCTCTCGCCTGGCCGGGCTCGACTGCACGCTTTTCAGAACCACGCTCATAAGGCCGCTCGTTTTTCGCGACCGGACATCGCACGCACATCTGCTGTATTCAGGTCAGCATCTCGGGCCGTGAAGCGCGAACAACATCGCGCGCCTGCAAAGCGTCTGCTTTCCTGACCTGTCGCGTCGATGGCGACACGGCGGCAGCGGATGCGCTGAGTGAGCACATGAGCCTCTTTGATTACCTAGTGAATCGGCGTCTCCATTTGATGACAGCTGCGCGTGTTTGCAATGGGTGGTTTGTCACCCGTTGGATAGCGATGGGCACAGGCCCAGGCGGACGGAGCCTCCCGCACCCTCGAGCGGCGAGAGCTCAGGCCATCATCGACAGCGGTGGCCCGATCGTGGGACATCTTGAGGAGGCTTTTCCTACGTGTTCCATGACAGCGCGCTCTGTCTGGCGCTTGCAATGTGTGTCCGAATGCGACCGAAGCCCCGAGAAGCACCACATCCACATGCCCGTGAACGTTCTTTGGCTGCACTCGCACATCTGGCACTCCGCTGTGTGTCGGACGTTGAGGTGCTGGCACGCGCTATTGGGGTTGGAGGCCAAGCAGGGCCGAACGCGTGTGCTCGCAGCCAGGCGGGTCCCTTGCAGGCAGCTATTCCCATCGAACTATATGAGGTAGTGCATGCATGTTGTGATTGTGAATGACTTCGCATTCGTCAACGGCGGGGCGGGCATGGTCGCGCTATCCAGCGCATGCGCGCTGGCTGAGCGAGGTCACCGCGTCATCGTCTTCGCTGCGGTGGCGGGGGAGCAGGGAGGTATTGCAGCCATGCCCGGAGTGCAGTTGATCTGCACCAACCAGCCGGACCTGGTGTCCAACCCGTCACCAGCTGCCGCCGCCCTCCAGGGTATCTGGAACCGAACGGCGCAAGTGAGGATGGGCGAACTGCTTGAGCGCCTACCGGCCCGCGACACGGTGGTCCATTTTCACGGATGGACAAAGGCGCTATCGCCCAGCGTCATTGCACAGGTGGCTGCCCAGAAATTCCCCGCAATAGCCACACTGCATGAGTACTTTTCGGCTTGTCCCAATGGCGGCTTCTTCAACTACCAGTCCAACCGCAGCTGTGACAAGGCGCCACTGGGCATGAGTTGCCTAGGTACCCACTGCGATTCACGATCCTACCCTCGCAAACTCTGGCGAGTCGCCCGGCAAGTCGTACAGCAGCGGGTCTCGCGTTTTCCCGGTGGCCTCAGGCATTTCATCGCGGTGAGCACGTTCAGCACCGACATCCTTCAGCCGTACTTACCCTCAGACGCACGCATTCACCATGTGCCCAACCCCATCGTGATCCGCAGGCCGCAGCTGAAGGATCGTGCACCGGGCGACCACTTCGTCTGCGTCGGCCGCCTCTCTCCGGAGAAGGGCGTAGAGCTCTTCGCACGCGCCACGGGCGCGCTTGGCGTGCCGACGCGCTTCGTCGGAGACGGCCCGTTGCGAGGAGCCGTTCTAAAGGCCAACCCCGCTGCAGCAGTAACTGGATGGCTGAACGCACCCGAGGCACAGCTGGAGATAGCTCGCGCTCGCGCGCTTGTGCTTCCGTCGCTGTGGTACGAAACGCAAGGAATGGTGGTGGACGAAGCGGCCGCGTTAGGAGTGCCCGCTATCGTCTCGGATGGCAGTGCAGCGCGCGACCGTGTGGTGGACGGCAAGACAGGCCTTTGGTTTCGCTGCGGGGACGAGGCTGATCTGACGGACAAACTGCGCGCGCTCGCCGGGGACCCCAGCCTCGCCGCCACCATGGGCGCCCACGCATATGAGCAGTTCTGGCGTGATCCGCCCACCCTCCAGCGACACGTAAGCGGACTTGAGGCCGCTTA
Organism: Ramlibacter sp. AN1015; assembly: GCF_037726105.1. Taxonomy (NCBI): domain Bacteria; kingdom Pseudomonadati; phylum Pseudomonadota; class Betaproteobacteria; order Burkholderiales; family Comamonadaceae; genus Ramlibacter; species Ramlibacter sp. AN1015. The sequence continues at coordinate 388,141 of NZ_JBBJUM010000003.1, forward strand.
TTCAGAATGCCTCAGTGACCGGTGATTCTGCGTTGGACGCGGCCCGCCCACACTGGCCGAGGACGATTCGATACTGCTCGTCCAGCAAACACCGGTATTCCTCTCTTCGCTTGTGAATGCGCTGGATTGCTTGCTCCCGCTCCGCTCCATAAGACTCGAACTGTCGGACCAAGTGCTCGAAAGTGAATCGCTCGATGTCCTGGCAGTATTTCTCGAGTCCCATCGCACCCATCAGATTCCTGTTCTTGTCGTGGTACCCCAGGGAAATGACGGGAACACCCACGAGCAGTGCGCTCAACACATTGTGGAACCGGCTTGCCACGACGATATCCGTCTGAGCTATTTGCGCGAGTAGGTCATCGATGGTCAGGACAGGTTCGGAAATGAGTGACCCGCCATCAGGAGAGTAGCGGACTGCATCGAAATGCCGCTTGATCTCATGAACGACCGGGAGATCCAAGAGATCTCCCGAGAATAGCCTTACTGAAGTACCCCTTTGCAGCAGCCACCCGACAAACCGCTTGATCTCGGCGATATAGCGTTCGTAGACAACGTCACTATTGCGTCGATGAAAGTGCCAGCCACGATAGTTGATCAATCCAAGGCCTACGACCACGCGCTGCGTATCCGCTTGGGGCCCTCGTGGCAGTTCCTTGACCAGACTGAAAGCGAGATCCGGGTAGAGCCTGTCCTCGGTGGTGTCAAAACCGCAACGGCGCAGGTAGTCGAACGCTGCCGTTTCCCGATAGGAGCGGTAGTGGGCCATTCGCAAGGCACCGAGCATGAGCACTCTGCTCATCCTGTTCACGATGGGGCCGACACCTACACTCAAGAACACGACCTGGGCGCCGCCCATCTTGGCTGCCTTGCACCACTTATAAAGCTCGTAGGGCGCATTCCAAGGGCGAATCACCCCCAGATCGTCGGCTGCACCCGTGCCGACCACGATGAACTTATCGCCTTCCTCGAACCATCGGGGGTATTCAAGCCAGAACCTGAGCTCATCGAAAAGGCGAATGACCTTGTGAACGACAAGCGACCGGTGCTGGCTCGTCTGGACTTCAGCACCGCCACTGATTGGCAACGTCTTGATGCCGAAGCGTTTCCCGATCTCGTCGGGACCACTGCAAACACATATCACCTCCGAAGGACGCGGATACCTCCTGAGGTACTGCAAGACCGCCTCCAGGGTACTGTCGTTGCCGATATTTCCAGCCCCGAAATGGCCGTAGAGGACGATCTTATTCCTTGCCATGTCCTAAGCTTCGATCGCAGCCGAGAGGGACTATCGACAGTGCTGGGACAGTATGGTCCGGATTCGTCCAAGCTCCCCTCAGAGCGAAGGGGAGGTTTGTCCCCATTGCATAGCATCTTTGTGCTGGTTCGACTCGTTCCTGTGCGGCCGACCGTATGCTTGCGCAATCTCGGCTACCGTGGATGCTTGGAGAATGCAGCAGCTCGCCTACCTTCGCGGTCCGTTAGCGTGAAATCAGCTTTGCCGGAGACCTGAATGGCGAGCGCGGCGTTGCAGCTCCTTGTGCACCTCGATGGTCAGGCCCGCTGACATGCCTTCGAAGAACCTACGGACGAAGCCCGCATGAAACCGCTGCCGGAGACTCCGCTCGTATCCATCATCACACCGTCGTACAACACGGGCAGATTCATCGAGGAGACGCTGCGCAGCGTCCAGGTTCAGGACTACCCACGAATCGAGCACATCGTCCTTGACTCATGGTCTACCGATCAAACCCCGGAGATCCTCGAGCGGTTTCCGTCAGTGCGGCTGATCCGCCCGGCGCCACCGGATCTCACGGGAAAGATGAACATGGGCATCATGATTGCCAAGGGCGACATCGTTTCCATCCTGTGCGCGGATGATTACCTGTTGCCTGGTGCGGTCACGAAAGCCGTCAACGCGCTGAAGCAGAACAAGGATATCGCGATCGTTTACTGCAACTTCCTTTCGGTCGATGAGAACAGCGTCGAAATCGAGCGGCTACGCAGCAAGCAGGCGAGCTTTCGCGATCTGGTCGATGAACGCAACTGGATTCCGAGTCAGACCGCCTTCATTCGCCGTGAAGCTGTCGAGTGCGTGGGCACGTTCCAGGAGCGCTATATGCATGTTTGCGACTGGGACCTCTTCATCCGGATCAGCAAGCTGTTCGCGATTCTTTACGTGGACGACTCCTGGGGAGCGGCGCGTGTGCGCAAAGGGCAAATGTCCGACGTTCACAAGTACGCGTTCTGGAGGCAGGCGCGCTGGATGACGCGGGGGCATGGCGCACCATTCTTTTCCCGCCTCTTTCTGGACTTCTGGCAAGGAAAGCTTGTGCGTGCGGCGGCGATGCTGCGAAGCGGACATTTCGCCGAATTCAAATCGAAGCTGCGCGACTTAATTAACGGCTTCGCCCATCGCTAGACGGTCGTCAGCGTCTGCATCGCGTCGCTTTCGCAGAGTAGTCACCGCAGTGTTTTAGGTACGCTCTTAAACACCGACAGCGCGCGGCCGCTATCGAACGCAGCTCCACGGTGCTTCCCAGGTCAGCCAACTACAGCGACGGACTCACTGACTTGCCGCGTCCGGCCCGACTGGATGACTTTCGGCCAGCCGTCAGCTCGCCAGCCGCCTCGGCGTTCGCCCTAACCTGAGTGACGTTTGTGTCGATGCAACCGGGTGGCACCCTGGTAGGCGGCATCCGTCCGATCGACAACGGTGACATCCGTGTCAACGGCGGCTTCTTCAACTGCAGCAAGCAGATATTCGAGTTCGCTCAGCGCGCGCATGAAGCGACGCCGCATGGGAGATGTGTCCTGCGCGCCGATGGTTCATTGCCACGGACACGCAGGGTACTTTCCGGCCCACCGCAGCGAATGGCACGCAGCCGAGACCCGGAGCATCTTGACTGCCCGCCGCCGGCATGCGCACCATCGAACAACGGCCGGGAAACCACGCCGGTGCCGCAGCAGGAGTCTTGATGAGAAACCTTCCGCACGGGAACGACAGGTTCCATCTTTCCAAGGCCATGATGTCGCGACTGCAGCGCATCGTGCCGGGCGGCTCGCACACCTACGCAAAAGGAGACGACCAGTTTCCCGAGCGCGCACCGGGCCTGTTGGCCCGCGGACACGGGTGCCGCGTGTGGGATGCGGACGGCAACGAGTTCATCGAGTACGGCATGGGCCTGCGATCCGTCACCCTGGGACACGCAGAGCCGCGCGTCATCGAAGCGGTGGCCGCTGCCCTTCCGCTCGGCACCAACTTCACCCGGCCATCGATCAAGGAACTCGAGTGCGCCGAAGCATTCCTCGACATCGTTCCCGGCGCGGAGATGGTGAAGTTCACCAAGGACGGCTCCACCGCCGTCTCCGCCGCCGTGAAGCTCGCGCGCAAGCACACGGGGCGCACGCTCGTGGCCATCGCAGCCGAACACCCGTTCTTCTCGTACGACGATTGGTTCATCCGGACCACCTCGATGCACGGCGGCATCCCGGAGCAACAGGAGACCCTGACCTTTCGCTACAACGCACTCGACAGCGTGCGCGCCCTCTTCCAGGCCCATCCCGGGAAGATCGCCGCCGTGGTGCTGGAAGCTGCGCGCACCGACGAGCCCGCTGCGGGTTTCCTGCAGGGGCTGCAAGCCATTTGCCGGCAGGAAGGTGCGGTACTTATCTTCGACGAGATGATCACCGGCTTCCGCTGGAACCTGGGCGGGGCGCAGGCCGAATACGGCGTAACCCCCGACCTGTCCACCTTCGGCAAGGCGCTCGCGAACGGTTTTTCCGTCTCGGCGCTGTGCGGCAGTCGTGAGCTCATGCGGCTCGGCAGCCGCGAGCGTCCGTGCGACGATGTGTTCCTGCTGTCCACGACGCATGGAGCGGAAACGACCGGCCTGGCCGCGGCGCTTGCGACCATGCGCATCTACCGCACCGAGCCGGTGGTGGAGCATCTCCACCGGCAAGGCAAGCGCCTGGCCGAGGGCGTGGGAAACGTTGCACGCCGCCGCGGCGTCGATGGTCATTTCAAGGTGCTGGGTCGCAGCTGCAATCTGCTCTACGCCACCACCGGCCCAGACGGCCAGCCCTCGCAGGCGCTGCGCACGCTGTTCATGCAGGAGCTCATCGCGCGAGGTGTCATCGCACCGTCGTTCGTGGTTAGCTACGCGCACACGGACGCCGACATCGACCGCACGATCGAGGCCGTCGATGGGGCGTTGGAGATCTACGCCAGGGCCCTGGAAGACGGCGCGGAACGCCACCTGATCGGCGCACCAAGCCGCGTCGTGTTCGGCCGGCGCTGAGATGCGCGGGCTGCTTGCCTTTATGCCGGGCGAGCGAACGCGCGGCCCGATGCATGGGGCAGCAGCGCCCTGCCTCCAGCCACGCAAGGACACGCCGATGGAACCCCCTTCGGCGCGATCGGGCGAGCCCTCGGGCACCGGCGGTGCTTCGGCACACCCGGTAGAACGGTCCTATGGCGGCCCACGGCGCCCAATCGCACACTGCCCTGGTGCCCGCTCGAGACGGCAGGCAGCACCCGCACAGCGAGGAATCAGATGACGATGAGCACATCCGCGAGCCATGCTCCATCCTGCCGCGCCTGCGGCACCCTCCTTCACCGAACCTTCGTGGACCTTGGCATGTCGCCCGCATGCGAGGCGATCGTTGCGGCGGACCAGCTGCACGCCATGGAGCCGTTCTATCCGCTGCACGTCTTCGTCTGCGAGCACTGCCTGCTGGTGCAGCTGGACGAGTACATACGGCCCGAGCACATCTTTTCCGAGTACGCGTACTTCTCGTCCTACTCGGACAGCTGGCTGGCCCACGCGAAGGCCCATGCCGAGACCATGACCAGGGAACTGCACCTGGGCGCGAAAAGCCGGGTCATCGAACTCGCGAGCAACGACGGCTACCTGCTGCAGTACTTCGCCGCCCTGGACATTCCCGTGCTCGGCATCGAGCCCGCCCTGAACGTCGCGCGGGAGGCACTTCGCAAGGGCATTCCGACGGTCACCAAGTTCTTCGGGCGCGAACTCGCGCAGGAGCTGGTGGCCCAGGAGGTACAGGCCGACCTCCTGGTCGCCAACAACGTGCTGGCGCACGTCCCCGATGTGCGCAGCTTCGTGGCCGGCATGAAGCTCCTGATCAAGCCGGGCGGGATCGCAACCATCGAGTTCCCTCATCTTGCGCGGCTGATCGAAGGCAACCAGTTCGACACCATCTACCACGAGCATTTTTCGTACTTCTCCTTCCTCACCGCCCGCCGGCTGCTCGCGGGCTTCGGCCTCACCGTGTTCGATGTGGAGGAGCTCGCAACCCATGGCGGCTCGCTGCGCCTGCATGTGTGCCACGAGGAAGACGCGTCGCGCCCGATCTGCGATCGGGTGCATGAGCTGGCCTGGCGCGAAGAAAAGCAAGGCTTCGCGCGCCTGAGCACCTACGCATCGTTCGCGCAGAAGGTGCAGGCCACCAAGCGGCAGATCCTGCAGTTCCTGATCGACGCGAAGGCGCGCGGGCGCTCGGTCGTCGGCTACGGTGCGCCCGGCAAGGGCAACACGCTGCTGAACTACTGCGGAATCCGCACCGACTTCATCGACTACGTGGTGGACCGCAACCCCTACAAGCACGGCAAGTACCTGCCGGGCACGCACATCCCCGTCTTCCCGCCGGAGCGCATTCGCGAATCGAGGCCCGACTTCGTGGTCGTCATGCCGTGGAACCTGAAAGACGAGATCCAGCAGCAGCTGGCGTACGTGCGCAACTGGGGCGGACGCCTGGTCGTGTTCATACCGGAAGTGGAGGTGCTCGAGTGATCGGCGTGCCCGGCGCCGGCGTGGCGATGCACGCGCTGATCGCCGAGCTCTATCCGATCTGCCGCAGCATCACCGGCGCGGGGCTGCGCCAGACGCTGGCGCGGATTGCACGGGAGATTCCGCTCGTCGTGCATGAGGTGCCCAGCGGCACGCGTGTGTTCGACTGGACGGTTCCCCGCGAGTGGACCATCCGCGACGCCTGGGTGCGCGACGCAGCCGGCCGCCGCGTGATCGACTTCCAGCGCCACAACCTGCACGTCGTCAACTACAGCGTGCCCGTTCGCGCGCGCATGACCCTGGCCGAGCTGCGACCGCATCTGCACACCCTGCCAGACCAGCCCGACGCGATCCCCTACCGCACCTCGTACTACAAGGAGAGCTGGGGCTTCTGCCTGGCGCACCGGCAGCTCGAGCAGATGCCCGAGGGCGAGTACGAGGTATGCATCGACGCCGACCTGCACGACGGACACCTCAGCTATGGTGAATGTCTGGTGCCCGGCAGCGGCCCCGACGAAGTGCTGATCTCCTGCCATGCCTGCCATCCTTCGCTGTGCGACGACAACCTCTCGGGTATCGCGGTGGCGGTTTTCGCAGCGCGCGCACTGGCACAGGCCCGGCCGCGCCATAGCTTCCGCTTCGTCTTCCTTCCGGGCACCATCGGCGCGATCACCTGGCTCAGTCGCAACGAAGACCGCGTGGGGTCGATCCGCCATGGCCTCGTTCTCACCTGCCTGGGCGACCGCGGTGGCTTCACCTACAAGCGAAGCCGGCGCGGCAACGCGCCTGTCGATGCGGCAGTCGAGCACGTACTGCGACACACGGGAACGGCGCACCGGACGCTTGACTTCTCGCCTTACGGCTACGACGAGCGGCAGTACAACTCGCCGGGCTTCAACCTGCCGGTGGGTTGCCTGATGCGCAGCGAGCACGGGCGTTTCCCGCAGTACCACACGTCCCTGGACGACCTCGACTTCGTGGCGCCGCGGTCGCTGGAGGAATCGCTGGCCGTGCTGCTCGCCGTGTTCCAGGTACTCGAGCACAACCGGACCTTCCGGAACCTGAACCCCAAATGTGAACCCCAGCTGGGGCGACGGGGTCTCTACAGCGGGCTCGGTGGCACGGACATCCGCCAGCAGGAGCTGGCCATGCTGTGGGTGCTGAACCTCTCCGACGGCGACCACGACCTTTTGTCGATCGCGCAACGTGCCGACCTCCCGTTCGCCGTGGTCGCGGAGGCAGCCAGGCGACTCGCCGCGCACGACCTGCTCGCGCCGGCCTGACGCTTGCGCCCTGTGGGCAGCCGGTTCAGCGCGCCGCGAGCACGCCCTCCTCCAACCGAGCCACGCCCGCCAACTCCCGCAGAGCCGCCAGGCGCACGGGGGCGGTGGGATCGTCGGGGAACTTGCGGGCGAACCACGCGCCCGATCGACGCAGCCGCGCGAAGTCCTGTTCGCACAGGATGCCTGGATGCGCCTCGTCGTAGGTCTGTACAAAGTGGTTCAGCGGGCCCTTGCGCGGGCACAGATGCATCAGCAGCGTCGGGAACAGGAACTCGTCGGCGATCCGCAGCCGACTGAACCAGGCACGAAGCTCCGGCGGCTCGTAGAGATCGACCAGCCCCGCGACGACCGCGCGGCGCGCCCCGAACCAGGACGTGCCGTAGTACGGGCGCAGGCGTGCCCCGAACGGGTGGCGACCGCACCAGGGCCAGGACGCCGCCTTTGTGGCAACGAGCGCAAGCCAGGCCAACGCGCCCGGCGTTCGGCCACTTCGCAGCCAGACGCCCTCCTCCTCGCGCCTGCCGGTGCCTTGGCCGAAGTACATCGCGCACAGCCGCCGCAAGATGCGGTGGCGCAGCGTGTGCTCGGGCGTGAACGCACGGTATCCGACCGACATCAGGGCGTCGCGGTCCGCCAGCAGGTCGATGGCAGCGAAGTGCGCGTCGTGCGGCCCCGCGACATGGGCTTCGAAGTCCCGCATCGGCCGAATCGGCAGGCAACTCGGGCTCAGTGTCTGCAGGTAGTCGAACTCCATCGTCGCCAGCGCGGTGCGCAGCGAATGGATGATGCCCCTGCAGAACCCGAACACCGCCCAGCCGGTGCGCTCGGGGGCCGGAACGAAGCGGGCGTTCGGCGCCGTGAGCGGGAACACCGGCGTCTGGGAAAAATCGTGGTGCACCAGCACCGGGTGCGGCGCGAGCGCGCGTGCGAGCTGATCGACCGTATCGGCGCGGCTCACCGCCGACATCACCACGAAGACGATCTTCGGCGCGGCCTGCCCCATGGCTCAGGGCTGTCCCTGGAGGATGAACTTGCGGCAATGGAAGGCCTCGGCCCAGCCCTCGGCGGCGGCGCATTCGATGCCGCGGATGCGAGCGAGCGCCTCGAAGGTTTCGGCCGTCATCCAGCCCTTGTGCGCCTCGCTGCGGAACACGTCGCATATCGTGCGCGCCTTGAACCCGATCACCTCGCGGCTCACCGGAACGAAGCAGTTCGGCGCGCCGAGGTCGCCGTCGTACTTGGGCACCTCGTACTCCAGGATCATGTGCCTGCGCCAGGTGTTCCAGGTCAGTTCGGCGATCGTGCGGTGGTCCTGGTGCCGGTCTCCGCGCAAGTGGGTGAAGACCAGGTCCGGCTCGGGGAACTCGCGCTTCAGCGCTTCCAGGCTTTCCTTGATCTCGGCGCCTTGCCAGGGGAAGTGCCCGTCGCGGAAGCGGAACAGCCGCACATGCTGGCGAGCCGCGCCGTGCAGGAAGCGGGACGCACCTTCGCGCGCCTCCCGCTCACGCTCGCCGAGCGCGCTGAAGACGACCCACACCACTTCGACGCCGCGGCAGTCGGCCAGCAGGCGCAGCAACGTCGCGCCGCAGCCGATCTCGATATCGTCGGCATGCGCACCCAGGCACACGATGGTGCGATGCGCCGAAGGATCTCCTGCGAAGTTCAGGGGCAGCATGGGCGCGCAGCCATCCTGGCGGATCAGTGGAGCGCCGGACGCTTCCAGACCTCCCACGGCGCGGCGCCCGAGGAAAGGTGGCGCTCCAGCTGCTGCTTGTCCTTGAAGGTGTCCATGCAGGCCCAGTAGCCGTCGTGGCTATACCCCAGAAGCTGCCGCTCCCGAATCAGCCGCTGGAACGGCGCCTCCACCAGTTCGTCGCCTTCGCGCAGGTACTCGAAGATCTCGCGCCGGAAGATGAAGAAGCCGCCATTGACGCGCACCTCCCCGTTGTCGATCGGATGGATGTCCTGCACCAGGCTCTCGCCGGCGGGCAGCGTCACGAGGTGATAGCTGAGGTTCGGGCGCACGCACAGGAAGCTCGCGATCTTGCCGTTGCGGTGGAAGTGCTCGAGCTGCGCAGGCAGCGAGAGATCCGAAAGTCCATCGGTGTAGTTCGCCAGGAATTCGGTCTCGCCCTGCAGGTACTTCTCGACCGCCTTCAGGCGCTGGCCGATGTTCGTATGCAGCCCGGTGTCGGCGAAGGTGATGCGCCAGTCGTGGATGTCCGATCCGACCAATTCGACGTTCCGCGCGCCCGCACTGAGCACGAAGTCGTTGGACAAGCACTCGTTGTAGTTGAGGAAGTAGCTCTTGATGGCTTCGGCCTTGTGCCCCAGGCAAAGAATGAAATCCTTGTGCCCATAGTGCGCGTAGTACTTCATGACGTGCCACAGGAGCGGGCGCGCGCCGAGGTGAACCATCGGCTTGGGCACGTTCTCCGCATCGCGCATGCGCAGTCCCTGACCACCGCAGAACAAGACCACTTTCATAGCTCCGTGCCTCCACTAATTGCGCCTGCAGTGCGCCCTCGGCGCCCGTGCTGCGTGGAATCAATTGTGGCAAGAAGCGCCTTGCTTGCATGCCCCGGGAGGGCAGGAGCTTCATCCCGAAATGGCAGGTACGGACGTCCTGCCGCCACTCGTCCCGCGGAATTCCTTCTGCGCAACCGGCTGCCCGCCCGGTGTTCGCGAGCGATCGAGGCCGCGTTGAAGATCGATCGAATTCCGCCGACGTTCCCGAGCGCCCGCTGAGCCGCTGAGCCGCCGCGCAGCTGAGCTGCCGCACCGTGGTGCGCGGCCCGTAGGGGGCCGCGTGCTGCGAACACGCCCTCAGGGGGCGCTCAACCGGCCAGCTTGTCCAGGTGGTGCCGCGTCGCGTACGCGTACAGGTCCAGCCGGTTGGTCAGGTGCAGCTTGCTGTAGATCGATGTGAGGTGGTTGCGCAGGGTGTGCTCGCTGATGCACAGGCGGCTCGCGATCACCTTGGCCGGCGCCGACGTATCGGCCGCCAGGGCGGCGATGGCCTGCCGCTCGCGCTGCGTCAGGAGGGACACCCGTGCACGGTCCGGGTCGTTCTTCTCGGCAGCCTTCTGCCGGGCCAATTGCATGAACATCCGGCTGGTGGCGCTGCGGTCAATCCAGAGCTCGCCCTGGTGCACCTTCTCGACGGCATTGAGCAGGACCGCCGGCGACTCGCTCTTGCGCACGATGCCCCGCAGCCCGGACAGTACCGCGCTGTCGAGGCTGCCGAGATCGGGCGCGCTGGTGAACACCACCACGCTCGTGCGCCGCTCGGATACGAACTCGACGAGATCGCCTACTTCACCACAGCCGTCGGCATCGACCACCACCACATCGGCGGAAAGCGCGGCCAATATCCGGCGGGCGGCCGGGAGATCGCCCGCCGATCCAACCAGGTCCATCCGCTCGGAAGATCCCATCAACTGCTGAAGTGCCCAGCACATGACGGGAGGAGCTACCAGGGCAACCCTAATGGGACCACCTGCTGCAGTTTGCATACTCGCCTCGCCTCGTTTATTGAAATGGGGCCGAGATGGTATGGAGCCGCACTGCTCCCAAGCCAGTGCCCTTGCAAGCGCTTACGCACGCGCAGGCGAAATTCGCGACAAAGTTCAGAACAGACGCCGTCAAGCTCCCCCGGAGCTTTGGCTCACCCGCCTCACAGCTTTCGTCGGTTGACCCGAATCGGGTCGGCACCACACTCACCGGGTGCCCAGCTCCACCGAACGCCGCGCTCAAGCGCGCGAAGTGCTGTCCGTCCCCTTGACCTGGGTCGATGGCAGCACCGCGCATACACGCGACATCAGCGCCGGCGGCATTTACGTGCTGGTGGACAGTGGCGCCCCGATCGCGCCGTGGGTGTCACTCGAGCTGACGGTGCGCCGGCTTGGCCTGCGCTTTCGCGCCTTCGCGCAGACGCTACGCATCGAACCGGCAGGCCACCGCACCGGGGTCGCCATGCGGCTGCACGCGTTGCGCATGCTCGTACTGCCCTGAGCCGCCGTCAGGCGCAGTCAAACAGAACGACAGATAGCGCGCTGAGCTTGCGCGGCCCGGCTGTAGGCGCATGCAGGACAACGCCCTGCGCCTCAGGCCGAAGGCTTGTCGAGCTGATGCCGGGTCGCGAAAGCGTAGAGGTCCAGCCGGTTCGCCAGATCGAGCTTGCTGTAGATCGCACTGAGGTGGTTGCGCAAGGTGTGCTCGCTGATGCACAGGCGGCTCGCGATGACCTTGCCCGGCGCCGACGTGTCCGCCGCCAGCGCAGCGATGGCCTGGCGCTCGCGGTGCGTGAGGGTCGCTATCCGGGCGAGCTCGGGGTCGTCCGTACGGCCGGCCTTGTAGCGCATCATTTCCATGAAGATGCGGCCGGTGGAGCTGCGATCGATCCACAGCTCTCCGCCGTGGACTTTCTCTATTGCCTTGAGCAGGACCGACGGCGGCTCGGTCTTGCGCACCACGCCCTTGAGGCCCTGCAGCACCGCCTGATCCAGGCTCGCCTGGTCGGCCAGCCCCGTGAGCACGACGACGCGAGCCGCCGTCACCGAGACGAACTGCAACAGAGCAGGCAATTCCGCCGGGTCATCGAAGTCCACCACGACGACGTCGGCCGCCGAGGCGGCGCCCGTCCCCTGCAAAGCCGCCGACAAGGTGGGAGAGCTTCCGGCCCACTCCATTCGGGTCGCTGACTGGACCACTTGTTGTAAGCCCCAACACGTCATTTGTGGAGCGATGAGTGCGACTCGGATGCAGTCATCGCGGGAAGACATCGTGACACTCCTGGAATTGCGACAGCACGAATGCTATGCACGCCGCTGCATCATGCGAGGTTTTCTTACATCTGCTTGCGGCACTTCCAGGAACTTGGAATTGCCGCGTTACAGCAATGAGACTGAGCGGCACTGCTCCCATGGCCGATGTGACACATGCACCACCGCAAATGAATGCATGTGCCCTATACGCAGCACCGCACCCAAACTGACAGTGCGAGCGTGCTGCACTTTGACCGCCGCTGCGAACCCCGTGAGGCACTTTGCCTGCTGCTGAGGCTGGCCGATGGCAGCCGCGCGCGCACGGTGAACGCCTCGTGTCACGGCCTGTACCTGCTGGTGCCGCGCAGCGTGCGCATCGACTCCTGGATTGCGCTGGACCTTGCCTGGCCTCCGGGCGGCGTGCGCGTGCGCGTGCTGGCGCAGGTGCTGCGAATCCAGGCTCGCGGCACACGCAGCCAAGGCGTCGCGCTGCGCCTGCACCGGCATACCGTCTCGCCCCTCACGCCTGGACGCTGGTAGGGCGTTTGTCATGGCGATGTCACGCATGCGGTCTACGCGTCTACCACGCAACTCGGGACGCGAATCCCATTGGCTGCGATCGCTCCTGTTTTTAGATTCGTGCTCATGAACCCTTCCTGGTCATTGGCCTCGCTGCCCTGGAACCCCGGAATCGGCGCGCTCATCGCGCTGCTGCTCCTGGCGGCCTGGATCGACTGGCGCACGATGCGCATTCCCAACTGGCTCACCGTAGGCGGCATGTGCTTAGGAATGTTGTGGAATGTCGCCAGCGGCGCCGACCCGATCGATGGGCTGCTCACGGCGCTCGGTGGCCTGGGCCTCGGCCTCGCCCTCTTCCTGCCGCTGTGGCTTCTGCGCGCGATGGGCGCGGGCGACGTGAAGCTCATTGCGATGACCGGCGCCTTCCTCGGCGCGGCCGCCGCCTTCAAGGCCATCCTGCTCACGGGCATCGTGGGCGGCGTGTTCGCCCTCTACTTCGCCCTCGCGCATCGCGCCACGGGGCAGATGGCGCGCAACCTGCGTGACCTTGCGTATTCCGCCGTCCTGCGAGGCGTTCCACTCTGGCGACCCAACCCCGCGGCTCCTGCGGTAGGCAAGCTTCCGTACGGCGTGAGCATCTGCGCTGGAACGCTGGCCTACCTCGCGCTGCGACAGCTCGGGTACGCGTAGCACCGACGGCACCACGCATGCGAAGCGCCCCACCAGATTTCACCCCGCACGAACGAACTTCGCGAACCCGCAGATTGGCAAGGAGATCCGAATGCGCAACCTCAAAGCCCTGTTCCTGCTGCTGCTGGCGGTGCTGCTCGGCCTCGCAGCCGCGTTCTATGCGACGAGATGGGTCGCGCAACGCGGCACCTTCGCCTCCACCAAGGTGGCCGTCGCGGCGGTGGACATCGAACTGGGAAGCCGCATCAACCCGCAGATGCTCACGATCGTCGAGTGGCCCGCCGGCTCCGTGCCTCCGGGCGCGTTCTCCGACCTCGCCAAGCTGCAGGACCGCGTCGTGAAGACGACCATTCCGCGCGGCGACACCATCCTCGAGCGCAAGCTCGCGCCGCCCGGCACCAAGGGCGGCCTCTCCGCGGTGATCGCCGAAGGCAAGCGGGCGATGACGGTGCGGGTGAACGACGTGGTGGGCGTCGCGGGATTCGCGTTGCCGGGCAACTATGTGGACGTGATGGTGAATGCGCGCAAGGGATCGCGTGCCGGCAACGGCGGCGAAGAGACCGAAATCAGCGTGACCGTACTCGAGCAGGTGCTGGTGCTCGCCATCGCGCAGGAAGCCAGCCGCGACGACACCAAGCCGAAGGTGGTGAGCGCAGTGACGCTCGAGCTCTCGCCGGAGGAGGCTGAGAAGCTCGACCTGGCGCGCAATGTCGGGAGCCTCTCACTGGTACTGCGCAACCAGCTCGATCGCGAAAGCGCGGACACCAAGGGCATCACGCGCGAGCAGCTGTTCGGCTTCAAGAAGCCGCCGTTGCCTGCACCGCCCGCCAAGCCGGTGGTGCGGGTGGTGTCCAGGCCCGCGGCGCCGCCTCCGCCCGCACCCACGCTGCGCCGCGACTGCGTGGAAGTGATCTCGCACGGCCAGCGCAGCATCTCCTGCTTCTGAGCGGGCGGGCAGCCAACGGCGCAACAAGAACAAGTTCAACGCTCAGGGAGACCGTAACGTGCACCACTTTCGCCGCAAGCCCGCACTCCAGGCCGCCCTGGTTGCCACCGCGATGAGCTCCGCCCTGTTCGCGGACCACGCCGCCAGCCAGACGCAGCAGCAGCAGCAGGGGCGCACGCGGCCTGCTGCCACGGCCTCGCGTCCTGCAGTGCAAACGCCAGCCACCGCACCCGCACCGCAGGTGCAAGACAACCTGCCGCGCCTGGCCTGCACGTCCGTCACGACTGCGGACCCGCTGACCATGGAGCTTGGCAAGTCGCGCGTGGTGCAGCTGCCGGCGCCCGCGATTCGTCTGATTGGCGGCGGGCGCGCGTCGAGTTCTGTTGCATCGACAGGGGCTGCGCCGCAGGAAGCAGCAGGTGGCGGCCAGGCCGCGCGCGGTGCCGGTGGGCAGCGGGGTAGCGCATCAGACGGCGTCGCGGAAACCGAGATCACCCTCCTGAGCCCGAACGAGCTGCTGATCCTGGGCCGACGGCCGGGCTCGGCCAACGTCATCGTTCAAGACCGCGAGGGCCGCTGCGTGGTGCGCGACATCATCATCACGGCGGACCCGGGCACGCTGCAGGCCAAGCTGCGCGAGCTGATGCCGCGGGAGAACAACGTGCGCGTCGCGGCTGCGGAGAACTCGATCATCCTCACGGGCGATGTCACCGACACCGCCACGCTGGACCAGGTCATGAGCGTTGCCGCCGCCTACGGGGACGACAAGCGCATCGTGAACCTGATGCGCGTGAGCGCACCGCAGCAGGTGATGCTGGAGGTGAAGATCGCGGAGGTGAGCAAGACGCTGCTCGACCGCTTCGGGCTGGACTTTGCCCGAGCCGTCAGTTCGGGTGGGCGAACGAACATCATCCAAGGAATCATCGGAGGTAGCCCGGCCGCCCTCGGGCGATTCGGCCCCAACGCCAGTAATGGAAACTTTCTCGGAGCCGCCACCGTGGGCATTTCGCCGCCGACGAATGCGGCCGCCGCGGCACTCGTCCAAAACGCCACACGCGGCGCCTCGCTGCTCGGCATCGATGTAGAGAATCGAGACGGCATTTTCCGAGTGCTGGCTGAGCCCAACATCATGGCCATCAGCGGACAAGCTGCGAGCTTCCTCTCCGGCGGGAAGATCTTCATCCCCGTAGCGCAGAACACGACCGCGGGCGCCACCACGATTACCCTGGAAGAGAAGGAGTTCGGCGTCGGACTCAGGTTTACTCCGACCGTCCTTGATGGCCGCATCAATCTCAAGGTCACGTCGGAAGTGTCGGAGTTGTCGCAAGCCGGCACTCCGTTCACGACGGTGGCTGGTGTTACCGCGGTCTTGCCATCGATGACCACGCGCCGAGTCGATACAACGGTGCAGTTGGCTGACGGCCAAAGCTTCGCGGTTGCGGGCTTGATTCGCACCAATGTAGCAGAGGCGCTGAACAAGTTCCCCGGTCTGGGAGAGGCTCCTGTAATTGGCGCGCTCTTTCGATCGACGGAGTTCCAGAACGATCTGACCGAGCTGATGTTCGTCATCACGCCGCGCCTGGTGAAGCCGCTTGCAGGTCCTATCACTGTGCCGACCGACAACCACGTCGTGCCGAGCCGGGCCGAAGTGATCCTGAATGGCGCAGCTGAAGGTCGGCACCCGCCGCCGCCACCAACTCACCCCCTGCCAGTGAGTACGCCTGCAATGCCGACGCCTCCCGGGCAACCGAACGTGCCCGTGAACCGGGGCACGCTCGAAGGGCCCGCTCCGGCGCCAGCGCGTCCGATGAGTGACGCGCCGATGGCCTCCGACCTCGTGGTAGCGAGCGCAACACCACCCGGCCGCTACCCGACCGCCGTGCCGCTTCCGCCGTTCGCCATGGATCGCGGCGGTGAACACCCGCACTTTGATTAGCTTGTTGGAGCCGACGATGCGCGCGATCTCTTTATTTCTAGTCCCCCTGCTCGGTGTGGTTCTGATGTCGGGCTGCGCCTCCAGCACGCCGCAGTACGACGCGCGATTCGGCGACGCGGTGCGCCAAGCGCGTCACGCGATGACGCTGAACCCTGCTGCAGCTGCAGCAGTGCCAATACGCTCCTTTGATGGCAAGCCCGCCCGCCATGCGGCAGATCGCTACCACGATAGCTTCAAAGCCCCACCTCCGGTGGTGAACGTTATCAACATCGGCGGCGCAGTCGGTAGCGGCGGCGGCGGCGGCGGCGGCAATCGTTAGACACAAGGAGGACGTATATGCAGTAGGCCAACAGCGTACCCCAAGTGATTTCGATCGCGTTCTTCCCTTTCTATTGGAGCATTTACATGAACACACTTCTCGACCTGTCGCACTCTTTCGTAGCAGAGGAGGACGGCGCTCAAATTATCGAGTACGGACTGATTCTTGCAGTCGTGTCTCTCGTTCTTATCGTCCTGTTGGCAGGCGTTGCAGATGCAGAGTTTCAGCAAATGGCTGACGCGGTCGCTGCGTGCCTATCTGGTGCCGACTGCACGTGGGGCGGCGGCGGCGGCGGCGGCGGCGAAGTTCAGTAACTGTCCGGCTCCCCAGCTGAAACATCGAAGCGGAGGGCGACCATGACCAGACGACCGTGTGTTTCGCATGGATCGCAAGGCGCTGTGTTGCCCACCGCTGCGATGTTGCTCTTCTTCCTCTTCGGCTTCATGGGTTTGGCGCTGGACTTCGGACGTATGTTCATCGTCAGGACCGAATTGCAGACCGCGCTGGACAGCTGTGCCCTAGCCGCGGCTCAGGAATTGGATGCGCAGGCAAACTCGATCACGCGGGCACTCAGTGCGGGCATGTCCGCCGGTAACGCAAACCCTGTCAACCTTCAGTCGGCCGACTGGGCAGGGCAAGGGCAGCTGACCGAGGCCAGCTTCACCTTCTACGATGAGGCCTACGGTGTCACAACCGATCCACTAGCGGCAACCTACGTCGAATGCGCACACAGCCACGGCAACGTACGCACCTGGCTGCTGCACATGATGGGCATGTTCGTTCGCGATGCAAGTGCTTTCCCGCAGACACGGACGGTGGGCGGACGTGCGGTTGCGACCCGTGTGAGCGCTCAAACCACATGCCCGATTCCTGTGGCGCTGAAGCGTGCGCCCGGCTCTTCCCGGCCCTTGTACGGTTTCTTGGTTGGTCAGTGGGTCACGGTGTACGGAGCACGCCTTGGAGGACCCGGTGAGTTTGGTTGGTACAACCTGGACGGATCGACCAATGCGCGCTCGACGCGCGACCAACTGATCGAGGGGCGTTGCGAGACTCGCGTCGGCGACGAACTCGGCACCCCCGGCGCCAAGGCGTCGGTCCACGAAGCGTGGAACTATCGCTTCGGCATTTATCGCAACAACGAAGATCCTTCGGTAAACCGCCCCGACTTTTCTGGGTACGCGTATACATCGCTCAACTGGCGCAATGCCATGCCGCAGAACGCCTTTGAAGGCGACCCTGCGCCTGGGTCGCACGAGTCTGCGCAGAACTTTCGCGAGAAGCGTCGCACGTACGGCAGCTTCCATGACGGCGGCAGCATTCAGGAGGGCAGCCTCATCGTTTTCGGACGCCGGAATGCCTTGAACAGCTTTCACGACGTCGCGACGCCTGGTGCAGCGGGACAACACGGACAACTTGGCGCCAACCGCAGATTGGCCCTTGTACCAGTGATCGACGAAGCGAACCGCGTCATCGACTACATGTGCATTTTCATGCTCCATCCACTGACGGGTCCACAGGACGACGCACAGATCGAGGTTCGTGGGAACGCGGGATCGCTGAATAGCCCATGCACTACGAGCGGACTTCCTGGCGGAAGCGCAGGACCGCTAGTTCCTGCGTTGGTGCGGTGAGGAGGCCTGCCATGTTTACTACGAACAAGCAGCGTGGCGTGGCGCTTGTTGAGTTCGCTTTGGTCGTGCCCTTCCTGTTGACGCTCATGCTGGTGACCATCGAATTCAGCAGGGCGTTCTACCAGTACAACACGCTGACGAAGGCGGTGCGGGATGCAGCCCGCTACCTTTCTGTCCAGATGCCTGGGACCGGCGTCGAGGAGGCAACGAACCTCATCGTCTATGGCACGACCACACCGGGCACGCAGCCGCTTGCGCCGGGACTCTCCGCCACCCATGTTGACGAGCCTGTGTGGTCCGTCATCGGTGCGGCGCCCACGGTGAACGTGGTAACGGTGCGGATTCAGGGCTACCAGTTCGTGCCGCTCTGGGGCACGGTGTTCTGGGTGGACCTCGGCATGATCCCGTTTCCGATCATCAGTGCAACCATGCCGAGCCCCCTCATATGAACCGGACCAATCAGCGGGGAGCCACCGCGATCGAGTTCGCGATGGTGATGATCCTGTTCCTCACCTTTCTTCTCGGCATTGTGGATTTCTCCCGAATGCTCTTCATGTGGGGCGCGGCCAACGAGGCGACGCGTGCCGGAGCGCGTTTCGCCGTTGTGTGCCACGACAACACCAGTGCGCATAGCGATGCAGTTCGTTCGCGAATGCGTGGGGTGCTGCCCCACATCGCGGATATTTCGATCGTCTGGGACCCACCGGCATGCACGCCAGAGACCTGCCAGGGTGTCACCGTCGGCATCGAGAACCTGAATTTCCAGTGGATTACGCCCATGGTCGGAACACTGGTCCGTCCGACGTTCGCGATGCCACGGTTTCAGACCTACCTGCCGCGCGAGGTGATGCGGCAGGACGACCACAGTGACTCCATTCTCTGCAACTCCACATCATGAACATTTCCATCATTTCACCGAACCCACAACATCTCGCAGAACTGGAAACTCGACTGAAGGCCGTGGGGCATCAGGTGACATCCAGCGCGGGAGGGAAGAGCCGGCTTGTGGAAGTGGTGCAGCAACAGCATCCAGACATCGTTCTGGTGGATGGCATGTGTTGCGACGTGTCGGAGCTTCAACAGGTTGAACAGGTGACAAATGCGCACCCGCAGACTGCCGTCCTGCTTCTGTGTGCGACGCATACACCGGAATTCCTGATAGGCGCCATGCGCGCCGGGGTCCGCGAGGTACTTCCCTCCCCGCCGGCAGCGCCGGCGCTCTACGCCGCGGTCGAACGCATCACCGCGCGACGCCAGGGGCCTGCCGCCCAGCTGCAGCAAGGCCGGGTACTTTCCTTCATGGCACCGAAAGGAGGCGCGGGGGCTACATTCGTTGCCTCTAACCTCGGATGGTCCCTGACCGAGAGGCACAGCGTATTGCTGATCGATTTGAACCTTCAATTCGGCGACGCACTGAGCTTCGTGCACGACAGCAAACCCACTTCGACCGTGGCTGAAGTCGCCAGGGATATCACACGGCTGGACGCAACCCTGCTTGCTTCGAGCGTTACGCGTGTGTCGCCGCGCTTTAGCATCCTTGCGGCGCCGGATGACATGGGGCAGGCAGTAGAGATCCAGCCCGAGCACGTGGACAAGCTCCTCGCACTTGCAACGACGCAATATGACTTCGTCCTGCTCGATCTCCCGCGTTCGCTGGATCCAGTCATCGTGCGGGCGCTCGATGCTACGGAACGCATCTACCTGGTACTCCAGTCCGCCCTGCCGGACGTGCGTCACGCCAGCCGTCTTCTCGAAGCGTTTCGAGGGCTCGGTTATGCGGATGAAAAATCCGAGCTGATACTCAATCGGCACGAGCGCAGCTCCGAGATCGGGGTAGATCACGTCCAGCGAAGCCTTGGACGGCTGAAGGTGCACACCATTCCGAATTCGTTCCGCGATGTCCGCGCGTCGATCAACCAGGGTGAACCTCTGGCCAAGACGGCTCGCTCGCACCAGATTGCTCGCCAGATTGCGCAGTTCGCACAAACCGTTCAACCCCGGCAGGAGAGAGCAAAGGGACTCTTTGGCCGGTTCTTCAAGGCCGCATGATGACACTAGCAACTGTTCTTGGTGAAAAGCGCCGCGCGGGCGGTGCCAGTCTGCGCGAGAAGCTGGGAGCCCCGGCATCGGACCGAGCGCCCAAACCGGCAGATGCGTCAGCCGGATCAAGCAGTTATCAGGAACTCAAGAGCCGTCTGCACCTGAAGCTGCTCGAGAAGTTCGATCTGATGGCGCTGGAGTCTTTGGACGCCGTTGCGTTGCGACAGGAGATCGCAACGGCGGCTGAACGTTTGATTGCGGAAGAGCAGGTGGCGATCAACGACGCAGAACGCAAGTCGCTCGTGCGGGACATCCAGAACGAGATGATGGGATTCGGACCGTTGGAGCTGCTCATGGCCGACCCCACGGTGTCCGACATCCTCGTCAACTCGTATCGCCAGATCTACGTGGAGCGTCGGGGTCGCATCGAGCCGACGGACATCACCTTCAAGGACGAGGCGCACCTGCTGCGCATCATCGACAAGATCGTGTCACTCGTCGGCCGCCGAATTGACGAATCGAGTCCGATGGTCGATGCCCGTCTTCCAGACGGCTCGCGCGTGAATGCCGTCATTCCGCCAATCGCAATCGACGGTCCCATGATGTCGATTCGGCGCTTCGCGCATACGCCGCTGCGCATGGACGACCTCGTCGGAGAGGGGCTCAAGACACTTACGCCGGAGATGGCTTATTTGCTTCAGGGCCTGGTGAAGGCCAAGGTGAACGTGCTGATCTCGGGAGGTACGGGTGCGGGCAAGACGACCTTCCTGAACATCCTGTCCAGCTACATACCGGACGGGGAACGTGTCGTGACGATCGAAGATGCCGCAGAACTTCAGTTGCAGCAGCGTCACGTCATCCGCCTCGAAACCCGCCCATCCAACATCGAAGGACGCGGCGAAATTACCCCGCGTGCACTGGTGCGCAATGCACTGCGGATGCGCCCAGACCGGATCGTCGTTGGGGAGGTTCGTGGAGCCGAAGCGTTCGACATGCTGCAGGCCATGAATACAGGGCACGAGGGCTCACTCACCACGATCCACGCGAATACGCCTCGCGATGCTTTGGCCCGGCTCGAGAACATGATTGGCATGGCCAACCTAAATCTGCCACATAAGGCCGCGCGTCAACAGATCGCATCAGCACTCAACCTCGTCGTGCAAGTATCCCGGCTCATCGATGGCCGCCGCAAGGTGACCAGCATCCAGGAGGTCACCGGCATGGAGGGGGACGTTGTGACGATGCAGGAACTTTTCACCTTTAAGCAGGTAGGTGTTGGCCCAGACGGGCTTGTGGTGGGACATTTCGCCGCCACAGGAGTGCGACCGAAGCTCAGTGATCGGCTGCGGGCGTACGGAGTCCAGCTGTCCGAGCAAATGTTCGATCCGACACGCCACTACCAGTAGGGGGCTCCATGCTGTTCGACCTGCTTTCCAACAGCGTTGCCGTGGTGTCGGTACTCGTCTTCGTTGCGGTCCTGCTCCTCGCAGAAGCCGGGTACCTGCTATGGCGGTCGGCTCGTGGACCGGCCGCTCGCAAACTTAACGCGCGGATGGAAGCGTTCGCACACGCGAAGGTCGCCGATCGCCAGTCGATCTTGCGGCGGGGCTCCTTTGGAGACGCATCGCCCCTGGAGCGAAGCTTGAGCTCGTTCGGTGCCGCACGCACGCTGGACGCGCAGATCCGGCAAGCCGGGCTTTCCTGGACGATAACGGGGATGCTGCTGGCTTCTATCGCGTTGGCGGCTGCAGGCTGGATGTTCCTCTCAGCGCTATTTCCTGGAACGGTGTTCGGAATACTGGCAGCCGGCGTGCTCTTTGGTTTGCCTCTGGCAGTCGTGCGTTGGAAGCGATCTCGTCGCTTGAGCACCCTGGAACGACAACTGCCTGATGCGCTGGACCTGATCGCACGAGCGCTGCGGGCTGGGCATGCCTTTTCTTCGTCCATAAAGATGGGTGGAGAGGAGTTGCCGGAGCCGATTGCCGGCGAGCTCCGGGTCATGCACGACGAGGTGACCTATGGCGTGAGCCAGCAGCAAGCCTTGACCAATATGGCAGACCGCATTCCTCTGATGGATTTGCGCTATTTCGTCGTGGCAGTGTTGATTCAGCGCGAGTCCGGAGGGAACCTCGCCGAGATTCTCACCAGCCTTAGCCGACTCATGCGAGAACGCTTCAAGTTGCAGGCCAAGGTACGGGTTCTCTCGGCTGAAAGTCGCTTGTCGGGCTGGGTCATGGGCTTGCTGCCCTTCGCGCTCGCAGCAGTACTGAACGCGTTCAACCCGAAGTTCATGAGCCCGCTATGGACTGATCCGCTGGGCATACAGATTCTCCAGTACGTGCTTCCTGTCATGGCCCTCGGCGCGCTGCTTCTGCGGCGCATAACTCGCATTCGCGTTTGACTGGAGTCACCATGCTCGTTCTCTCACTCCTGGTGTTTCTAAGTTGCGTCCTGGCGCTCGCAGCCATTCTCGTGTGGGCATCGCCATCGCGAGTGGAACAGCGTCTCCAAGATACCGTCCCGATCAAGCAGCAGAGCGGATGGAGCGAGACGGCAGCAAAAGCGGCGGCGCGGTTTGCCCGCCTGACTGTTCCCTCTGGAGAGTGGGAGACATCGCCCATCAGAATCCGAATGCTCAACGCAGGCATTCGCCACCCCGACGCTCCTGCGTTCTACTTCGCGGCCAAGTCGCTGCTTCCACTGCTTCTAGCAGGCGTCACCTATACGCTACTGCGCAGCGCGAACTACAGTGAAGCGTATAAGCTTCTGTTGTTTGTGTTCTCCGCTGCATTGATTGGATG
This sequence comes from Ramlibacter sp. AN1015, assembly GCF_037726105.1. NCBI lineage: Bacteria > Pseudomonadati > Pseudomonadota > Betaproteobacteria > Burkholderiales > Comamonadaceae > Ramlibacter > Ramlibacter sp. AN1015. Next base: position 410,879 of record NZ_JBBJUM010000003.1, read on the forward strand.
CTATCTCCCCAACCTCGTGCTCTATGTGCTCGTGAGGAGTCGCCAGCGTGACGTATTCGAGGGCTTCCCCGACGCCGCAGACCTGATGCTCGTGTGTGTCGAAGCAGGCTTGGGTCTGGACGCCAGCATGAACCGGGTAGCCGATGAGATTGAGCGCAAAAGCCCAGCCGTGGCAGAGGAACTACTCATTACAAACCTTGAAATGCGTGCCGGGGTCAGCCGAGAACAGGCTTTGCGGAACTTGGCGCTGCGCACTGGTGTTGAGGAAATCAGTATTTTCGCCAGCATGCTGACACAGGCCGACAGGTTCGGTACCGACATCGGCGACAGCATGCGAGTCTTTTCAGACGACCTGCGTCACAAGCGACAGACACGTGCCGAAGAACTCGCTGCAAAGATTCCGGTGAAGATGCTGTTTCCCCTTGTGCTGTGCATCTTCCCCGCCATTCTCATGGTGTTGTTGGGGCCAGTGATGATTCAGGCCGTCCGTACGATGTTCCCGTTACTGGGTGGAAAAGGTTAGCCAGCGCGTCAGCAGAAGGAGGCAGCCTGCGACCGCAGAAGAGTCTTCAATCAACTTGCCCCTCAATGCGCCCTCTCCCAATTCCCCCCCACCCCCACCTCCGCCACCAGCGGCACCCTCAGCTGCGCCACCCCCGCCATGATGCGAGGAATCTCCTCCCGCACCCACGCCACTTCGCTTTCAGGCACTTCGAACACCAGCTCGTCATGCACCTGCATGATCATCTTCGTGCTCCGCCCCTGCGCCTCCAGCGTCTGCTGCACCTTGACCATCGAGAGCTTGATCAAGTCCGCCGCCGTCCCTTGCATGGGTGCGTTGATCGCCGCACGCTCTGCGCCCCCGCGACGGGGACCGTTCGGTGAGTTGATCTCGGGCAAATACAGCCGGCGCCCGAACACCGTCTCCACATACCCCCGGCTCTTGGCCGACAGCCGCGTCTCGTCCATGTAGGTCTTCACGCCCGGATACCGCTGGAAGTAGCGGTCGATGTAGCTCTTGGCAGCTGCGTTGTCGATGCCGAGGTTGCGCGCGAGGCCGAAGGCGCTCATGCCGTAGATTAGGCCGAAGTTGATGACCTTGGCATAGCGCCGCTGCTCGCTGCTGACCGCGTCGGGCGCGACGCCGAACACTTCGGCGGCGGTGGCGCGGTGCACGTCCAGGCCTTCGGTGAAGGCGCGCAACAAGGCCGGGTCTTCGCTCAGGTGGGCCATGATGCGCAGCTCGATCTGACTGTAGTCGGCGCTGGCGATGACGTGCCCGGGCGCAGCGACGAAGGCCTCGCGCACGCGCCTTCCCTCGGTGGTCTTCACCGGGATGTTCTGCAGGTTGGGCTCGTTGCTGGACAGCCGCCCCGTGACGGCCACGGCCTGCGCGTAGTGGGTGTGCACGCGGCCGGTGCGCGGGTGGGCCAGTTGCGCGAGCTTGTCGGTGTAGGTTCCCTTGAGCTTGGCGAGGCTGCGGTGCTCCAGCACCTTGGCCGGCAGCGGGAAGTCTTCGGCCAGTTTTTCCAGCACCTCTTCGTCGGTGCTGGGTGCGCCGCTTGCCGTCTTCTTGACCACCGGCAGGCCCAGCTTGCCGAAGAAGATTTCGCCGATCTGCTTGGGGCTGCCCAGGTTGAAGGGCTGGCCCGCGAGTTCATAGGCCTGCTGCTCGAGCTGCAGCATGCGCTGGCCCAGTTCGGCGCTCTGGCGCGCGAGCATGGGGCCGTCGATCAGCACGCCGTTGCGTTCGACGCGATAGAGCACCTCGCTGCTTTGCAGCTCCAGCTCATACACGAAGCGCAGGCGTGCGTCCTGCTCGAGCTTGGGCCACAAGGCCAGGTGCACATCGAGCGTCTGCTCGGCGTCTTCGCAGGCGTATTCGGCGGCTTTGTCCACGGCGACCTGCGCGAAGGGGATCTGGTGCGCGCCCTTGCCCGTGAGGTCTTCGTAATCGACGCCGCTGCGGCCCAGGTGGCGCTCGGCCAGGCTCGCCAGGCCATGCGGCTTGTGCACTTCGAGCACATAGCTTTGCAGCATGGTGTCGTGCGCATAGCCGCGCACCTCGATGCCGTAGTTGGCGAACACATGCCGGTCGTACTTGGTGTTCTGCCCGAGCTTGGCGCGGGCCGGGTCTTCCAGCCAGGGCTTGAGCCGCGCCAGCACCTCGGCCAGCGGCAGCTGCTGCGCACCATCGGGGCCGGCGTGGCCGAGCGGCAGGTAGGCCGCCACGCCGGGCTCGGTGCTGAAGGAGATGCCGATGATCTCGGCGCGCATCTCATCGAGCGAATTGGTCTCGGTGTCCAGTGCCACGATCGGCGCAGCTTCGAGGCGGGCGAGCAGCGCGTCGAACTGCGGCCAGTCGCTCACCGTCTCGTACTGCAGGTTGGTGACGCGCGACGACCCCGCCTGCGCGTCGTCCGGCTCGTCGGTCCGCACCGGCTGGAGCTTCTGCGTCTTGAGCATCTCCGGCTGGACTTCGTGCGTCTCCAGCTGCCGCACCAGGCCCTTGAAGCCATAGCGTTCATAGAACACCTTGAGCTTGTCGGTGTCCTGGCCGCCGACGACGATGTCCTCCAGGTCGGGGAAGCCGGGAATGTGTTCGGCCAGCTCGCAATTGGTGCGGATGGTGAGCAGTTCGCGCCCGCGGGGCAGCCACTCGAGCGCGTTGCGCAGGTGCTCGCCCACCGCGCCCTTGACCTCACCGGCACGCGCGATCAAGGCGTCCAGCGATCCATATTCCTTGAGCAGCTTGACGGCTGTCTTCGGGCCGACCTTGTCCACGCCGGGCACGTTGTCCACGGCGTCGCCCACCAGCGTCTGGTAGTCCACCATGAGCGTCGGGGGCACACCGAACTCGGCCTCGACGCCGGCCATGTCGCGGCGCCGGTCGTTCATGGTGTCGATGACGACCACGCGCTCGTTGACGAGCTGGCTCAGGTCCTTGTCGCCGGAGGAAATCACGGTGTCCACCCCGCGCTCGCAGGCCACGCAGGCCAGCGTGCCGATGACGTCGTCGGCCTCCACGCCCGGCACCCACAGGACCTTCCAGCCGAGCAGGCGCACCACCTCGTGGATGGGATCGATCTGCGAGCGCAGATCGTCCGGCATGGGTGAACGGGTGGCCTTGTACTGCGGGTACAGGTCGTCGCGGAAGGTCTTGCCGGGAGCATCGAACACCACCGCCGCGTAATCCGCGCGCACGTCCTTGCGCAGCTTCTGCAGCATGTTGATCATGCCGCGGATGGCTCCCGTGGCCGGGCTGCTCGGATCGCCGGGCACGGCCCGCAGGTCGGGCATGGCGTGGAAGGCGCGATAGAGGTAGCTGGAGCCGTCGACCAGCAGCAGGGTCTTGGTGTCGGCCGGGTGTGCATGGGGCAGGGTCACGGACATGGCGCGATTGTGCCGCCCGCTCGGAATGGCCTGTCGCGAGGCTCCTACAATCGGGCGATGCGCTCCCCGCTCCTGTTCCTTGGTGCCGCCCTGTCGGCCGGCCTCGTTGCCGCCCAGGCGCCGCTTGCGCCGTCCACCCCGCCGGCGCAGCGCGAGGCGCTGGAGCCCCGCACCAACCAGAAGGTCGAGCGTTTCCAGCACGAAGACGCCGCCAACCGCATCGACGAATTGCGTTACGGCGGCCAGACCCAGCGCATCACCGTCCAGCCCAAGGGCGGCATGCCCGAGTACGAGGTGCAGTCCGACCCCGCCGCGCGCGGCCGCCCGGCCGACACCCGCGACGGCCCGTCCAGCGCCGCCGGGCAGCGCAAGTGGAACGTCCTGCGCTTCTGAATCTCCTGCTGCATCCATGGCCGTTTTCACTGAAGTCAGCGCCGACGAGGCGAGTCGCCTGCTGCGCGAGCTGCGCCTGGGAGAGTTGCGCGCGCTGCGCGGCATCCAGGGCGGCATCGAGAACACCAATTACTTCGTCACCTCCGAGCAGGACGGTCTGCAGCGGGAGTGGGTGCTGACGCTGTTCGAGCGCCTCACACCCGAGCAACTGCCCTTCTATCTCTATCTGATGAAGCACCTCGCGGAGCGCGGCATTCCGGTGCCCGATCCGCAAGCCGATCGCAACGGCGACATCCTGCACACGGTGAGCGGCAAGCCTGCGGCGCTGGTCGATCGGCTGCCCGGCCACAGCGAGCTGGCGCCCGGGCCGGCGCACTGCGCGCAAGTCGGCGAGGTGCTTGCGCGCATGCACCTCGCTGCTCGCGACTACGACCGCCGGCAGCCCAACCTGCGCGGGCTGCCGTGGTGGAACGAAACCGTGCCGGTGGTGCTGCCGCATCTCCAGGAGGCGCAGGCCGCGCTCTTGCGCAGCGAGCTCGCCTACCAGAACCACGTAGCCGCCGGCAGCGCCTATGCGGCTCTGCCGCGCGGCCCCGTCCACGCCGACCTGTTCCGCGACAACGTGATGTTCGACCAGGGCCCGGCCGGTCCGGTGCTCACGGGCTGTTTCGACTTCTACTTCGCGGGGGTGGACACCTGGCTGTTCGATCTGGCGGTCTGCCTGAACGACTGGTGCATCGACCTGGCCACCGGCCGCCACGACGGCGAACGCGCGGCGGCCCTGCTCGGCGCCTACACCGCGCGCCGTCCGCTCACCGGGCCCGAACGCCAGCTGCTGCCGGCCACGCTGCGCGCGGGCGCGTTGCGATTCTGGATTTCGCGCCTGTGGGACTTTCACCTGCCCCGCGAAGCCAGCATGCTCCAGCCGCACGATCCGGCTCACTTCGAGCGGGTGCTGCGCGAGCGCATCGCCCGTCCCCTGCACCCCTGAAAGCAGGCCCCGGGCTTGAGTCAGGTAAATTCATGAGCCGATGAAACTCCATGTGGTCCCGCCGCGCACCGGCATCGAATGGGTCCGGCTGGGCCTGCGCACCTTCTTCCGGCAGCCGCTGGCCTTGGCGGGGCTGTTCTTCATGTACATGACGGCGGTGCTGGTGCTGTCGCAGGTGCCGGTCATCGGCGTGGTGATCGGCGGGCTGCTGGTGCCCGCGGCCACCCTGGGCCTGATGGCTGCCACCGCCGAGGCCAGCCGCGGCCGCTTCCCGATGCCGTCGGTGCTGATCAGCGCCTTTCGCGCCGGCCGCCAGCGTGCCCGTGCCATGCTGGTGCTGGGGGCCATCTACACCACCGGCTCCATTGTCGCGTCGGGCCTCGCTGCGCTCATTGCGGGCGCGCCTCAGGATCCCCAGCCCGGCCAGTTCGACGCCAGCACGCTGCTGGCCCTGGTGCTGCACGCCCCCCTCTTCCTCATGTTCTGGCATGCGCCGGCCCTGGTGCACTGGCACGGCATCACCCCCGCCAAGAGCCTGTTTTTCAGCATGGTTGCAGTGGTGCGCAACTTCGGCGCACACGTCGTGTTCAGCCTGTCCTGGCTGGCGCTGTTCCTCGGGGCAGGCTCCCTGATGGGCCTGCTGGGCGGCATTCTGGGCGGGCCCGGCCTGGCACAGGCGATGATGATGCCGGTGGCCCTGATGCTGGCGGCGATGTTCTCCTGCTCCATCTACTTCACCTTCCGCGACAGCTTCGTCTCCGAGGACGTGGTCGAGGCGCCCGAGCAGCAGCAGGCCCCCTGATCGCGACGGGCTGGCGGGAGCTCAGATCCGCCATTGACGCCACCCCATCCGCTGTGCCATTGTCGCGCCTGCCCCTGGGGAACTTGCACGGGAACGCGCTTGCTGCCGCTGCGGGGCCATCACCCGGAGCCCACCACCATGGAAAGCGACAGCAGCCCTCCGTCCAAGCCGGACTACCTGCGGCCCGCGCGCTTTGCGGGAGACAGGCCGTCGGTGCCCGCGGCGCTCGAGCTCGACTCCGCCACGGCCTGGGCTGAGTTCGAGCGCTTGCGCGACCTGCCGTCGCCTGCGGACGGGCCGCAGCACGCAGGCACCACGGCGCCCACGCCCGGCACCGACTTCGCACCGACCCAGCCGGACTCCGGCCACGCAGGCCCCGCAGGCCGCCTGGCCGCACCGCCGCAGTCACCCACCGGCCCGCTCAGCCTGCACGACGCCATGGTCGAGGCCCGCCGCTACAACCGCGTATGCCCGCGACCGGTCGCGTGGCAGCAGCTGCACGACATGCTGCTGGCGCGTGCACCAGCCGGCGACCGCCCGCCGCCACCGCCGGCCGCCAGTGATCAGCGGGAGCCGACCTCGTTCCTGGCCAGGCGCATGGTGCTGCGCGACCAGCTTCAGTGGGCCGAGGCCCACGGGCTGCTGCCGGACGCCCTGGGCTACCTGCGGGGTTTGACCGAGGAGCAGTGGCAGCACGTGGAGGGCTGAAGCGCCTGGACGCGGACGACCGGCTGCACAGGTCATGCGCCGGCGCCCGAACAGCACCTGCGTGAGCCGGCAGGCGCGGCCGCAGCACCCGGCGCGACACGGCGGTACGCGGTGCGGTGATCGCAGCCCTGCAGTCCCTCCCCTTTCGCTCAGTCCACCGGCGTGAGCTTGGCCACGCTCAGCGCCAGCCACTTCACGCCATGGCGCGGGAAATTGACCTGCGCCCGCGCGTCTTCGCCGCTGCCCTCCAGCGTCTGCACCTTGCCCTCGCCGAACTTGGTGTGAAAGACCTTCATGCCGGCGCGCAGCCCGTGGGCCGGCGGCTCCTTCTGTGCCGGCACGGGCGGACTGGCGAAGGTGGCGGGCGCATGGTCGCGTCCGCCGCCGCGCGTGCTGGGATAGCCCGCGCCGAAACCGAAGGCCGATCGGCCCTGCAACTGCCCCTGGTTGCGCGGCGTGAGCCACTTCAGCGCGTGCTCGGGCAGTTCGTCGAAGAAGCGGCTGCGGACGTTGTAGCGCGTCTGCCCGTGCAGCATGCGCGTCTGCGAGTAGCTGAGGTAGAGCCGCTGGCGCGCGCGGGTGATGGCCACGTACATCAGGCGTCGCTCTTCCTCCAGGCCGTCCAGGTCGGACATCGACCGATCGCTCGGGAACAGCCCCTCCTCGAGGCCGGTGACGAACACCGCGTCGAACTCCAGCCCCTTGGCCGCGTGCACGGTCATGAGCTGCACCGCGTCCTGGCCGGCCTGCGCCTGGTTGTCGCCGGCCTCCAGGGCAGCGTGGGTGAGGAAGGCGGCCAGCGGCGACAGGGTCTCGCCGGTCTCGGCATCGGGCGCGAGGGGCGCCAAGGGTTCGTCGATGACGGGCTGCGCGGGGTCCAGCCCCTGGCTTGCCGGCGACTGGCTGAGGTTGGCGCCGAGTTCATCGACCGGCAGCGCCACGGCATCGCGCCCGAAGCCTTCCTGGGTGACGAAGCTCTCCGCCGCGTTGACCAGTTCGTCCAGGTTTTCGATGCGGTCGGCGCCATCGCGCTCGGCGCGGTAGTGCTCGACCAGCCCCGAGTGCCGCAGCACCAGCTCGATGATCTCGCGCAGGCTGCACCCCTGCGTCTGCTCGCGCACGACGTCGATCTTGGCGACGAAGGCCATGAGGTTGGCGCCGGCCTTGCCGGTGGTGGCGCTCACCGCGTCGTGCAGCGAACAGCCGGCCGCCCGTGCGGCGTCCTGCAGCTGCTCGATGCTGCGCGCGCCGATGCCGCGCGGCGGAAAGTTCACCACCCGCAGGAACGAGGTGTCGTCGTTCGGGTTCTCCAGCAGCCGCAGGTAGGCCAGGGCGTGCTTGATCTCGGCGCGCTCGAAGAAGCGCAAGCCGCCATAGACGCGGTAAGGCACACCGGCGTTGAACAGCGCGGTCTCGAGCACGCGGCTTTGCGCGTTGCTGCGATAGAGCAGCGCGATCTCGTGGCGCGCCAGGCTGCCGGCCAGGTGCCGGATCTCCTCCACGACCCATTGCGCTTCGGCCAGGTCGGTGGGCGACTCGACCACCCGCACCGGCTCGCCCGGCCCCTGGTCCGTGCGCAGGTTCTTGCCGAGGCGTCCCTTGTTGTGGCTGATCAGCGCGTTCGCCGAGTCGAGGATATTGCTGAAGCTGCGGTAGTTCTGCTCGAGCTTGATCTGGTGGCGCACCGCGAACTCGCGCACGAAATCGGCCATGTTGCCCACGCGCGCGCCGCGGAAGGCGTAGATGCTCTGGTCGTCGTCGCCCACCGCGAACACCGCGTTGCCTGTGCCCGCGAAGGCCTTGATCCACAGGTACTGCAGCCGGTTGGTGTCCTGGAACTCGTCGATGAGGATGTGGCGAAAGCGCCGCTGGTAGTGCTCACGCACCGGTGCGTTGTCGCGCATCAGCTCGTAGCTGCGCAGCATCAGCTCGCCGAAATCGACCACGCCCTCGCGCTGGCACTGCGCTTCGTACAGTTGATAGAACTCGACCTTGCGCCGGTCGTCCTCGCTGCGCGCCGGCACGTCGCCGGGGCGCATGCCCTCCTCCTTGCAGCCGCCGATGAACCACTGCAGCTCCCTGGCCGGAAAGCGCTCCTCATCGACGTTGTGCTGCTTCATCAGGCGCTTGATGGCCGAGAGCTGGTCCTGGGTGTCGAGGATCTGGAACGCCTGGGGAAGTTGCGCCAGCTTGTGGTGCGCGCGCAGGAAGCGGTTGCACAGGCCGTGAAAGGTGCCGATCCACATGCCGCGCACGTTCACCGGCAGCATGGTGGACAGGCGCGTCATCATCTCCTTGGCCGCCTTGTTGGTGAAGGTGACGGCCATGATGCCGCCGGGCGAGACCTGGCCCGTGGACAGCAGCCAGGCGATGCGGGTGGTGAGCACGCGGGTCTTGCCCGAACCGGCGCCCGCCAGGATCAGCGCATGTTCGGCCGGCAGGCCCACCGCCGCGCGCTGCTCGTCGTTGAGGTGCCGCAGCAGCGGCGAGGAAGACGGCGTGTCGCCCGCGGCGGCCGCGGATGGCTGAAACTCTGGGAACATGCGGCATTGTAGAAAGCGAGCGTCCAGCCCGATGACACACAAGCCCCTGCTGCCGCGCCTGGCGCGCGTGCTGTCCTGCGCGTGCGCCGCCGCCCTCCTGGCGCTGCCCTCCCACGCGCAGGAGGGCTACTGTGCGAGCGATGGCCAGCCGCGCCCGCGCGCCCTGGTCGAGCGCTTCATCAACGCCGACTGCGCCACCTGCTGGGCCGACCCGGCGGCCGCGCCGGTGGGCCCGCGCGAGCTGGCGCTGGACTGGATCGTGCCGGGCCAGGAGGGCGACGAGGCGCCGCTCTCTGCGGCGGCCCTGCCCGAAGCCCTGGAGCGGCTGGCCCAGCATGGGCGGCAGGCGCCGTCGCGGCTGGAACGCCTGAAGTCGCCGCTGGTCGCCTCGGCGCGCACGCTGCGGGTCTCGCACGGCATGCCGTTCAACGACTACATCGGCACTTCCATCGAGCTGCGCCCGGCGGGCCGCGCGCCCTGGAAAGCCTGGCTGCTGCTGGTGGAGACCATCCCCGCCGGCACGGAGGGCACGCAAGTGGAACGCAACCTGGTGCGCGCCGCCCTCCAGCCGCCCTGGACCGGCTCCAGACCGCCGAGCCGCTCAGAGGAGCAGAAGCTGTTGGAGATGCGGTCGATGCGCGTGCCGGAGGGCGCCAGGCCAGAGCGGCTGCGGGTGGTGGGCTGGGTGGAAGATGCACGGGGACGTATCAGGGTCATCTCGGAATCGCGATGCCGCCACCAGGAAGGGCGGCGGTAGAATCGCGCACCGGGCCCAAGCATCGAGGCCCGGTTTCTTTTTGGCGCGCCCGCTCCTTCCTCGCGCGCCGGTCACCGGGCCAACGTCCAAGCGCTCTCCCTGTTCTCACAACAGTTCCACGGAGCCCTGGTATGGAAATCTTCGACTACGACAACATCCTGCTGCTGCCGCGCAAATGCCGCGTGGAAAGCCGCTCCGAATGCGACGCCAGCGTCGAGCTCGGCGGGCGCAGCTTCCGCATCCCGGTCGTGCCGGCGAACATGAAGACGGTGGTGGACGAGTCCATCTGCGCCTGGCTGGCGCAGCACGGCTACTTCTACGTCATGCACCGGTTCGATCTCGACAACGTCGCCTTCGTGCGCCGCATGCGCGAGCAGCAGGCCTTCGCCTCCATCTCGCTGGGGGTGAAGCAGCCCGACTACGACACCGTGGACAAGCTGGCCGCCGAAGGCCTGGCGCCCGAGTACATCACCATCGACATCGCGCACGGCCACGCGGACACCGTGCAGCGCATGATCGCCCACCTCAAGAAAAGGCTGCCCTCGAGCTTCGTGATCGCAGGCAACGTGGGCACGCCCGAGGCCGTGATCGACCTGGAGAACTGGGGCGCCGACGCCACCAAGGTCGGCATCGGCCCGGGCAAGGTCTGCATCACGCGCATGAAGACGGGCTTCGGCACCGGCGGCTGGCAGCTCTCGGCGCTCAAGTGGTGTGCCCGCGTGGCGACCAAGCCGATCATCGCGGACGGCGGCATCCGCGAACACGGCGACATCGCCAAGAGCATCCGCTTCGGCGCCACCATGGTCATGGTGGGGTCCATGCTGGCCGGGCACGAAGAGTCTCCCGGCCGCACGGTGGAAGTCGATGGCAAGCTGTTCAAGGAGTACTACGGCAGCGCCTCGGACTTCAACAAGGGCGAGTACAAGCACGTCGAAGGCAAGCGCATCCTCGAGCCGGTCAAGGGCCGCCTGGCCGACACGCTGCGCGAGATGCAGGAAGACGTCCAGAGCTCGATCAGCTATTCGGGCGGTCGCAAGCTGCTGGACATCCGCAAGGTGAACTACGTCATCCTCGGTGGGGACAACGCGGGCGAGCACCTGCTGATGTGATCGCTGCAGGCGTCGCCGGAGCCGGCGACCCTGCAGTGGATTTCAAAGCCCCAGCAACTCCAGCGCCAGGGCGTTCAAGCGCGTTCCGGGGTTCACCAGGTCCTCCAGGATGCTGAAGTGGTTCAGCCCGGGCAGCGCCTCGCACACCGGCACCCGTGCCGCGCCCCATGCCTGCTGCATAAGCGCGTTGTGCCGCAGGAACTCCGCGCTTTCCTCGGCACCCGCCACGGTGTAGAGCGCTCCGCCTCGCGGCGGCGGCAGCAGAGCGGGGCTGGCCATGCGCACCTGCTGCGGCGTCAGTTGCAGCGAAGCCTGCAGGCTCGGCGTGCGGCGCAGCGCTTCCAGCTCGTACAGCCCCGAGATCGCCAGCGCCTTTCCCACCAGGTTCTCGGGCAGGCCGCCATCGAAAGCCGGCCAGTCGCACGCCATGAGCATGGCTGCCAGGTGGCCGCCGGCAGAATGCCCGGCCACGACGATGCGCCGCGGATCGCCGCCGTGCTCGGCGATATGGCGCCAGGTCCAGGCGAGCGCCCTCACCTGCTGCATCACGATCTGCGGGATCGTGACGGCCGGGCACAGGTCGTAATTCGGCACCACGGCGCAGGCGCCGGCCCGGGCGAACGCAGCGCCAACGAAGGAGTGGTCGCTCTTGTCGAGGGCGCGCCAGTAGCCGCCGTGGATGAACACCAGCACGGGCGCATCGCGCTGGCGCGTCGGGAAGACATCGAGCCGCTCGCCGGACGCGTCGCCGTAGGCGATGTCCAGCGAGCACGGCACCTCGCTGCGCAGCCGCTCCGAGTCGCGCGCCCAGCGCGCGAAGTGCTCCGGAAAATCGGGCACGCGGGTGCGGTTGTTGTACTGCTCCTCGAGCCACTCGGGGTCGTCAAGCTGCATGCGCTCTCCTGCCAGGTAGGGTGAAGGTGTCGGTTGCGAGCCGGGGCGGCCCGCTGCTCTCGTGCAGCCGGGCAAGCCCCTGCTGCAGCGCAACCATAGCGCAAGCCCGACCCGGCGCGAACGAAGCTTCGCCGCCCACGTTGTGCCGCGAAGGCCGCACACAGCGGCGGCCCCGAGGACGAATCGGCGATTCCTTCGGGTTAGAATGCGTCCGTTGTGGGGGGGTAGCTCAGCTGGGAGAGCGTCGCGTTCGCAATGCGAAGGTCGGGAGTTCGATCCTCCTCCTCTCCACCACAATCTTTTCAAGGCCTTGTTCTACAAGGCCTTTTTCTTTTGGGCCGAGGCACTCCGGGAATCTCGAAGTTGCCTGCGCCGCGCCGCCGACCGCCCCCCACCGGCGCGAGTCTCGCAGCGCAGGAGCAGTAGGCGCCGCTCACCGCGCAGAGAGATGCGCGGCCTGCATTTCCTACTTGGCGTAGGCGCCGCTGCAAGCGCCGCCGGAAGCAAGTTCCAGCTTCGCGATGGCGGGCTTGGCTTCGGCTTCGGGAACAGCTTCCAGATCCGCCCCGCCCTTCACCAGCCCCATCTTGATGAACTGCCGGTAGAAGTAGTTCTTGCCGGCCTCCAGCATGATGGCCAAGTCGTTCGGCGAGAACTCGGATTCGGTTGACAAGGTGTGCTTGCCCGGCGCCGCTTCGGTGTAGAAGAACACGTCCGGGCCAGACTCGCCGATGCACTTGCCGTCGATCCAGACGTCTTTCTTGAGCGCCTTGCCTACGAAGCTGTCCCGGTAAACGTAGACACCCGCCACGCCGGCCGCCGGAGCAGCGAATTGCTTTGCCTTGTCGGAGGCTTCCTTCGGCTCCATCTTCACCGATGCGCAACCGGCGAGGGTTGCAACGGTAATCAGTCCCAGTGCGATTTTCTTCATGAAATCCACTCCTCTTTCTGGAACAAATATCGTACTCGACAGGAATTGCTTTCCGGACCGGTCCACAGGCATGCAGCTCACGCAAGGACCACGAAGTTCGAAGCAACGTCACCGTTCGGGCGTGAAGCCAAGGCCCGAAGAAAACGTGCGATCGTGACGGCAGCGTGCGTCGAAGCGGATGCCTTTGCTCACTCCTTCAACCACCGCGCCTTGATGCTGCGGCCTTTGATGCGCCCCTCGTTCAAGCGCGCCACGACCTCGTGCGCGATGCCGCGTTCCACCGCGACATAGGTGGCGAACTCGTTGATGTCGATCTTGCCCACTTGCTCCCGGGTGTAGCCCAGGTCGGCTGTCAGAGCGCCCAGCACATCGCCGGGGCGAATCTTCTCCTTGCGTCCGGCTTGCAAATGGATGGTCGCCATGACCGGCAGCAGGCGGCCACTCGACGGGGTCGAGAGCTCGGTCAGCTCGTGCCATACCGATTCCCGCCCCTGCAGTTGCTCGATGCGCCCCACCGCGCCCATTTCGTCGAGGCTCGCCAGGCTGAGCGCCAGGCCGGTCTGTCCGGCTCGGCCGGTGCGGCCGATCCGGTGCACGTGCACTTCGGGATCGACCGGCACGTCCACGTTGATGACGGCAGCCAGACCAGCGACGTCCAGTCCCCGCGCTGCCACGTCGGTGGCGACCAGCACCGAGCAGCTGCCGTTCGCGAAGCGCACGAGCACCTGGTCGCGTTCCCGCTGCTCCAGATCGCCATGCAGGGCGAGCGCACTGTAGCCCTGCGCCAACAGCAGTTCCACCAGTTCGCGGCAACGCGCCCGGGTGTTGCAGAACGCGAGCGTGCTGGCCGGACGAAAGTGGTCCAGAAGTCGCGCTACCTGCCCCAGGCGCTGGGATTCAAATACCTCGTACCAACGCTGCTCGATCTGCTCGTCGCCGTGCTGCGCTTCGACTTTCACCGTGACGGGTTGGCGCAGGAACTGCGCCGCGAGCTTGGCGATGCCTTCGGGATAGGTTGCCGAGAACAGCAGGGTTTGCCGCTGCGGGGGGCACTGTCGGGCCACCCTGGCGATGTCATCGGCGAACCCCATGTCCAGCATGCGGTCTGCTTCGTCGAGCACCAGAGTGTTGAGGCCGTCGAGCTGCAGGTTGCCCCGGTCAAGGTGATCCATGACGCGACCGGGGGTGCCGACCACGATGTGCGCACCGTGCCCCAGGCTGGTGGTTTGCCCTCGCAACGGTACGCCGCCGACAAGCGTGATGACCTTGACGTTGTCCTCGGCGCGGGCGAGGCGGCGGATCTCGGTGGTGACCTGGTCCGCCAGCTCACGCGTCGGGCACAGCACCAATGCCTGCACGGCGAAGCGGCGCGCGTTGAGGTTCGCCAGCAGGGCCAGCGCGAATGCGGCAGTCTTGCCGCTGCCCGTCTTGGCCTGTGCGATCAGGTCCTTGCCCAGGAGCGCGGCCGGCAGGCTGGCGGCCTGGATGGCTGTCATTTCGAGGTAGCCGAGGCGGCGCAGGTTGGCCAGCGTGGCGGGCGGCAGGGGAAGCGTTTCGAAGCTTGTCTGGAGTGCTGAGGACATGGTCCGATCATTTCACAGCGCTCTGGCGGACAATGCGCCTCCCCCCTGACCGAAGAATCCCGTGAGTCAATCCCCCGTCTGGCCCGGCAAGATCCTGGCTCTACTGCGCGCCGGCAACCCGACGGCCGCGATCGCCCAGATCAAGGTGGCGCCCAGCGTCCGCGACCTGCGAGCCTTGGAGAAAGCGCTCGACGCCGCTCGGCTGACGGGAAAGTGGCGCGATGTCGATGCCGCCATCACCGAAAACCTGCAAGCGCTCTCTGCGCCCAGGCTGCACCGGTCGCCATGAGCGCCACGAGCTTCGAGTCGCTGGGGCTGTCCGCGCCGCTGCTGCATGCGTGCGCCGAAGCGGGCTATGCGTTCCCGACCGCAATCCAGGTCGAAGTCATCCCGCTCCTGCTGCGTGGCCAGGACCTGCTCGCCTTGGCGCCGACCGGCTCCGGCAAGACCGCCGCGTTCGCGCTGCCGTTGCTGCAGCGGTTCATCAATGGTCGGCAGCATGCATACCGGCGGGTGCGCGCGCTCGTGCTGGTGCCGACGCGAGAACTGGCGGGACAGGTAGGAGAGACTTTCCGCCGGCTGGGATCGTGCTGCCCTCGTGCGCTCAAGGTCGCGGTGCTTCATGGCGGCGTTTCGGTCAACCCGCAGATGATGGCGCTGCGTGGCGGCGCGGACATCGTGGTGGCCACACCGGGGCGGCTGCTCGACCTGCTGGAGAGAAATGCGGTACGGCTCGACGCCGTCGAGGCACTGGTGCTGGACGAGGCCGACCGCCTGCTGGATCTGGGCTTTTCAGCCGAACGCGAACGTGTGCTGGCTGCACTGCCGGCCCGCAGGCAGAACCTGCTTTTCTCGGCGACCTTTCCGCCGGAGGTGCAGGCGCTGGCCGATGGGTTGCTACGCGACCCGGCGAGGGTCGATGCCACCGCCGAGCCACGCCTCGAACCCGCGATCGTCCACCGAGCGATCGCAGTGGACGCGCCGCGCCGAACCGAGCTGCTGCGTCATCTGGTCAAGCAGGAGGGCTGGCGGCGCGTGCTGGTGTTCGTGGCCACCCGCTATGCCACCGAACACGTCGCGCGCAAGCTTCACGACCGCGGCGTGCGCGCCGCACCCCTGCACGGCGACATGAGCCAGACGCGCCGCAGCGAGGTGCTGGCGGAGTTCAAGGACAGCCGCTGGCATGTACTGGTGACCACCGACCTGGCGGCCCGCGGCATCGACATCCCCGGCCTGCAGGTGGTCGTCAACTACGACCTGCCGCGCTCCGCAAACGACTACGTGCACCGCGTCGGCCGCACAGGCCGCGCGGGCGCCGGCGGACTCGCCGTGAGTTTCGCGAGTGCGGGCACGCAAGCGCATTTCCGGCTGATCGAGAAGCGGATGAAGCTCCTGTTGCCGCGTGAGCGGGTGGCGGGATTCGAGCCCGTCGATGAGACGGTGCCCACGCCCGAGGCCGCGCCCGGGAGCGGCGGCATCAAGGGAAAGAGGCCGAGCAGGAAAGACAAATTGCGGGCTGCTGCCGCTTTGGCGGAGCAGCGCGGAGCGAAGGGCTCGTAGAAGGCATCGGGCGCGAGGGACCACCCCAATGGAGGACTGCTATACATTCGCTGGCGGTACACACCAACCGAGAGAATCCCATGTCGATCCCATCCGTCCTGAAAGCCGCCGTGGTCGCACTGGCCGTTGTGACCGGTGCGCCGCTTTTTGCACAAGCCACACCCATCAATGCGGCAGCATTCGACTCGCTGGTCGCTCAGGGCCCCGTGGCCGACGCGGCAACCGTCGCGTCGAGCACATGGGCAAGCAAGATCAAGCAGGCCGGCACGCTGCGCCTCGGCGCCACCCAGACGTCGAACCTCTTTTCGCAGCTCAACGAGAAGGACGGCAAGATCCGCGGGTTCGATGCGGGGCTGGCGCAGCTCCTCACCCGCTACATCCTGGGCGACGGGTCCAAGTACCGTTTCACGCAGGTCACGTCGTCCACGCGCGAACAGGTGCTCATCAACGACCAGGTGGACATGGTGTTGGCGACGTATTCGATCACCCCTGCCCGCGCGGAGAAGATCTCTTTCGCCGGGCCCTACTACACCTCGCAGGCGGGGGTGCTGGTCAAGGAGAACGACAAGACGATCCAGTCGTACAACGACCTCGCCGGCAAGAGGGTCGCCACCCAGGCGGGATCGACGGGGCCCGCGATCCTTGCGCAATTCGCGCCCAAGGCGGTCGTGCAGGAATTCCAGACACATCAGGAAGCCCTCGACGCCCTGCGCCAGGGACGCGTGGCGGCCTACGTGACCGACTACACGCTGCTGCTGAATGTCCTGAGCCTCGGCGCCGGCGAAACGCGTCTGGCTGGTGCTCCCTTCGGTCCGCAAGACCAGTACGGCGTCGGACTGCCGAAGGGCTCGGACGGCGTAGCCTTCGTCAATGACTTCCTGAAGAAGATCGAGGCGGATGGCACCTGGGCCAAGCTGTGGACGGTGACCATCGGACAGCGCACCGGCAGCACGAACGTTCCGACGCCGCCCCCGATCCCCTGACCGATGGAGAGTGTCGTCGGGCTGCTGGCCGACTACGGGCCTGCCTTCGGACAGGCCCTCTTGCTCACCTGGAAGCTCACGGCGCTGTCGTTCGTGGCCGGCTTCGCGCTCGGCGTCGTCGTGACGGTGGCCCTGCTCCTGCCGCTGCGGCCACTTCGTTTCGTGCTGACCGGCTACGTCGAGGTCTTCCGCAACATTCCGAGCGTCGCGCTGCTGGTCTTCATCGTGTTCGCGCTGCCGGATCTCGGTGTCGTGATCGACTATGAGCCGAGCGTGATCCTGACCCTGACCCTGGTGTGCTCCGCATTCACGGCGGACTATCTGCGCACGGGCATCAACACGGTCGATCGCGGCCAGATCGAGGCCGCCCGCAGTCTGGGCATGCGGCCGCTGGTGGTCATCTCATCGATCGTGCTGCCGCAGGCGATGCGCTCCGTCGTGCAACCGATGACCTCACTGCTGATCGCGCTGATGTTGTCGACGTCGTTGGCGTCACAGGTCCCCCTGCCGGGCCGCGAACTCACGGCGCTGGTGGCCAAGATCGCCAACGACTCCGCCGCCGGGATTTCCGCCTTCGCAGTGGCTGCTGCGATGTACCTGGTATCGGGCCTGCTCATCGCCTGGGCGGGCGCCACCCTGGAAAAAAAGGTGCGGATCCTGCGATGAGCCGCGCCGTGGAAGACATTCTCTTTGCCGACCTGGGGCCCAGGGCGCGGGCCATCACCCGCGCCCTGAGCGTGACCGTCGCGACAACACTGCTCGTACTGGCCGCAGGGATCGTCTACCGGTTCCATGCCGCGGGCCAGTTCGCAGGGAGGCTCTGGGAATTCTTCGCCTGGGAGAGTACCTGGATCTTCCTGGGCAAGGGCCTGCTCGGCACGCTCGCTTCGGCGGCAGCGGCGGCCGCCATCGCACTGGTCCTCGGGCTGGTGCTCATGCTGGGCCGCCAGTCGCGGCTGCGGCTCGCGCGCTGGCCGGCCGTCGCGATCATCGAATTCCTGCGCGGCGTGCCGACGCTGCTGCTCATCTACGTGTTTTTCCTGGTTCTTCCGTCGGTCGGGATCAAGCTGAGTGCCTACTGGATGTTGACCTTGCCCGTGGGCCTGAGCACCGCCGCCGTGGTCGCGGAGGTGTACCGCGCAGGCGTGCTCGCCGTTCCCCGCGGCCAGACCGATGCGGCCCGGGCGCTGGGTCTCAGCGAAGCACGCGTCTTCGCTCATGTCGTGTTTCCACAGGCGCTGCGCTACATCGTCCCCGCACTGGTCGCACAGCTGGTGATCGTGGTCAAGGACACGACCTTCGGCTACGTCGTCACGTACGGCGAACTGATGCAGAACGCCAAGGTGCTGATCTCCAACTACCGGTCTCTCGTACCCGTGTACCTTGCGGTGGCGATGCTGTACTGCTCGGTGAACTACGCCATTTCGAGGGCAAGCCGCCGGCTTGGCCGGCCGATACCTTGACCGTTCGCGTGCGCTCGTGCGCCGGTGACCGGTGACCGGTGACCGGTGACCGGTGACCGGTGACGATAGGTTTCCCTGAAAAGGCTCTTCTGGCCGGAAGCGGACGTCTGGCGGGTTGATGACTGCGCAACCGCGGCCCACTGCGTCCCGTCCGCCGCACGCCGCGTCAGCGCCACTTTCAAACGCCAGGCAGGTCCTACTACCCCTCGGCCTCTTCGCGCGCGCCGTCAGCGCTTCAGCACGTCCTGCCATTCGGAGTGACGGGCGATCTGAGCCTTGGCAAACGGACACAGCGGGATGACGACGCGACCCTCCGCCCGCGCGTCTTCCACGCCGCGGCGCACCAGCGCCAGACCGACTCCGCGGCCGCGCAGTGCGTCCGGTACGCCGGTGTGATCAATGATGATCATCCGTTCGCCAGTGCGCGAATAGGTCATCTCGGCTTCGTGGCCGCCCAGCCGCACTACGTAGCGACCTTTGGACGATCCCTCTTCCCGTACGATCGTGAAGCTGTCCTTCGAAGTCGGCGTTTCGCCCATCACCGTTGCTCCTTCTCTTCTCTCAGGGGGTGGAGCGCGCGCGGCCGGCGTGGCTCGCCGATGGCGCATTCAAGGGCGCCGGCATTCCATCCGCCAAGGTCGGCCGCCGCTCGATAGGTGGTGCCGAAGAACGCCATCAGCGCCGCTTCCGGATCGGCGGCCTGCCGCACCGCGTCGTACGGCAGAAGAAATTCACCGAGTTCCCTGCTGTAGAAGGCGCCCTCCGGCGCGACCTGCGCTTCGGCGAAACCGATCGGCGCGGGATAGGCGTAGGAATAGAAGGCCGGATAGTCGATCGGCCCGCCGCCCGGCCAGAAGCCGGCCGAGGACACCTCGTGGCTATAGGCTTCGCGCGTGACTTCGTCGGGCAGCGCGGGGATGCCGCCTGGGTGCATGGGCGCGTCTCGCCCGGAAAAGCGCGTCACCGCCAAGTCGAAGCTGCCCCAGAACAGGTGCACAGGGCTGACCTTGCCCAGGAACCCCGTGCGGAAGCGTTTCAAGACGCGGTCCGCCAACACGCTGGCGCGGAAGAAGCGGCTGACGGCGTCGCGCTCGTATGGCCGCTCAACGCGATCCTCGACAAATGGCAACGCGTCCGCCACCTCGTTCGGCCGTCCATGGAAAGCGGGCGTAGCCCCAAGCTCGCCGAGCAGTCGGAGGAAGTGCGCGTGGAAATCGGCTACCGCCATCGGACCGAGGGCAAATCGCGCCGTTCTCCCGTCGGCCGCCGCGCCTACCACTGCGTGATCGACGAGATCCAGGGTGATCTCCACCCCGCCCGATCCATCGGGCACGAGCGAGGTGGTGAAGCCGCGCGCAGTCACGTAGAGCGTCGCGTGCCAGGAATGGTTCTGCCAGGGAGCGTGGGCGAAGCGGTACTTGCCGATCATCTGCGCATACAGGTGCAGCGCCGAACAGGTCTCGCGCCAGGGCGAATAAGGTATGTCTGGCCAGGTCGGACTCATGCGGTCTGCCTTTCCTGAGGTGGTGAGATGCCGGAGGAAACCGACCGTCCAATTCCTAGGTGTAGTGCGTGATCGGCACCGAGGCATCGTAAGCGAGGCGAGGAGCAAGGCGAAATTCCGGTGTACCCGACCCGCAAGCACAGCACAGCACAGCACAGCACAGCACAGCACAGCACAGCACAGCACAGCACATGCTGCCCAAGGTGCGGCTGCGAGCCGGTACGTGCGTGAGGGTGACCTGGGCTCAGCAGGTACAACCTCAGCAAACATGATGGGTTCATGCCCGGCTGCAGTGGTGCTGCGTCGTACTCCGGATGGCGTGACAATCGTGCGCCGTCAACAGGAGAACGCTCATGAACTACGTCGATGGATTCGTGATTGCCGTGCCCACTGCCAGGAAGGAGGAGTACCTCCAGCATGCCGCCGTGGCCGCACAAGTCTTCAGGGAGCTCGGAGCCCTGGAGGTCGTGGAGTGCTGGGGCGACGACGTGCCGGAAGGCAAGGTCACTTCGTTTCCGATGGCCGTCCAGCGCAAGGCGGACGAAACCGTCGTGTTCTCCTGGATCACCTGGCCGTCCAAGGCCGTGCGCGACGATGGCATGAAGAAGTTCATGGACGAGCCGCGGATCAAGGAGATGAAGGACATGCCCTTCGATGGCCAGCGCATGATCTTCGGCGGCTTCCAGGTCGTGGTGGAGAACAGGTGATGCTGCAGGCTTCCCCGATGTACTCGTACATCCCGGCCAAGGACATTGCCCGCGCGCGCCGGTTCTATGAGGACACGCTCGGGCTGCGCCCGAAGGAGGAGACGAACGGAGGTGTCGTGTACGAGTTCGGCGGCGGCACGGCCGCCTTCCTCTACCCCACGCCGAACGCCGGCACCTCACACGCCAGCCAGGCCTTCTGGTCAGTGCAGGACATCGACGCGGAAATGCAGAGGCTCAAAGCCCGCGGTGTGCAGTTCGAGCGTTATGACGACATGCCCGGCGAACGCAGCCCGCAGGGAGCCATCACCGCTGGCGGCGCCAAGGCAGCCTGGTTCAAGGACAGTGAGGGCAACATCATGGCGCTGATCCAGACCTTGGCGAAGGGCTGAACACCGGAGACGGCAAGCAGCTCCTGCGCCGCAGCACCTTGGGCAGCTGGTATCAGTTCGGAACGACGCGCCAGATCTCGCCGTCGTCGTTGGCGGTGTAGAGATTCCCCTTGGGGCCTTGCACCAGCGTGCGGGTTCGCGTCGAAGGCAGATCGACGGTCGCATCATCGACCGCCATGCCGCGCTCGTCGAGTTTGAGCACCACGATCCTTTGCCCGCGCATCAAGCTCACGAGCAAGCGGCCGTTCCATCCCTTCCACTGTTCTCCGTCGAGAAACAGCGCCGAGTCCATTCCGCGGCCACTGCCGTTGTAGACCCAGCTTGGGGGCATCGCGTCGGGAAAGCGCTGGGTGTCGGTCATCGGCATCGTGTTGGGGTTGCCCGCGTAGCCGCAGTAGTCGTCGGGGCAACGCAGTCCCGGACGATTCTGCGGATCCCATCCGGCGTTCCCACCCGCGACCAGCGCAGTGACTTCGTCGCTGTGGTTCGGTCCGTGCTCGGCGGTGAACGGCCGGCCGGCGTCGGGCTGCCCCGCCGGCCGGAAGGTGATGCCCTGCACGTTGCGATGACCGTAAGTGAAGATGCGCGGGTCGCCTCCGGCCGGCGTGTTGTTGCCCGGCGCCGCCGCGCCGTCGCGGTTCACGCGCAGCACCTTGCCTCCGAGACGCTTCAGGTCCTGGGGCAGCGTTGCGTTGTGGTTGTCCCCGGTGGTGACGTACAGATATCCGTCCGGGCCGAAACGCATTCGCCCGCCGCTGTGGGCGCCGGCGGCTCCAGCTCCATTGGCCGCATGCTTGTAGGCAATGTCCTCGATGATGTCGGTACGGTTGCTGACACTCGTTGCGTCGGCGTTGAGGGTCAAGCGGACAACCCTGTTGGTGGCCGGTGTGCGCAAGCTCGATGCCATGAACACATAGATGTCGCGTTTTCCCTTGGCGAAATCCGGATCGACCACGATGCCGTGCACACCGCTCTGGCCTTGGCAAAACAGATCCGGCGCCACGACAGCCGAGCCGGTGGTGCCGAACAGCCGGACCGTCTTTCCGTCGGCAAGGCGAGCCGATACGCCGCGACACTTCTCGGTAAACAGCATCACGCCGTCGGGCGTGAAGGCAATGTCCCACGGGTTCTGCAAGCCCGTCATCACGACGGTACGGGTCAGCTTGGGCGCCTCGGCTGATGGGGCGGCAGCCCATACCGGCAGCAGGCTTGCAGCGAAGCCAACGCTGGCGCCCAGTAGAACGCCGGCCAGGGCGCGCGCAGGAATTCTGGACATTCGGTTCCGATTCATCTTGATCTCGTCGCGGGGGAATGCGCGCGAGCCGTGTGAGGCCGATCATGCGCTCACCTGTTCGCGCGAGTTTCGGGGGCGGGTACGGTGCCGCCAAGCCCGGTGCAACGGCTACGCCTGGGCTACCTTCAGCGGCCTACTGCATGGTGATTCTGCAAATCCACTGACCTTGTCGGCTGTGCGAGTTCGCCACTGTCGGAGACGACCTACAGGGTTGCGAACCTCCGCGGGTCCCCGTTCCATCGACTCCGCCGCGCACGAAGAAGCCTGTCGAACAAAACTGGAGAGCTGGCGCAGTCGCAGCATCAGCAGGGCGCCGCACTGCTCATGCTGGACGTACCGATGCTGCCCTTGAGCGGGTCGGCCTTGGCGGCGGCGAGGAATTGCACCTGCGCCCGCCAAGAGCCTCCTGCGGGTCGGCATGGGACGTGTCTCCTCAGAAGATCGGCTCTGTCCACTGCAGCTGCTTGGGTGAGATGCCGCGCCGGACGGCCCTGGCGGCGGCCAGGCCGGCGATCTCGCCGGTCTGGGTGCACCAGGGGAAGTTGCGCATCACCATGAAGATGGTCTCGAAGGTGAACGACAACGAGGCGCCGGTCAGCAGCAGGTTGTTCACCTCCTTGGGCAGGAAGCAGCGGAACGGCACCTCGAAGGTGTACTTCGCATAAGCGTCCCAGAAGAAGGTCTTGGTCATCGGCTTCGTGACCGCATCCGGGAAACGCCGGCCCTCGCGCGCGTCATCGATGGAGAACACGTACTCTCCGATCGGATGGCGCCCGTCGCGCACGCCCACGTAGCGGCCCACGTGCGAAATGAAGGCGTTCTGGAAGCCCGGCACGTACTTCGTGAGAAAGCGCGCCTCGGCGTCGATCAGCCGCCGCAGCTCCTTCTTGGCGCGCGAGGCATGCTCGGCGTCGTCGTCCATGTGCAGCGCCCACTCGTAGGGCACGTTCTGCCACAGGATGAAGGTCCCGGGTCCCTGGATCGGGCTCATGTCCACGGTGGGATGGCCGATGTAGTGGTCGCCGTAGACGCCTTTGTCCGCCAGGCGGGGCCGGTACAGCTCCGGCGGGATGTCGCCGGCGGCGCGCGCCTTGTTGATCAGGTTGCTGAGAGCGGGATCGTTCTCGCGCTTCTGGTAGGCGGCGGTCTCGGCGAAGTCAATGCCGCTCATGATCCACAGCAGGCCGCCGGGAATCGGGCGGCTCTGGCCGTCGGTAAGGGTCTCCGGCTGGCGGCCGCCGCCCCGCACGAAGGGCGCACCGGCGCGCGCCACCACTTCGCCCGTGCCGCTGCCTTCGACGAACACCTTTGCGCGAATGGCCTGGCGGCCCGCCACCGTCTCGATGACCGCGTGCGTGATGCGACGCGCGGCGCCGTCGGGCTCCATCTCCACATCGACGAAGGAAGCGCCGTAGATCGCCTGCACACCGGCCTCTTCCAGCATTTTCACCATCACGTTGCCGGCGCCGTCGGGATTGAAGGACACCCGCCTGAACGGACTGCCGGGCGGCAGGTAATAGTCGTAGTGGGATAGCGCGTTGCCAGCCCAGTGCGGCAGGTTTGTCTCGTTGGCCTCGTAGATGCAGCCCTCGCGCGCGAAGCGGTCCATCAACTCGGTGTGGATGCCACCGACTCCGGGGTTGGCCGCGCCCTGCAGGCCCGATGTGTGGACCCCGCCGGGCATGTCGAACTTCTCGACCAGCACGACGCTGCAGCCTTCGCGCCGCGCACGCAGGGCCGCAGCGAAACCGCCCGGGCCGCCGCCGATGACGACGACATCAACGTCGGCGACGACGGGATCGCCGCGCAGGCTGGTGCTCGGCGCTGCGGGTGTACTGCGGTGGTTCATGACGATTGCTAACCTTCTTTGTCATTCGGTCGGCGTAAAGCCGGACTCGCGCACGATGCGGCCCCAGCGTTCGTGCAGGGCGCGCAGGTTCTGGCGGAACTCCGCTGGCGAACTGCGGGCCGGCTCCAGTCCCATGCGAGTGAAGCGCTCCTGCACATCGGGTTTTTCCAGCATGCCGTGCGACAGCGTGGCTATCTGCTGAATGCTGCCTGCGGGAACCGCGGCGGGCGCGTAGAGGGAGTAGGACTCCTCGATCAGGATCTCGGGAAACCCGAGTTCGGTATAGGTAGGCACCTGCGGCATGAAGCGCGAGCGGGTGGAACCGGTCGTGGCCAGCAGCCGCAGCCTGCCCTTGGAGGCCACGGGCAGTGCGTCGCCCGGCGTCAGCACGCCGGAGGCGATCTGGCCGCCCAGCAGGTCCTGCACCAGCGGCGCCATGCCTTTATAGGGCACGTGCGTGTATTCGATGTTCGCGCGCCGCCCGAGCATGATTCCGGAGAAATGGGCGCTGGTGCCGGCGCCGGGGGACCCGAACGATGCCTGCCGCGAATTCGCCTTGGCCCAGGCCAGAAAGTCAGGCAGCGACTGCACGCTGGCCGGCACCCTGTCGCTGATGGCCAGCACGAAGGGGAACTTCGCCAACGGCGTCACGGGGGCGAAGTCCTGCAGCGGCTCATAGCGCAGGTTGCGATAGATGTGCGGAAACAGCACCATCATGCCGCTCGGGCTCAGCAGAAGGCTGCTGCCGTCGGCGGCGCCTGCCTTCACGTGCTCCACCGCGATGCGGCCGCTGGCACCGGGCTTGTTCTCCACCAGCACCGTTTCGGCGTGGCGGCCCCGCAGATGCTCTGCCAGCAGGCGGGCGGTGACGTCAGATGAGCCGCCTGCCGGAAAGCCGGTGGTGATGGTGGCGAGCTGCAGGCGCGCCTGCGCCAGGGCAGGCAATCCGGCGGCGGCGGCAAGCACGGGCAGGCTGGCGCGCAGCAGCCCGCGGCGCGAGATGGCGGTGGTCAGGGCTTCGATCATTTCCATGTGTCTCCTGACCTTCACGGTAGGGCGTCGCAACATCCCGACCAAGCGAAAATCGAAGCAATTACACGTGGTGAAATCTGGTGGAGAGCGTCAAGACCATCCGAGCGGTAGAGCGATCCTTCGAAGTGCTGCGCGCGCTGCAAGCCATGCCGCAGGGCGCGACGCTGGTCGAGCTGCAGGCGGCGACCGGCCTTTCAGGGCCGACCCTGCTGCGCATGCTCAAGACGCTGATCGGGGTGCAGGCGGTACGGCGCAGCACCACGGACCAGCGCTACCGCAACAGTGTGCAGCTGCAGGGGCTGACCCGGGGCATGGAGCCGGCGGAGCGGCTGGCGGATGTGGCGGCGCCCTGGCTCGACAGCCTCTGCCAGCAGGTGGAATGGCCGTCCGATCTCGCTGTACACCAGGGCGACGATGATTTCCTGATGGTGCTGGAGTCCAGCCTGCGGCAGTCACGCTTTTACGTACGGCGCCGCGGTGGCAGGGTGCGGGTCAACCTGCTCGGATCGGCAGCCGGAAGCGCATATCTGGCCGCACTGCCCGCTGCCCGTCGGCAAGAGCTGGTGCAGGCAGCGCGCTGCGGGCGCGATCCGCACAACATGGCTGTGATCGCAGCCAGCGACCTCGAACGGCGCGTGGAGGAAGCGCGTCGCCGAGGCTATGCCGCCCGCCACCCACAGTACAAGGGCGGCGGCTACAACGGCGTGCCGCGCGATGATGCGCTGCAGGCGATCGCCGTGCCGATCGTGCACGGCGGCTGGGTGCTTGGCGCCCTCAACATCAACTGGAACCGCGCTGCGATGACCGAGCGAGAGATGGTGCGACGCCACTTGCCGGCTCTGCGTGCTGCGGCGCGCGGGATCGGGGCGGCGGCGAGCGACCAGATGCTGCTCTCGGAGCTGTCCGGCTTGGAAGCCGCCGCAGCGCCACAGGAACTGATGGCGCTGCGTAACGCACCCTGATCCGCCAGCCGCCGCGCCAGAACAACGCGCCCTTCACGGCAAGCCTGGGCGAGCAGAAGATGCCTCGCGCCCGGACCGCCTGCTGGTAGAAGGCCCACGTCGTATCGGGCAACGACGCGAGCGTCTGAACACGCGCCAGGTCCTGCTCAGGCGCAGCCTCGTTCAAGCCTGCGTTCCGGCCGAAGGGGAAGTCCGCCCGAGGCGCGACTCAAAGGCCCAGCAGCTTCTTGGCCTCGCCCAGTGCCGCCATGGATTCGGTGTGCTTCCCGGCCTTGTGGTGCGCTTCGCCTTCGGCCCGCAGCTTGGCGACCTTGTCGGCGTTCGCCTGCGACATCTGCGGCTTGGTGGCCAGTTTGGCGTCGATGGCCTTCATCTCGTTCGGGCAGTTGTGCGCGAAGGCCGCGCCGGTGAAGGCCAGACCGAGGGCAACGAGCAGGGTGCGCATGGGTAGTCTCCTGATGATGGATCTGC
This sequence comes from Ramlibacter sp. AN1015, assembly GCF_037726105.1. Taxonomy (NCBI): domain Bacteria; kingdom Pseudomonadati; phylum Pseudomonadota; class Betaproteobacteria; order Burkholderiales; family Comamonadaceae; genus Ramlibacter; species Ramlibacter sp. AN1015. The sequence continues at coordinate 437,197 of NZ_JBBJUM010000003.1, forward strand.
ACACCATAGGCCAGCGCAGATGCACCCGACTCCGGATCAACCCTGATCTCCGCGCGAACAGGACCTCACTTGCAGCAATTGCTCACCAACGACACCGTCACTCGCAAGTGCGCAGGAAAGCGCAACCGCCGCGACTGCCCGCGGGTCGCGCAACTCTGCAGGCGAGCCGACTCGCACCGCAGATGCTCCCGGGAGACAATCGAATTTTTCTCAGGAGCTCGTGATGATGACGGACATGGGCGGCGGAATGATGGTTGCCGGCCTCGTGCTGCAACTGCTGGTCTTTCTTGCTTTCATGTGGGTGCTGTACATCGTGATCCGGGCAGGCGTGCGCGACGGCATCGATCAGTCGAGACTTGGCAAACTACCGGGAACGTCACAGCCGGGACCTGGTTCGACGTTCGGACCGGGGGCCTAGGCGCCGAGCTCGGCGACACGGCCGCATCGACAAGGGATCGATCAAGCCGAAGAGCCACGCCGGCTGGGCCGGCGCGCGGACGAGACCATCGGCGCAGTGGGATCGGCGGGACCACGCAACGGCTATGCAGCGGCGACCGGCTTACCCTTGCGCTGCCGCAGACTGTCGCTCCCCGACGGTTTCGGCCCGTGCGGCGCCGCTCCCGCCTCCCCCACCTGGCGCGCCGACGCAGGGTCCACCGGAATGAGCAGCCGCACCGCGCACCCGCGTTCGGGCGCGGCATCGATCTCCAGGCGAATGCCGGCTTCCTCAGCGCGCCGCGTCATGCCGGCCAGGCCGCGGCCGCGGTTGCTTCCCAGCTCGCGCGGCAGCATTCCGGTGCCGTCGTCGCGAATGTCCAGCACCACGCCGCAACGCGTCTCGTCGAAGTAGCAGCCCACGGTGAGGTGGCGTGCCTGCGCGTGCCGCAGCGCGTTGGCCACCGCCTCCTGCGCGACGCGCAGGGCATGGGTCACCGTCAACGGTCGAAGCTGCTCGATGCATTCGTGCGGCTCCACGTGCCAGTGCAGTTCGACGCCCATGCGTGTCAGGCTGGGCTGGAGCCGATGGCGCAGGGTGCCCAGGCCCTCGAGCAGCCCAGGAGGTGTCGTCGTATGCAGGCTGTCCACCGTGATCTTCAACTCCAGCAGGCAGCGCTCCAGCCCCAATGCCAGCGCCTGCTGCTGCGGGTCGCGCGGATCGAGCGAGGACAGCAGCGCCACGAGCTGGGAGCCAACGCCGTCGTGCACCTCCTGCGCGATCCGCTGCCGCTCGCGCTCGGCAGCTTCGCTTTGCGAAGGCTGCGCGTGCCGCGGCTCCTCGCCGCTCCTGAGCGTGGTGACCTTCCACAGGCCGATCAGCGCGGCCGGGTAGGTGAACAAGGCAGCCAGCACCGGCGCAGAGGCCGCATCGCTCCAGAATTCCGCAGCGATGGTCGAGATCAACAGGAGCGTCGAGAACACGAAGATGCGCGCTTCGTCGCGGCTGCGCCAGGGGCTGCGCCGCGCCGCGACGCGCAGCAGCAGGCACAGCGCAAACGCCGCGTTCGCCAGGATCCAGGCCGTGTACCACTGCCCGTTGCCGCCCGTGATCCACAGCAGCAGCAAGCCGGCGCCGGCGGCGAGCTGCCCCAGCCAGATCGGCAGCGTCCGGCGGACTGCACGGGTTCCCTCCAGCATGAGCCTGCACGCCACCGCGATGCACACCTGCAGGGCCATGTGCTCGATGAACTCGTCCTGCCTGCCGGGCATGTGGTCCGCAAAGCGCGGCTTCCAGACGAGGAACACCGTCCAGGCGACGATCCCGAGCGCCAGCAGCTGATCGACCAGGCGCGAGGGGAGCCGACGGCTCAGCACGGTGAGCATTCCGGCGCTGAACACCACCAGCAGCAAGCCGAACAGAAAGCCGACCTGGTCACCGTGGAGCATGGCGCCTTCCGTGCCGGTTCAGATCAGGCGCCGGCGGGTTGCCTTGCTGACCGCCTGTGCACGCGAGTTCACGTGCAGCTTGGTGTAGACGTTGCGCACGTGCGTATGCACCGTCTGGACGCTCAGGCCGAGCCGCTGGGCTATCTCCGGATTGGTGTAGCCGATGGCGATCAGCTTGAGCACCTCGATCTCGCGCGCAGACAGCGGCACGTCTTCGTCCTGCGTCATCTGCGCTGCCCAGCCCGGCGCCGGCGCCGGCGCGGCAGCGGGTCGCAGCCGTTGCAGCATACGGCGCGCCAGCGTCGGCGTGATGGAGGCGCCTCCGTTCCAGACCTGCAGCACGGCCGTGGCGAACTGCCCGAAGGCGGTGTTCTTGGTCAGGTACCCGGCAGCCCCGAGCTCGAACGCGCGCAAGGCCCGCTGCTCGTCGTCCATCACCGAGATGACGATGGCCTCGGCATGGTCGCGCGTGCACTTCATGTATTCGATCAGCTCGAAACCCGATCCGTCGCCGAGGTTCAGATCGACCAGCATGACATCGAAAGTGCGCGTGGCGATCAGCCGCTTGCCCGACCGCACGGAGCCGCCGTGGGCAACCAGGTGCATGCGCGGATCGGCCTCGAGCTCCTTCACCACGCGAGCGCGTATGTCGGGATCGTCGTCGATGACGATCACCCGCACCGGCCGCCCCGGTTCGCGAAACGGCAGCGGCGTCAAGGCGGAAAGTGTTCCGCCATTCGTCGGCGATTCGGCCGGGAGCCCCGGCATTGCGGAGAAAGCGTGCGACATCGGCCCACCCTTACATCTGTTTACGCAGTGTAGGAAAGACCTCGCTCCATGTGCAAATCAAGCCGGTGCCGCAAATAGAACGCAGGAATTCGCGAGTGGCGGAAATAAAATCTTAAAGGCTACCTTGTTACAAAAAATAGAGCTATGCCACGTTGCCGCAGGTCCACGCCACCCTAGCCCTCACCCGGCAACAAAGCGCGCCGCCAGAGCCTGCAGCTGCGCCTCGTCCAATTCTCCCGCCAACAGGCGCAGACGCAGCAACGCCGTGAGCTGTTCGTAGCCGGCCCGTGCGAGGTCGCGCCGCGCCTGCGCCAGGCGTTCTCGCGCATCGATCACATCGACGTTGGTGCGCTCGCCGCCGGCGACGCTGCGCTCCGTGGCCAGGACGAGGGCCTCGCCCGCCGCCACTGCTTCCGACAGCGCCTCGTAGCGCAGCGTGCCCTGCTGCAGCACGGCGTAGTGGCGGTGCAGTTCGACATCCAGTTCGGCGCGGCGGATGTCCAGCTCCGCCTGTGCGCGATCCACCAGTGCAGCGGCCTGCCGCACCTGGGCCGACACGGCGCCGCCCGAATACAGCGGCACGTTCAGTTGCAGCCCCACGGTGCGGGTGCTCGAGCTTTGCTGGAACGTCGCCGTGGTCTCCGATGCGCTGCGGCCGGCGCTCAGCAGCAGGTCCAGGCGAGGCAGATGGCCGCTTTGCAGGCGCCGCATTTCCTCGCGCGCGACCGTGACCGCATGCCGCAGGCTTTCGAGCTCGGCGCTGGCCGCGTGCGCCCGGCGTCGCCACTCCTCCAGCGAGCCGGGCGCTTCCACGCGGGCCGCGGCGCCGGTGCGCAGCGTGTGCAGCCGCGCGAACGGCACGCCGACCAGCGCCCGCAAGGCCTCGAGCCGGTTGGCATAGGCGTCCTGCGCCTCCACCAGCCGTGCACGCACCAGGGCCCGTTTCGCGCTGGTCTCGAGGACCTCCGTGCGGGTGCCCTCGCCCGCGCGCAGGCGCTGTTCGTTGGCCTGCAGGAGCGTATCGAGCGCCGCAAGCTGCGCGCGCACCAGTTGCACCTCCTCCTGCGCGACCAGGGCCTGCGAATAGGCGTCGAACACGCGCACGATCAACTCCTGCTGCCTGTGCCGGAACTGCGCCTGCGCTTCGGCCGCACGCGCGATACCCTGGCGGCGCGCGGCCCACCCTTCGGGGTTGAAGAGGGGCTGGCGCAGCTGGATGGCGTTGGTTCTGCTGGTGTAGTCGCCTCGGTCCTCGCGCGAGCCGTCGGCGGCATCGACGACGGCGGAGTTGCGGTTGGTGGACAGCACCGCCGAAATCGATGGCAGCAGCGACGCGCGCCCGATCGCCTCGAACTCCTGGCCAGCCCGCTGGTCGGCGATGGCCGCCTGAAAAACCGGGTCGTTCGCACGGGCGGCCATGTAGGCTTCCAGCAGCCCGAGCGAGGCATCCGGCTGGGCACCGGCCGCGCCGCACCACGCGGCGGCAACCACGGCCGCCGCCCCGACGATCCGCCGCAGCTTCGGGACGCGCACACGAAGCGTCATCTCACTCCTCCGTCAAGGCCATCGCGAGGTGGTCGCGCAGCGGGCGCAGCAGGTAGTTGGCCATCGTGCGTTCGCCGGTCTTGACGAACAGGTCCACCGGCATGCCGGGGCGCACCGGCAACTGCGCCAGCAGCCGCTTGCCCTCTTCGGTGATGTGCGCCTCCAGGCGGTAGTAGGCCGAGCCGCTCTTGTCGTCGACCAGCCGGTCGGCCGAGACCTCGGTGACAACGCCGGGCACGCGAGGCGTGACGTTCTGATTGAAGGCCGAGAAGATCAGCTCCAGCGGGAGTCCCGGGCGAACCGAATCGACCAGGTGCACGGGCAGCTGCGCCTGCACCACCAGCGGCTCCGAAAGCGGCACGATGTCCATCATGCGCAAGCCCGGCGCTACCACGCCGCCTTCGGTGAAGACACTGAGGTCGGCCACGATCCCGCTCACGGGCGCACGCACCACCGCAGTGGCCAGCTGGTGCTCCAACCCCTCCAGCTGGCTGCGCAGCACGTCGGCTTCCTTCTGCACGTCGGCCAGCTGGGTGCGCACCTCCATCTGGTATTCCTGCAGCCGCTGCAGCCGCCGCAGCTTGAACTCGCTCGCCTGCCGCTGCGCGCGGTGGATGTTGCCCAGGTCCTCCGACAGCGATGCCGCGAGCTGTGCGTAGCCGCGTTCGAGCTCCAGCAGCCGGTTGCGCGGAACATAGCCGTCGCGTGCGAGCTCGCGCAGGTTGTCGATGTGCTCCTTCATCAGGCGCTGCTGATCGAGCTTGCCGCTGCGCGCGGCCTGCAGCCCGGCGCTGTGGGCCTCGATGCCCGCGATGCTTTCGTCGAGCGCCGACAGCTCGGCCTGCAGCGAGAAGCGGCGCGACGAGAAAAGCTGCTGCTGCACCGCCATGATGGCGGCTACGCGCGGCTGGCTGCGCGCTGCCGCCTGGGTGTCGGCGGCGAACGAGATCGCGGTGCGGCCGTCGCGCTCGGCCAGCAGGCGCGCCTCCGTGCTGCGCGCCGTGTGGTACTGCACCCGGGTGCTGTCGGCGTTGGAGCGCGCGTGCACCGAATTCATGCGCACCAGCTCCTGTCCGGCGACGACGCGCGCGCCCTCTTGGACCAGGATGCGTTCCACGGTGCCGCCGATCTCGTGCTGCACCGCCTTCTTGTTGCCCGAGACGGTGACCGTTCCGGTGACGGGCACGCCCTGGTCCAGCGGGGCCAGCCCCGCCCACAGCAGAAATCCGCCGAGGCCCACGAGGACGAGCAGCCAGCCCCAGCGGCCGAATCGTCCGGCATTGGTGTCGGGCGCCTGGTCCATGGACGCGAACGGTTCCTGCGGCATGGGGGTAAAGGGTGTGGTCATGGCAGTGCTCCCGTTCAGGCGGTGGTGGTTGCGCGCTCGGCATCGTCGGTTGCGGCGACGCGCCGGCGCGGCGCGCGCAGCTTCGCGCCGGGCGCAGCCGCGTGCGAGCCGGACAGCCGGGACAGCTCGCCCAGCACCTCCTGCGTCGGTCCGAACGCCTGCACCGAGCCCTGGCGCAGCAGCAGCAAGCGGGTGGTGGCGGCCAGGGTGCTCGCCCGATGCGAGATCACCACCACGGTGGCGCCGCGCTCGCGCAGCTGCCCGAGCGCCGTCACCAGGGCCTGCTCGCCCATGTCGTCGAGGTTCGAGTTGGGCTCGTCCAGCACCAGCAGCGCCGGGTTGCCGTACAGGGCGCGCGCCAGCGCGATGCGCTGCTTCTGTCCGCCCGAGAGTCCGCTGCCGCCCTCGCCCAGCACCGAGTCGTAGCCCTGTGGAAGCTGCAGGATCAGCTCGTGCACGCCGGCCTGCCGCGCCGCCTCGACCACCTGCTGCGGATCGATGTCGCCGAAGCGCGCGATGTTCTCGCTCACGGTGCCGGCGAAGAGTTCGATGTCCTGGGGCAGGTAGCCCACGCACGGTCCGAGCTCACGCTTGTCCCAGTGCTGCAGGTCGGCGCCATCCAGCCGCACCTTGCCTTGCGTGGGAGCCCACACGCCCACCAGCAGCCGCGCCAGCGTGGACTTTCCCGAGCCGCTGGGGCCGATGATGCCGAGCACCTCGCCTGCCTCGACGGCAAAGCTGATGCCGCGCACCGCCGGCAGCGTGGCGCCGGGCGGCACTGCGGTCACGGCCTGGGCTGCGAGCTGCCCCTTCGGCCGGGGCAGCGACATGGCGTGCGCGCGTTGCGGGCTCTGTTGCAGCAGCTTGGCCAGGCGGGCGTAGGCGCTGCGGGTGGCCGCCCAGCCCTTCCAGCTGTTGATCAACTGGTCCACAGGGCTCAGCGCCCGCCCCATGAGGATGGAGGCGACGATCATCATGCCGGGGGTGATGCGCTGCTCCAGCGCCAGCAGCGCGCCGAGCCCGAGGATCAGCGACTGCATGGAGACGCGCACGAATTTGGAGATGGCCGCGACCGTGCCGGCCTTTTCGCTGGCCTGCGCCTGCAGCGCGAGGAAGCGGCCGTGCAGCCGCCACCAGCGGCCCATCAGCGCCGGCAGCATGCCCATGGCCTCGATCACCTCGGCGTTGCGCAGGTGGTTGGTAGCCAGGTTGCCCGCCTGCACCGACAGCGCGTTGGCCTGCGCCAGCGGTTTGCGCGACACCGCCTCGTTGGCCCAGGCCAGCCCCACCAGCAGCAGCGTGGCCCCGACGGCGAAAGCGCCGAGAACCCAGTCGAACAGGAAGATCACCGCCAGGTACACCGGAAACCAGGGCGCATCGAAGAAGGCGAACAGCCCCTGCCCGGTGACGAACTGGCGCACCGTGGTGAGGTCCTGCAACGCGTTGCCGGCGTTGCCGCCGGGCTGGCGCAGGTTCTGCTCGAAGGCGGCGGTGTAGACGCGCTGGTTGAGCTTCAGATCGACGCGGGTTCCGACGCGCACCAGCATGAAGCTGCGCACCAGTTCCAGGCCGTTCATCAGCAGGTAGGCACCCAGCACCATCACGGTGAGCATCCACAGCGTGGTTTGGTTTGCGCTGGCGAGCACCCGGTCGTAGACCTGCAGCATGTACAGCGACGGCACCAGCATCAGCAGGTTGATGATGGCGCTGAAGGCGCCCACGGTGCGGAAGGACGCGCGGCAGGCGCCCAGCGCCTCGCCGATCTCGTTGTTGGGAAAGCGGAAGACGCCGGCCCGGGCGGGCGCGGCATCGCCGCTCACGGCAGCGGTGGTGGATTCGAGCGACATGATGGCCTCGGTGCGAAGTGGCGATGGGGCTCGCGCGGCCGGCGCCGGCCGCGCGAGGACTGCGGTCAGGCCAGCTGGAAGTCGACGATCGTGACCGTCGTGTGGTCGGCCACCCCGACCAGCCGCACCGTGCCGCCGTCGGCGCCGGCGACCGTCACCAGCGTGTCGCCACCATCGGCGCTGACCTGCACGCGGCTGTTGAATGCAGCCGTGTCGAACTCGAACGCGGCCAGGTTCAGCCGGTCCTGGCCGGCGCCGCCCGCCGTGAAGCCGAGCACCGTGTCGTTGCCGAAGTTGGGCCCGAACACCACGATGTCGGCGCCGAGGGAGACATCGATCGTGTCGTCGCCGGCACCTCCGGTGATGCGGTCGTTGCCGGCTCCCCCGTAGATGGTGTCGTTGCCGGCGCCGCCCTGGATCACGTCGTTGCCCAGGTCGCCGTGCAGGGTGTCGTCGCCATCACCGCCGTGGATCTGGTCGGCCGCGTCGCCTCCGTGGATGGTGTCGTTGCCGACGCCGCCCTCCAGGGTGTCGGCGCCCGCGCCACCGAACAGGGTGTCGTCGCCCTCGTCCCCGTAGAGCGTGTCGTTGCCGCCGTCGCCGTGCAGGGTGTCGTTGCCCTCGCCGCCATGCAGCGTGTCGTTGCCCGCGCCGCCGAAGACGGTGTCGTTGCCGGCGCCGGCGAACACCACGTCGTTGCCGCCGGCAGCGTTGATCGAGGCCGCATCGCCGAGGTCGCGGATGGTGTTGGCGAGGTTGTTGCCGGTCAGGCTGCCTCCGGCCGCCAGGTAGTCGAGGTTCTCGACGTTGTTGGCGAGCACGTAGCTGCCGCTGCCGCTGTAGACCACCTTGTCGATGCCGCCGCCCGCCGCCTCCACCACCACGTCCTGGTCGGCCAGGTGGTAGGTGTCGTCGCCGGCGCCGCCGACCAGCCGGTCGGTGCCGCCAGCGCCGTTCAGCGTGTCGTTGCCGGCGCCGCCTGTGATGGTGTTGTTCAGGTCGTTGCCGCGGCCGTCGAAGTCGCCGGCACCGGTGAAGGTCAGGTGCTCGATGTGCTCGCCCAGGACATAGGCGCCCAGCGCGGTGCGGATCGTGTCGGTGCCGCTGTTCTCCGCCTCCTGCACGATGTCGCCGGTGCTGTCGACCACATAGATGTCGTTGCCCGCGCCGCCCATCATGTGGTCGTTGCCGGTGCCGCCATCGAGGGTGTCGTTGCCGGCGCCGCCGTCCAGCATGTCGTCGCCTGCGCCGCCCAGCAGGATGTCGCTGCCGCCCTGGCCCCGCAGGGTGTCGCGACCCGAGCCGCCGTCGAGCGTGTCGTTGCCCGTGCCGCCCTCCATCAGGTCGTTGCCGGCATGGCCGATCAGGATGTCGTTGCCGCCGAAGCCGAAGATGCGGTCGGCGCGACCGTCGCCCTCCAGCAGGTCGTCGCCTTCGGTGCCGAAGATGTCCAGCGCCTGGTTGGAGACCACCGCGTCGGCGAACTGCAGCCGCTCGATGTTGAACAGGCGATCGACGCCGTCGTCGAGCAGATCGGACTGCGGGGTCAGGTGCGCCACGGTGATCGAGCCGTCGTCGTGGAACTCGATGTCGTACTCGGACAGGTTGCCGCGGTAGACGGCGGTGTCGATGTCGTTCTGTGCCGACTCCGCCTCCAGGATCTCGCGGATGATGGTCAGCTGCCCGGGGTTGAGGGTGCGGTCGAACATCAGGTTGTCCAGCGAGCGCCCGTTGTACAGGAGCGCGCCGGCGGTGCTGTAGACCCTGCCGCCCATGTTGTCGGCCCAGGCGAACACATTGCCCTGGCCGTCGCGGATGCCGATGCGCACGTTGAGCCAGCGGTCGCCATCGATGATGTCGTTGCCGGCCTTGCCCGTGAGGATGTCGCTGCCGCCGCCGCCGAGCAGGATGTCGGCTGCGGTGTCGTAGAGGGTGCGAACGCTGCCGTCTTCGTTGAACTGGACGGCCTCCTGATCGAACACCACGGCGGTATGCGTCTGGCCCGCCACCGTGAAGGTGACGCGCTCCAGGTGTGCGACCAGCTTGTCCAGTCCCGCGACACGCGCCACGCCGCTTTCGAGCAGTGCGTTCGAGTAGGACTCGAACTTGTCGTTGGCGTCGAACAGCGCCGCCGCATCCGCCTCTTCGTCGTAGGCGCCGACGACCACGTTGCGTCCGGTGAGAACGTCGTCGTGGTTCCATCCCGAGAGGCCCTCGACCAGGTCGAAGCGGTCGCGCAGGATGTTCTCCTCCTGGTTCACGAAGATCGGGATACCCAGGTCGGAGTTGGCGCCCTGCGTTTCGCCCTTGTGGATCGTCCAGTCGAAGCCGGCCATGCCGTTGTTGCGCTGGATGCCGGGGCCCTGGAACATGATGTCGTCGCCCGACTCGCCGTCGTAGTCGGTGTCGTTGCCACCGCCGTCGAGCACGTCGTGGCCGATGATGGGGCTGTTGAAGAACAGCTCCGAGTTCTCGCCGGCCAGGGTGTCGAAGCTGTCGCCGCCCTCGATCCAGTCGTCGCCCTCGTTGCCCGCCAGGAAGCTCGCGCCGCCCGGCCCGCGGATGAAGTCGTTGCCTTCGCCGCCGGAGATGACCTTGCCGTCGGCGCCGCCGAAGATGAAGTCCTGGCCTTCGCCGCCGAACAACAGGTCGAGTCCGTTGCCGCCGTTGATGACGTCGTTGCCGCCGTCACCATGGATCACGTCGGCCTCGCCCGAGTCGGTGCCCGCGTCGGTGATGATGTCGTCGCCCTCGCCGCCGAACAGGTGGTCGACACCGTAGCCGCCCTCGAGCCGGTCGTTGCCGCCGTCACCCCACAGGGTGTCGTCGCCGCGACCGCCGATCAGCGTGTCGTCACCCTGCGTTCCGCCCAGCACCACATGGTCTTCCCCGTTGTACTGGAGGTAGTCGTTGCGACCGTCGCCGTCGGTGTCGCGCCGCACGACCAGGCTGCCGATGCTGCCCAGGATCGGGTCGGTGTGAACCGGGTCGGCCACCCGCTGGCGCTGCATGTCGAGCTCCAGGATGTAGGCCGGCGTGGCGAACAGCGAGCTCGGCAGGTGCGTCGCGTTCGGGTTGCCGAGGTCGGTGTTGCGCATGACCAGGTGGGCGAAGGAATCGGCCTCCAGCTGGTTCAGCAGGTTCATGCCCTGCGTGCGGCTGAGATAGTAGAAGCGGTCCCCCTCCTGGAGCGCCTCCATCTGCATCTCGAAGACGAAGTTGAAGGTGGTGCCGAGCTGGCCCATGAAGTCGATCTTGCGCTCGGCCAGGCCGCCGATCCAGAAATCGACGTTGTTCAGGCCACCGAGGCTGCCGCCAGCCCAGGCGCCCGTGGCGTTGAGGAAGTCGATGCGGTCTGCCGGAGCGCCTGCACCGCCCATGACCAGCAGCGTGGCCGCATCGCGCTTGGCTTCCGCCGTTTGCGCCGAGGTGATGGAGCTGTGGGTGCCGTAGGCGGCGATGAAGTTGATGATCGATGCCGGATGCTTGATGGCCTGCGCGAACTCATACCAGCTCTCGTAGGGCTTGAGCGTGGTGTCGTTGGTCTGCTCGTAGAACTGGCGCCGCGCCTCGTTGAGCGAGGGCACGCCGGTCTCGCGGCCGCGGGCGATGTTGATGGCGCCCAGGTCGAGCGGCAGCCCCACCAGGTTGTTGCGCAAGGCGCCGGTGAGGAACTCGTCGATCTCGTTGCCCACCTGGCGCGTCATGCCGCGCAGGATGGCGCCGGCGGCGCTGTCCGCGTCGGCGCCGCTGGCGGCGAACTCCACCGGGTTCAGGAAGGCTTCGATGAGCCCGATGTTGTCGAAGGTCTGTCCGTCGGCCGAGAGCCGATCGACCGTTTCGGTGAGCATCGAATGGCCGAAGCGGTAGACCACGTGGGCGAACTCCGCGACGATGGCCGGGTCGATGTCCACGGTGTTGGAGAAGGTGAAGGGGTCGATGTCCGGCGAGATCAGCCGCGCGAACTCCTCGAACACCAGGTGCTGGTAGACCATCTCGGTCGTGAAGCGGGCAGCCTGGAACAGGCGCTCGCCGTTCCACACCAGCGCGTCGGTGCTGGTGGGCACGGCGCTCACGGGTACCAGCAGCCACTCGTTGATGAAGGCGAGGTCGCCGCTGGCGAGGATCTCACCTTTGACCTGGTCCACGCGGTTGTTGTGCTCGCTGTGGAACACGTGGTGGACGGCGGTGAGGCCGATGTTCTCGTTGCCGCGGCCGTCGCCCACGATGTAGTGGCGGTCCAGCAGCTCGTCGTCGTACTCGAGGTTGATGCCGAACTGGTTGGGCACGAGTGCGTTGCCGACGTCCTCGTCCGCGTCGGCGGTCGTGGCGACGCGGGCGGTGGCGGGGTTGCGGTCGTGGTCCACCATTCCGGGCACGGCGTTGTGGGCGATGTCGTGCAGGAAGGCAGCGCCCGAGGGGATGCCGTTGGCGGTGGAGACGGGCGCGTCGGCCGTGCCGCTGACCAGACCGGCGGCCGTGACCAGCTGCGCATAGCCGTCGGCGCTGGGCGCGAAGTTGCCGTACATGTCGGTCGCGACGAGCGGCACGCGGTGCACGTCGAAGTCGCTGAGCTCGATACCGAGCATCTCGCGCGCCTGCTGCTTGACGTCGGCCCAGGTGGGCGGCCCGCCGTTCTGGCCCTCCAGCATGTGGCCGGTGGCCACGGTGCGCATCTGGCCGTTCACCTCCACGCGCACGTACTCGCGCAGGAAGACCTGGTGCGACTCGTGCGAGGTGTAGACCTGGTTCAGATCGACGAAGGGCGTGGTCTGGTTCTGGTGCTCGCGCACGTCGTCGGCCGTTCCAAGCACTCCGTCGGCGCCGGGCTGGTTGGTCGCGCGGGTGAGCACCATGAAGTTGGTCGGGCTGCCCGGCACGTACAGCGGATCGTCCGGCTGCAGCGGGATGTACACGGTGCCGCTGCCGCCCTTGGTGATGAGGTCGAGGCCGTGGTCGAAGAACTGGCCGAACAGCGTGAGGAAGCTGTTGTAGGGTGCGCTGGAGCCGAGGTCGGGCATGACGTTGGGGATGACGACCGTCGCACCGTTGCCCTCCAGCGTCAGGCCGAGGTCCTCGGTGACGTCCTCGAGCTCGGCCTGAGCCTGCGTGAGCGCGGCCTGCGCCGCCTCGAGCTGCTCCTGGTAGTCCTGCGGCGTCTGCTGCGCGGCTTCGAGCTCGGCCAGCGCAGCGTCGGCGAGTGCCTGCGATTGCGCGGCCTCTGCGGCGGCGGCATCGGCCTCGGCGGTGGCGGCCGTGGCGGCAGCTTCGGCCAAGGTGGCCTGGGTCTGCGCGGTGGCTAGTTGCTCCTGGGCTGCGATGACCGCCAGCTCGGCCTCCTGTTCGGCAACAGCCGCCTGCTCCCAGGCCTGGTCGGCGGCCAGGTAGGCGGCCTCGGCGTCCTGCAGGTCGTCGCCGGATGCGGCGGCCGCCACGGCGGCGTCCGAGAAGTTGGACAGCGCGCCGGCCGCCGCGAGCTGCGCCACCTCCAGTGCGGTTTCCAGCTGCGCGATCAGCGCCTCCTGGGCGTCGATCTGCTCTTGCGTTCCGTTGTTGTTCAGGAGGTTCTGCAGGTTGTCCCGCGCGGCCGACAGCGTCGCCGATGCGGCCGCCTCCACTGCGGCGGCGTCCCGGAACTCCTGCAGCGCGACGGCGCGTGCGGCGAGGTCCATGTTGTGCTGCGCCAAGGCGGAGTCACGGGCGGCGAGCGCCGCTGCGCGTGCGGCGTACGCGGCAGAATTCGCCGCGTCGGCCTGCGCCTCGGCCAGGACTGCGCTGGCCAGGTTCTGCTGCGCCTGCTCCAGCGTAAGCGCCTGGGCGGCGGCATCGGCCTGCAGCGTCTGCGCATGGGCCGCGGCGCTGCCCGCAGTGGCTGCATCCGAAGCCGCCACGGCCGCTGCGGCATCGTAGGCGGCCTGCAAGGCTGATATATCGCCGCCCTGCGGCGCGTTGGCCTGCACCGCCTGCAGGGCGGCAGCGGCGTCCTTCACGGCCTGGCGCGCTTCGCCGAAGCGGGTGGCGTCGCCATAGGGGTCCGACGATCCGATGGCCGTCAGCGCCGCGACCACTGCGGCGGGGTTATCGACCGACATGTCGGCGATCAGGTTGCTGATGACGCGCGGCTGCGAGTCGTAGACATCGGCCGGCGTCGCGTACGAGGTGCCCTGCTGCGTACGCGGATTGATCTCGGCATCGCGCCAGGTCGGCGTCAACAGTCTCGGCATCGTGAGGTCGGACGAGCCGTAGTCGATGTTGACCAGGTTGTTGTACTGGCCGCTGACGGTGCGAAGCCCGAAGGGCACGAGGTTGTTCAGCGGGTTGCCGCTGGCGTCGGTCAGGCTGGTGTAGTTGGTGGCGACATGGTGCTCGGCGATCTTGATGTCCGAGAGGATGCGCCTGAGGTCTTCGAGGTTGACACGAAAGGACATGGTTGGCTCCCTGATGGCATGGCTGCTGCGCCGGCAAGACCGGCCTCGACGGCAAGCGCAATTGGGTTGGTTTCCCACCCGATGGACTCTCGAAATCGAGCAGTCGCGGGACCCTTTCGGCTTGCCTCGCGGCCAGTCTGTGGCGCGGCTGTGGTGCGCCTCCATCCCGCACCCGTGGTAAGCCGCGAGTACCCATTGCGCAAGCTCATCAGGCCGCTCCACGCGCAAACGCATCGTTACCCGGCTAGCGATATGTCACAAACGGGGGAGGCTGCCGCTTCGCTTTTTTTGGCGAACTTCCGCAGTGATCCATTTGACGAGCGGAAATTGTTCGCGCTGCTGCTCATCCTTTTTTCCAGGAAGGCAGAACACTTGGGCTTCGGGCACCGCGCAAATTGCAACGCATTGAAAATTTCCTGCGGTACAGCTGAAGCTCGGCGCTACGCTGACTTTGCCGTCGAGGTCCGTATCGGTCCTTGCGGCGGAGTCACTCACCTGGCAGGGGGATCCCGATGAAGACATGGCGTTCACGTGAGCTTCGAGGATGCGGCACCCCAGGGCCGACCGACAGCGGACGGCGATGGCTGCTCAAGACCGGGGGCGCCGCGGCGGCGGCCACCTTCGCACCGCACCTGGCCAACGCACAGTTGCTGCCGACCATGCCGACGAGCCCGCCCAATCGCCCCTGGGCGCAGGAGCTGCCGGTGCAGCGGCCGATCCGGCCCAAGACCGAGTTGACTCCACTGCCCACGCTCTGGGCAGAGCGCAACGAGTGCGGCCGGGCGGACCACCAGGCCTTCACCCGTTTTCCGCCCCAGGAGTTCTACGAGATCGACGTGAAGGTCGGCTCGCACAAGTTCCACCCCGACTACCCGAGCGACGAGGTGTGGGGCTATCGCGGATCGTTCCCCGGTCCGCTGATCCACGCGCGCTATGGCAAGCCGGTGATGGTTCGCCTGCGCAACAAGCTGCCGTGGGACCTGCGCGGGTATGGGTCGCCCGATGTGTCCATGCACCTGCACAACATGCACACGCCTTCGGAAAGCGACGGCTATCCCACCGACTGGTTCAGCGAAACGGCCTACGGCCCGACGCTCACGCGGCCGGGCCGCTACAAGGACCATCACTACCCGATGGTCTACGCCGGAGTCGATCAGTACGGAGGCATCGGCGACCCGCGCGAGGCCCTGGGCACCATGTGGTACCACGACCACCGGGTGGACTTCACCTCCTCCAACGTGTATCGCGGCATGGCCGGTTTCTTCATCGCCTTCGACGAGATCGATTCGGGCGACGAACGCGACGCCAACCCCATGGCGCTGCGCTTGCCCAGCGGGAACTTCGACGTGCCCCTGATGCTGAGCGACAAGCAGTTCGATGCCAGCGGCTACGAAATCTTCGACCAACTCAGTGGGGACGGCTACGTCGGAGACAAGCAGCTGGTCAACGGCGTGATCCAGCCGTTCTTCCACGTGCAGCCGCGCAGGTACCGCTTCCGGCTGCTGAACGCGAGTGTCGCGCGGGTCATGGAGCTGCAGATCCGCCACCAGGGCCGCGCACAGCCGTTCCAGATGATCGCCAGCGACGGCAACCTGCTGGCCGCTCCCGTGGCGCGCTACGACGTGATGCTGGCTCCGGCGGAACGGGCCGACCTGGTGATCGACTTCTCGTCCGTGCCCATGGGCTCGGAGCTGTATCTCGTGAACCGGCTGGAGCAGCGCGACGGCCGCAGACCCGAGGACGACCGCTTGAAGACGCCGGTCGAGCTTCTGAAGATCGTCGTGGACCAGCCGCTCGCCCGCAAGGACCTGAGCCGGGTGCCGTACAAGCTGCGCGAGCAGCCCCCCATCGACATGGCGGCCGTGGTGCAGGAGCGCACGTTCCGCTTCGACCGCTCGGGCGGCTCATGGACCATCAACGACCGCATCTTCAACAACCGCCCCGTGGCCACGCCGCGCCTGGGAACGGCGGAGATATGGAACCTGCACAACGAAAGCGGAGGCTGGGCCCACCCGGTGCACATCCACTTCGAAGAGGGACAGATGATCTCGCGCAACGGCCGCGCGCCCGCCCCTCACGAGCGAGGACGCAAGGACGTCTTCTATCTCGGACCGTATGACCGCGTGCAGATCTACATGCGATTTCGGGATTTCCCCGGCAAATACATCATGCACTGCCACAACATCATCCACGAAGACCACGCCATGATGGCCCGCTATGACATCGTCGCCTAAGCCCACAACCCCCTCGGCCGACGGCGCTCGCGGTGAGCGCCAGCGCCGCCGGAACCTGCTCGCCTGGGGCGCCGGGGGCATGGTCGCATCGCTCGCGGCGTTCGGCGCGGCGACGATGCGCAGCCCCTCGCCCGCGCCGATGCGCTGGCGCGGAACGGGGCGCGTTCCCGACGTGCCGCTGGTGACGCACGAGGGCAAGCCGGTGCGCTTCTACTCGGACCTGGTGAAGGACCGGCTGGTACTCGTGAACATGATGTATGCGCAGTGCAACGACCGCTGCCCGCCCATGACCTTCAACCTCCGGCAGGTGCAGGAGGCACTCGGCGGCCGCGTCGGGCGCGACGTGTTCATGTACTCGGTCAGCCTGCTGCCCGAGCACGACCGGCCCGCGGACCTGAGGGGTTACATGGACCAGCACCGCGTCGGCCCCGGCTGGACCTTCCTCACCGGCACCAAGGACGCCGTCGAGCAGTTGCGATTCGGCATGGGCTTCTTCGATCCCGATCCGGCGCGCGATGCCGACCTGGCGCAGCACATCGGCATGGTGCGCATCGGCAACGACGCGCTGGACCGCTGGTGCATGGCGCCTTTGCTGCAGGAGCCCGCGCTGATCCTGGAGGCCATGACCGCCGTCGATCCGGTCAGCCGCATGCGGAGCCGTGCGGCCACGCCGCGAGTGGCCTGATACGCATCTGCCCTCGCCGGCAGGCTCTCGCCCTCCCCCCCTGGGCGCGCACCGCGGGTGGGCCATCTCCGGGGCGCCTGCCGCCGCTCAGGCTGCGGCGCGCGCGTCCTGCCATGCCTGCGATCCGCTCGCCTTGAGCTGCGCGGCGGCAAGGTGATAGCCCCCACCGCCGCCATCGACGAAATGCAGGTGGCGCTCGAGGGAACGCACGAAGCAGGTGATCAGCGCATGGTCGCTGTAGTGCAGGCCGTAGTCGATCTTGCCTTCGGCATGCAGCCGCTCCAGCAGCGACTCGAGCCGCGCCGCCTGGTCGCCGGTCACGTCGAGCACGGCGCGCAGCGTGTCGTCCAGCTTCAGGTGGTCGGTGTTGGAGACCAGCTCCGATGCGTAGCGACCGGCGGACGTGCGCGCATCGTGCTTGTGGCGTCGCATCAGCTGTGCGAAGAAAGCGCACTCGGCCCACAGCCCCATGAACAGGGCACGACCGCTCCAGCGGCCCGGCCGCCGCAGGGCCATCTCCACGCCCAGGTGGCGTGGCGGCCAGATCGGCGGCAGGTTGTCCAGGCGCACGGGCGCGGCGACCGGCATGGTCTGCTCGACCTGCGCCATCACCTCGGACAGCACCGCAGCGTCGTCGCCGCGGGCCCGCACCAGCAGGGTCAGGATGCGGCCGTTGCGGGACGGCACGTCGTTCCAGCGGCATTCCAGCCCCTCGACCGATGCGGCGGGCTCGTCGCCCGCGGCGAGCTGGTAGCGCGCCGGATCGGACTTGACCAGGTGATCGGCCAAGGTCAGCGCGCCGCCCGCGAACAGCGCCACCTCGAAGCCCGCCGACAGGCTGCGACGGGCCACGCGCAAGGTGGCTCCGCGCGCGCGCAGGTCGGCCACCGGCACGCGGCCCACCCGCAGGCGCAGTCCGAGCCCCTGGGCTACCTGCGCCTGCAGTCCCCGCCAGGCGCGCGACAGCGCCTCGTCGAAAGCGGCAGGCACCACCACGGTGGCGCCATCGCCCCCGAAGCAGAACGGAAGGTCGTCGCGCCCGCAGGCGTTGGCCGCTGCGACGATGCAGGCGGCGCCGACGGCGTTGACGTGCTTGTAGCGACCCTGTTCGATGGCGCGGGTGGACTGCTCCACATCCGCGACGAAGACCAGCCAGTCGTCAGGCAGTACGGCAAAGGACTCGCTGTTGCACCAGTCCTGCAGCGTGTCCAGCCGTGGCGCCTGGTAGTAGGGGCTCAGGTCCGGCGCCGGAGCGAGTGGGGACGGGATCGCCGTCGAGGCATGCGTCATGCGCGGCATGCTAGCCGCTGCGCCACGCGGGACATTGCACCTTTGTAGCCACCGGCGAGGCCCGGTTGCAGCAGCCGGGCTCGCAACGACCGCGATCGACCGCTCACCTCTCGCAGGTCTCTGAGCCGACTCCGGCCACGCATCACGAGATAGGCCCCTGCGGTCCCTTACAATGGCCGCCGCTCCCGCACCACCATCCGCGAAATCGGACCGCCGTGGCGACGGGCTCGGGTTCTTAGCTCAGTTGGTAGAGCAGCGGACTCTTAATCCGTAGGTCGAAGGTTCGAATCCTTCAGGACCCACCACCTTCAAAGCCTTGTCAGCGTTGGAGAAATCGCTACAGGCACTGTAGCAACTCCATGCTGCCAAGCGCCTCTCAAGCACTCCATGCAGCCAGCTTGTAGCCGAGAGGCACTGGTTTCCATTCGTCTGGCTTCCAATAGCTGAGCCCAAACTGCCCCGAACTTTAGGAGGCTGACGATGGGCTATGGAGACCCGAAGGTGGTTGTGGAGGTGACGGAGCACGAAGACAAGGCGCTGGAGTACATCGACCCGAAAGGCGCGAAGCACACCTACTACCCCAGCCGGCACATCTGGCTTGACCTTCAGGAACTGCAAGTCTGGCGCCACCTCAAGGAAGCGAAGGACGACGGCCCTCCGACTTTCGTGCTTCAACTCCAAACCTCGCCGCTACGCGCCTGTTGGTCGTTGCATCTACTGCCAGGCGACGGACGGACTGACAGACGAGCACATTGTGCCTTTGGGATTGGGCGGCTAACTGCTACTGGATCGCGCTCACGAGTTCGTAGACGGCGTGAACGTCTTCTCGCTTTTGCCGGCAAGCCAGGCCGTAGCCTTTGCCAAGATGTCGCGCTCGGACTGCAACTGCCGCACCTGTCGGCGCAGTCGCGCCAGCTCCTCGCGCTCGACGCTGCTCAGCCCCTCTTTGCCGGGCAGCGCCATGCCGCGATCACGCGCGTCCTGCGCGATCCAATTGGAAATGCTCTGCGCGCTCGGACCGAACTCACGCGACAACTCGGCCGGCGTCTTGCCGGCGCGGGCAAGTTCGATGATCTGCCGGCGAAACTCCGCCGGGTATGGCGGCCTGGATTTGGACACGTTGGAGTCTTCCGTTCTGAACGGTAAGGCGTCCGTGAAAAGGGGTCAACTTCAAGACCAGGCTTTTCCGTCCACTGGTGCCTAGCTCCAGTTCCCCCAGTCCCTCGGACAGCGCGGACCGGGGCGTAAGGACCGCCAGACCCGGGATCCTTCTCCTATTGGGTCGGTGCTCTTCGCGGCGTACAAAGGTTGAACGTCCCAGCACTCGATTCCATGAATACCATCACCAGCCTAGAGGCCTGCGCCGAGGCAACCGCACCGCTCGCGGCGACCGAACCATTGGTCGTAGACCTTGATCGCACACTGGTGCGCGCCGACCTCCTCGCGCAGTCGGCCCTCGAGTGTGCGGGAGCTGGTCCGGCGCGCATTCTGCTGCTTCGGCTGCTGTCGCTCGGGAAGGCTGCGGTGAAGGACGGCATTGCGGCGGGCACCTCGATCGCCGCATCCACCCTCCCGTACGAAGAGCGCGTTCTGGAGTTGATCCGGGACGCGCGGCGGGAGGGCCGCAGGGTCTACATTGCCTCAGCCAATAATGAGCGCTACGTGGCCGACGTGGCCGAGCACGTCGGAGCGGACGGCTGGTTCGCCTCGTGCACTGCACCGAACCTCTCAGCCGATGCCAAGGCGCAGCTACTGGTCGAAGCGTTCGGCGAGAAAGGCTTCGACTACGCTGGCAGTGGCCAAGCCGATCTTCCCGTCTGGGAAGTCTGCAGAAGGGGGTGGGCTCTGGACCCGACGCGCGGCCTTCGAGAAGCGCTGGCGGCACGCGGCTCCCACGTCACGATCGTGGCGCCGACGAAAGGCTCCATGAAGCCGTGGCTGAAGCTCATTCGCGTCCACCAATGGGCGAAAAACATCTTGATCTTCGTCCCATTGATCACTGCGCAGCAGTTCGGGCCAGCTTCCCTTGCACTCGCCGTGGCAGCGTTCCTGGCCTTCTCCTTCGCTGCCTCGGCTGCCTACATTGTGAATGACATAGCCGACCTTGAGGCGGACCGACAGCATCCCTCGAAGAAGCGCCGTCCGTTGGCAGCGGGGTCCGTGCCGATCACCGCGGCCATTCCGGTTTCGCTTGCGTTGCTCTTCACCGCGATGGCGCTGGCGCTTGCGCTAGGGCCTCTGTTCGCAGGCGTCCTCTTCGTGTACATCAGCCTGACAACTGCGTATACCTTCTTTCTCAAGCGCAAGATGCTGGTGGACATCGTCACCCTGGCTGCGCTTTACACCCTCCGGGTCATCGGAGGGGCGGCGGCCATTAGCGTGCCCGTGTCGGAATGGCTGCTTGCGTTTTCAATGATGATTTTCACGTCGTTGGCGCTGCTCAAGCGGTATGTGGAACTGGCCAGCCTTCTCGATGCTGGTTTGCCCGATCCGTCGAACCGGGAATACCGGAAATCGGACCTGGACCTTGTGGCTGCACTCGCGGCTGCGGCTGGGTTCAATGCCGTCACGGTGTTCGCGCTGTACGTGTCATCGGACACGGTGCGACAGCTCTACGATCGGCCTCAAGCGCTGTGGCTGGTGTGCCCACTCCTCATGTATTGGCTCGGACGCACCTTGATGCTGGCGCGCCGGCGCATGCTCCACGACGATCCGATCCAGTTCGCCCTCAAGGACCGTACCAGTCTCGTGTGCGGCGCTCTGATTGCGCTGATCGTGGTCGGCGCAGCATGACCTCACCGACCATGCACGGGAATACGGGCGCACTACCTCCGCAGGTAATCCTCACACGCTACGTGCTGTTTGCAATCCTCGCCGGGCTGTCCAATATCTGCGCGCAGGAGCTCGCCATTCGGATGGCATCGGTACCAGTGACAGTGTCCATACTGATCGGAACATGCGCGGGCTTCTTCATGAAGTACGTCTTAGACAAGCGATGGATTTTTATGAGCCGGTACGAAGGTCAACAAGCAGAGATTCGCATGGTCACGCTCTACGGCCTGTCCAGTGGCGGAACGGCGCTTCTTTTTTGGTCGATCGAGCTGGGCGCGTGGCGCTATTGGCAGACCAGTACTGCGAAATACGTCGGTGCGGCGGTGGGTTTGTCTATCGGCAACTGGATCAAATACCTATTGGACAAGCACTTCGTGTTTGGCAGGAGCGCTTGATGACTCCCCTTTTCGACGTGTGACCCACCCCCGGACGGGATACTGGTCGTTCTACGATTAATCCTTTCGGCTGCCGACCGCAGTGCTCAATTGGCGTCTGACGGGGTCCATCGGTGCGCTTTTCCGGAGGAGAACCCACGTGTCGGTCCGGGCTATTTCAACGAAGTGGGCGGCCAGGTAACGCCCGTACATCTGCTCGAGATCTGTGACGACTTCGCTGCAGCAGCCTCCGTCATCTGCACTGAGCTGCGGGATCATCAAATGGGTGGCGTCGGCGAACACCTGCTCTGGCGGCGGGTATTCCTTCAAGTCGTAGCTGAGATTGCGATCCCACCAAAGTGGCACACCGGTGGGCGGCTCGAGGCGAAGTGGGAAAGAGAACAGATCGCTGAGCGCAAACACAATCAGCCGGGCGTCCTGGCCTACGTGTGCGCGCAGCAAAGCAAGCCCCTCATTGATTTTTTGCGGCATGTTGTCAGCTCGCCAAAATTGCGTTCGGTGTACGGACACATGCGGCACAACGAAGTCGCGGAGAGGCGGCGCGTCGATGCGCTGAGAGGCGGGCGCCAGATCCGTCCTGTAAGAGCGCATTGCGCTAGTGTGTAATATCGAATATACGTCCCGCCCACTGATGAATAAAGCAATGAGAGCGGTCATGGCCGTCGTGCTCCAAAGGATCTTGCGCCGGAACCGATCATCGGTAATCACCCTGCGACCGCTTATCAGCAGCATACCAGCCAAGACGTAAAGAGGCACCTCGCCGCGCTCACCAGTATTCGCCGCCGTAATAGCAATTCCGGCGGCACAGAGAAACCCGAACTGAACTGTGAGCCATACGATGTCGGGGCGAAGCGAACGCTCGGAAAGTACGCGGCGTCCAACCACCGCGAGCAGTCCCATTGTCAGCGGTCCGAGGGAAACGACGGCGAACTTGATGGCGGCGACAAGCTGTTGGCCGCGGAGTTCAGGAGACTGCACACGCGCAGCTGCAGCGACATCAGCGACATAGGCTATTGGCGCAGCACCAGTAAGGATCCAAATCACCGTGATCAGTAGCGCAGCGCCAAGTCCACCGGCGAGCAGGGCTACCGGTCTGCGTAGCAAGGGCCGAGCGATCAGCGCTAACGCGACCGCCGCAACGCCGAACAGAGCGAAGGTGATTTTCGTGTAGAACAGCAGGCCCAACAGCACGCCAAGCGCTGCAGCGTCTAACGTTTCTTCGTGGGGCTTGGCTGCCACGCGAGCGAAGAATGCATGGAGCACCAAAATGGATAAAAACACCCAACCGACGCGGTTGTAGAGCATTGCGTACGAGTGATTGGTGGGGTCGTAGCCAAGGGGGCGCGTGGCAACGCACACCAAGGAGACGAACATGACGAACGTGCAGGCCAACCAGGGGTCGAGCCGTGTATACGCCGCCCAACTCGCCCATGGTCCGGCGAGAGCGAGCAGAAGGAACCCCGCCCAGCTCAACCCGAGAGACTCAGGACCCTCTAATGCCATTCCGAGTTCGACCAAGCTGTAAGTCAACACACCGATGGGATTGTGGAAATCCACATGCGGGATCTGGCCAAGAGTCAAACGCCAGGCGCCGTTTACTAGAATGAAAACGTCTGTCGGGGCTGCTATAACAGAAGGGCCATTATAAATGGTGAGCGCACCGAGCAAAACGGCCACGGTGCTTGAAATAATGAGCGGCAGGGATATGGTCGCCGAACGAGTCTTCGCCGGGTGACCGTTGCTCAGTCCGGTCGTGTCTGTCATCTACCCCCCGAGCAGTTAACGCCAGGTGCACGCAAGTGGTCAGTTCGTAATTACCTCCCGCGCGACCGTCGCTATGGCTTCCAGTGTCGGGGCTCGCTGGAACCGATCGAAGGGCGCTTTGTCCTGCCTGCCACGTGACATACAACCCGATGAAGTGCGCAGACGAAGTTGCTTATATGAAGACCGGTTGAGTTCGAGTGTGACACATGGGAGTTTCATCCCATGGACACTTCCGCGGGTTCCGGAACAATCCGAAGTGCCATAAGGATCCAAGATCTGCCTTCCTCGTTACCAAAGCGACTTCGTGACGAGTCCCCGAGTGGCCACGCACTTGCAGCAAGACCGGCACGCACTTTTTGGAGGTGATGTATGACGACCAGCTGGAAGAGGCGAGTCTTGAACAGGACGAACGAGGCTCTCAGGCCGGTTGGTCTTGAACTGGTGAGGAAGGGTCGGGAATTCCAGAGCTACATTTCCGTCAGGCAGACGTTGAAGGATGCCGAGCGCTCGGGTCAGTCTCTCGGCGACTTCATCGATAAAACTTTCAACGTTCCTGGCACAACGCAGCTGACGATCAACAAAATGTCGGAGTTAGGAGCTTTCAACCAGCCGATCCATCGAGTGTGTGAGCTTGGACCAGGCTCGGGTCGGTATCTCGATAAAGTCAAGAAGCTCTGCTCGCCGGAGTACTACGAGATCTACGAGACGGCAGAGCCATGGAGGGATTGGCTGGTGCAGACATACCAAGTCACTGCACAACCCGCAGACGGAGTATCGTTTTCATCGACCCCGTCCGGGTCGATTGACCTCGTCCATAGCCACAAGGTTCTGTACGGAAATTCTATACTTACGATCTTCCGTTATTTGATTGAGATGGCTCGGGTCGCCGGCGAGCGCAGCGTAGTTGTATTCGACTTGCTGACTGCGGAATGCGTTACCAACGAAATAATGATGAAATGGGTGGAATCAGGGGCAGATCATGCGCACAGCATGACTCCAAGAGAGGTGCCGCTGGGGTTTTTCTCGAGCCAGGGCTTCCGGTGTGCGGGCACTTTCATCGTACCGATGAGCCCAGGAGTCACGGAGTACTTTGTCTTCAAGCGATGATTTCGTTGTCATGCGCTCGCCCAGCCCAGCCCACCAGCGTGCGACTGGAGGCATCTAGTACTCCGGCCAGGTAGAGAAACCCGGCGCAGGTCTGGACGTCATCGAGGTCGGCGACCCACAGCAGGTCGGGCGCATTGGCGCGGAACCGCCAATTCACCCAATCCGGCTCCGGCCGCTGCTTCGCATTGCGGCTCGGGGCGAGCGATCCGGCGCAGCCGGGCCTGCGAGGGTTCGTGCGATGGACGTCACGCACAGCCGCCCGGACGCAAGCGCCGGAGGGCGCCCGGCTAACCCCGGACGTATTCGCAATGGCGTTTGCCTTGTGCGCCGCGGCGGCGCACTTTTCGGACGGACGCAGCCCTTGTCCGCCATGCACCGGTCGATGAAGACCAGCCGATCGCCAGGTCGGGCAGTGTCGAACTTGCGGGTGCTTCGGAGACTCGTCTGCGGCTCAGGCACAGCGCCGTCGGACCGCTTGCGCCAGATCAAGCGGCCCGCCGCACATGGGGTCAATACTGCTCGACGGAGCACTGATCCCATGCCCAACACCATGCTTGCCATGGCCGTCGATCCGCTAGCCCATGCGCTGAGGCCGGTGCGGCGCGAGGTTCCCCGCCCTTCTGACGGTGAACTGCTGCTGCGGGTACGCGCCTGCGGCGTCTGCCGTACTGACCTGCACATCATCGACGCCGAGCTGCCGGTACATCGTCCCCAGGTGATTCCCGGCCACGAGATCATTGGCGAGGTGGTTGGCCGGGGAGTGGGCGCGAATCGATTCCGGGTAGGTTCGCGAGTGGGTGTCCCCTGGCTGGGCCACACCTGCGGCAATTGCGTCTGGTGCTTCAGCGGGCTCGAAAACCTTTGCGACGCGCCAGCGTTCACCGGCTACGACCGGGACGGTGGCTATGCCGAGTATGTGGTGGCGGACGAGCGGTACTGCCTCGATCTGCCACCGAGCTACGACGACGCGCATGCCGCGCCCCTGCTCTGTGCGGGGCTGATCGGGTACCGCACGTGGCGGCTGGCGGGTGGCGCCGCTCACCGGCGAATCGGTCTCTGGGGTTTTGGCGCGGCCGCACACATCGTCTGTCAGTTGGCGTCGGCCCATGGCCAGGAAGTCCACGCGTTCACCCGCCCGGGCGACCATGAGGGCCAAGCCTTCGCCCGGGAACTTGGAGCCACCTGGGCGGGGGGAAGCGACGAGGCGCCGCCCCAGCTGCTCGATGCGAACCTGATCTTCGCGCCAGTCGGTGCGCTGGTGCCGGCGGCGCTGGCCACCGTGCGCAAGGCCGGCCGCGTGGTCTGTGGCGGCATCCACATGAGCGACATTCCGCGGTTCCCCTACGAGCTGCTGTGGGGTGAGCGCGAGCTACGGTCCGTCGCCAACCTCACGCGAGAGGATGGCAGCGCGTTCTTCGACCTGTTGAGCCGAGTGCCGCTTCGAACGCAGGTCGTGGTTTTCCCGCTCGAGCAGGCGCCCGCTGCGGTCGAGGCACTGCGCACCGGCTCAGTCACCGGCGCGGCGGTGCTGGTGCCCGGCTCTGCTGGGCAGGCCTCTTGAGAGTGATCAACGCTGCCCGGGGCCCTTGATCGCTCCGAGCATCCCAAGTCGTCCCCCGCCATCTTTGCGCCACGCCCTACACCCCGCCAATCGGATGCACCCCGCAAACGTCCCCCAGAAGCCCATCCTCGAGGCCCGTAAGCTCTGCAAAATTTACGGCAGCGGCAACACGGCCGTGCATGCGCTGCGCGATGTGGATCTGGAGGTGGTAGCCGGGGAGTTTGTCGTCCTGCTCGGCGCGTCCGGCAGCGGCAAATCGACGCTACTGAACATACTGGGCGGCCTGGATCAGCCCAGCTCCGGCGCCCTGCTGTTCGACGGCAATCCGCTGACGGGCGTAGGCGACGATGTACTCACTACCTACCGACGTGAGCACGTGGGCTTCGTCTTCCAGTTCTACAACCTGATTCCCAGTCTCACGGTGGCCGAGAACGTGGCCCTGGTCACCGACATCGCCCGCGACCCGATGCCCGTGGATGAGGCGATCGACCTCGTCGCTCTGATGCCGCGCCGCAATCACTTCCCCTCGCAGCTCTCCGGTGGCGAGCAGCAGCGTGTGGCTATTGCACGGGCCATTGCCAAGCGGCCTGAACTGCTGCTATGCGACGAGCCCACCGGAGCGCTCGACTACACCACAGGGAAACTGGTCCTCGAGGTGATTGCGCGCATCAACCGGGAGCTGGGCACCACGGCGCTGGTCATCACGCACAACGCAGCGATCTCCGGGATGGCGGATCGCGTGGTGCGCGTTGCCGATGGTCGTATCGCGAGTATCGACAGACCCGAGCGGCGCCTCACGCCAGCCGAACTGGCTTGGTGATGCCATGAAAGCGCTCGACCGCAAGGTGCTGCGGGACCTGCATCTGCTCTGGAGCCAGGCGCTCACCATAGCGCTGGTGGTGGCCAGCGGCATCGGCGGATTCCTGGCTACGCTCTCGGCGGTCGGTTCGCTGGCGGGGGCACGAGATGATTTCTATGCCAGTGGTCGTTTCGCCGACGTGTTTGCCAGCGTCAAGCGCGCACCACTGAGCATGACCTCGCGGCTATTGGAGATCCCCGGCGTGGCGGATGTGCAGACGACGGTTGAGAGCGCGGCACGCGTGACGGTGCCCGGCAGCGCGGATCCGGTGATCGGCCAGTTGATCGGGCTGGACGCGCGCCAGCCGCAGCGGCTCAATCGCGTGCGGCTTCGTTCGGGCCGCTGGCCGGAAGGCGGCCGCGGTGCCGGTGGCGAAATTGAAGCCGTCGTGACGGAGAGCTTCGCCGAAGCTCACCACCTGCGCCCGGGCGCGACGGTCTCCGCCCTCATCAACGGCAAGCGCCGCAACTTGCGCATCACCGGCACCGCGCTGTCGCCCGAGTACATCTTCGGCGGCCTCATGGGCATGCCCGACTTACGGGCGTTCGGTGTTTTCTGGATCGACCACGACGAGCTGGCTGCGGCCACCGACATGGTCGGCGCCTTCAACCACGTGGCCCTCAAGCTCGGGCCAGGGGCTTCCGAGCCCAAGGTGCTCGACCACCTGGCGCGGCGCCTGGCCGTCGTTGGAGGCGCGCCCGCACATGGCCGCGCTGAACAGGGATCGCATGCCATGCTGGCTGACGAAATCCGCTCGCAGCGTGTGCTGGGAACCGTGCTGCCAGTCATCTTGCTTGGCGTGGCCGGCTTCCTGCTGCACGTGGTCACCGCGAGACTGGTGGCGACGCAGCGCGAGCAGGTCGCTGCCCTGAAGGCGCTGGGGTATCGCGACAGCTCCATCGCGCTGCACTACCTGAAGCTGGTGGCGCCCATGGTGCTGGGAGGCTATTTGCTCGGCTTGGCGCTTGGCCATCTGATGGGGGCAGGCCTGACAGCCCTCTATGCCGAATTCTTTCGCTTTCCGCGCTTCCACTACCGCATGCCTGTAGGGTTGGCGCTGGCGGCGCTGGGCCTGGTCTGCATGACCGCGGTGCTGGGCACCCTCACCGCGGTTGCTGCCACCGTCCGCCTTTCCCCGGCCGAGGCCATGCGACCACCCTCCCCCGGCCGCTACCGGCGCGCGCTGCTCGAGCGTGTGCCTTGGCTTCGCCTGCCGCCCAGCCTGCGCATGATCGTACGCAACCTGGAGCGCCGCCCCCTGCGCGCGGCGGTCACCATCGGCGGGATGGCCGTCGCCGTGGCGATCGTGATCATGGGCAACTTCCTGCGTGACGCCATGGACACCATCGTGGACACGCAGTTCAACATCGGCATGCGCAGCGACATCGTCGTCTGGACAACCGAGGCGGTGGACGCCGGTGCCGCCGCCCGCGAGCTCTCACGCCTACCGGGCGTGCTGGAGGTCGAAGCCGGACGGCGGCTGAACGTGCGCTTCATCCATGGCCCGCGCAGCGAAAAGGGTTTGCTGGACGCGTACCCCGGCCGCCCAAGCCTGCAACGCGTCGTGGACGTGGAACAGGTGGCGCGGCTGCCAGGAACCCACGGCGTGCTGATGACCGATCGCCTGGCCCATAAGCTGGGCCTGGAACCCGGCGAAATGGTGACGGTGGAACTGCGTGAAGGGCGGCGCGAGGTGCTGCAACTGAGGGTTGAACGCACCGTTCGCGACATGATGGGACTGAACGCCTTCATCGAGCGCGGCAACCTTAACAGGGCGTTGGGCGATGGCGATCTCGCCAACTTCTTCAGTCTTCGAACCGGGCCGAGCGCTGCCACGCCGGTGCTAAACGCGACGCAGGACCTGCCGAAGGTCGCTGGAGCCTTCAGCAAGGCCACCATGCTGCGCAACATGCAGGAGGTCAGCGCACGCAACGTGCTGATCATGAGCTCGATCCTTACCGCGTTCGCCGCCGTAATCGCGGTGGGCGTGGTCTACAACAACGCGCGCATTGCCTTGGCGGAGCGCACGTGGGAACTGGCCAGCCTGCGGGTGCTGGGCTTCAGCCGCGGGGAGGTCTCGGCTCTGCTTCTGGGCGAGTTGGCCATAGGCATCGCATTGGCGTTGCCCTTGGGCATGTTCCTCGGCTGGGGACTGACCCATGCCGTAGTCGGGCTTATGCAAACCGACCAATTCATGTTTCCGGTGGTGATTCGTCCGCGCACCTACGCCTGGGCGGGGCTCTGCGTGGTCGCCGCGGGCGTGGCGAGCGCACTGGTGGTCCGGCGCCGCATCGACCGGCTCGACATGGTTGCTGCACTCAAGACGAGGGAATGAAGATGAACAAGCGCTCGATCCTGGGTTGGGGCAGTGCTGGCGCCGCGACTCTGGCACTGCTCACATGGGCTTTCGTGCCACGCCCAGTGGCGGTGGAGACCGCCACAGTGACGACCGGCCGCTTCGAGGAAAGCATCGAGGAGGATGGCCGCACACGTCTCAAGGACCGCTACACCGTCTCGGCACCAGTGGCGGCGCGCCTGACACGCATCGTGCTGCGTGAGGGCGACAGGGTATCGGCGGGTGACCCCGTGGCCGTGCTGCTGCCGGCCATGCCGTCCATGGTCGATGAGCGCAGCGCCCGCGAAGCGGCCGCTCGGGTGGCAGCGGCTCGAGCGGGCGTGCAGCGGGCTAACGCGGCGCTGGAGCGCGCCGGCATTACGGTCGAGGAAGCCCGCATCGAACTGGAGCGCTCCGAACTGCTTACCCGTGAAGGCTTTCTGTCGGCGGCTCGCCTGGACATTGTCCGACTACATCTTGCGAACGCGCACCGGGCGCAGGACGCCGCACGAGCCGAGCGCGAGATGGCTATCCAGGAGCAGGCGCTAGCCGCGGCCGTGCTGCAGCCGTTGGGCCTGGACAAGGGTTCGGCGCAGCCGATGCCGGTGCACGCGCCAATCGACGGCGTAGTCCTGAAGGTCACGCAACCCAGCGAGGCAACGCTGCCGGCGGGGACTGCGCTGCTGGAGATCGGCGATCCCGCTCGCATGGAGGTGGTGGCCGAACTGCTGACCACCGATGCGGTCAAGGCCGGGCTGGGGCATCGCGCGATCATCGAACGCTGGGGCGGACCACCGGTGCAGGGGCGCGTTCGGCGCGTCGAGCCCGCTGCCTTCACCAAAGTTTCTGCGCTGGGCATCGAGGAGCAGCGGGTCAAGGTACTGATCGACCTCGATCAGCAACCCGCGGGCTGGGAACTTATGGGAGATGGCTTCCGTGTCACGGCCCGGATCGTCATCCAGGACGTCCCGCACGCGGTGCTGGCCCCGGTTGGCGCCCTCTTTCCCTTCGCGGACGGCGGCATGGCCGTCTACCAGATCTCGAACGGCCGTGCCCGGCTGCAGCCGGTGGAGGTCGCGGGCCGGAACGCCAATGAGGCGTGGATCCGCAGTGGCCTGGAACCAGGGCAGGCCCTGATCGTCTATCCGCCGCCGACGGTTTCTGATGGACAACGAGTGCAGATCAGACGGCAATGAGGGTGTGCCGCGAGCCAGTTGCTCGAACTGAGCGGGATTGGCTTACGCCGGGCGCACGCGTCGCTGTGCATGGGGCGGGTCAACGCGCGTTCCACTCGCGGCGACCCACACCAGGCAATCAGGAAGCAGTGAGGGTGTAGCGCTGCCCCATTTCCGGCACCACCGCGGACCAACCCAGATGCTCCTGCAAACGCTGCCTCAGCGCATCGGCGGCAGCAGGCTCACCGTGCGTCACGAAAGTTCGCTGGGGTTTGGCCGACATCTGCCGAAGCCATGCTTCGATCTCCGCCGCATGTTGCACCGAAAAAGGTGAGGTCCATGGCGTTCCAGGATACGGCCGAGGGCGCTTGCTGGCACGGTCAAGCCAGGCGCTTGATGCAGCGCAAAGCACACACCGCAGCGACGCCGACCATCGACGACATGGCGCACACCCACGCTCCGCCGGCTGACCAGGACCCCGCCTGGGTACGGCACCTGGCCACCAGGCTGCAGGCGCAGCGGGTTGAAACCCATATCTCCTGGGTGCTGCTGACCGGCAATACGGCCTACAAATTGAAGAAGCCGCTGCGGCTTCCGTTCCTGGACTATTCGACGCTCGCGCTACGGCGCCACTGGTGCGAGGAGGAGGTTCGACTGAATGAGCGGCTCGCCCCGAAGCTGTACCTCGGCGTGAGTGCGGTGACCGGACCACCCGATGCGCCCGAAATCGATGGGCAGGGACCGGTGCTCGACTACGCCGTGCGCATGCGCCGCTTCGCGTCGGGAGCTCTCTTCAGCGAGCAGCTCATGCGCAACGTGCTCAGTACAGATGCTGTCGATGAACTGGCTGTGAAGATTGCGAACCTGCATCGTCGGGCCCCCGCCTGGACTGGGCCGTTCGAGGCCGCGGGTGTTGGTAGCCGCGCACTCGCCGCCTGGGACGGTGCACGCAGGCTGATGCCTCCGGGCGATGCGCGCTTTCTGCGGAACTGGCTTGAGGCGAGCAATGCTGCACTGCACGCAACCCGCCAAGAGCGCTTCGTGTCGGGGCATGTCCGCGAAGGCCATGGAGATCTGCACCTGGACAACGTCGTAAGCCTGGATGGGGCGGTGGCCGCGTTCGACTGCATCGAGTTCGACCCGACGCTGCGCTTCATCGACGTCATCGACGACGCCTGCTTCACGTTGATGGACTTCGCGGCACGCAGCCGGGCCGATTTGGGCTGGCGCTTCTTCAACCTCTGGCTCGATGAGACCGGTGAGCATGCGGGCCTACCGCTGCTGCGACATGGACTGGTCTACCGCGCGCTCGTGCGGGCGCAGGTGCTGGCGCTGCGCGGTGGGCAGGCTGCCGCGCATAACTATGCGGCACTGGCCCTGACCCTTGCGCGACCGGCACGAGCGCGACTGGCCATCACACACGGCCTGCCCGGTTCCGGAAAGACCTTCGCGTCCCAACACCTGCTGCAATCCTGGGGCGCTGTCCGGCTGCGCACCGACGTCGAACGCAAGCGCATGTTCGGCCTGCAACCCTCGGAGCGATCAGCGCACCGCGGCCTCGACATCTACACCCACGAAGCCAGCACCCGGACCTACGGGCGCGTCTTGGAATTGGCTGCCATCGCCCTTGCCGCCGGCTGGCCGACTGTCATAGACGGCGCCTTCCTCCGGCGCGAGGAGCGTGACAGGGCGCACGCGCTCGCGCGGCGAATGGGCGTTCCGTTCGGGATCGTGGCCTGCACGGCGGATCCGACAGTGCTCCGGCAGAGGCTGGCCACGCGCCGCGGTGACGCGTCCGAAGCAGACGCGACGGTGCTCGATAAGCTGCAGCTGGCGCTCGAGGAGCTCTCCCCGCAGGAGCAGGCGCTGGTATTGGCCGAGCCTTTCTGATGGGCCTGGCGGTCAATCCGGTGACTGGACTGCTGATAGCGATCCTGATGGGCGCTGCCGCTCAGTGCGCCATCAGTACAGGCAGGGTCATTGATGAAAGAAGCGTCCGCGTAGCGCCGCCCAGCAGCCACTCGCGCGCGCGGCTGTGGCCGTAGCAGCCCATGACGAGCATGTCACACGAAAGGTCCGCAACAGTAGAAAGGATGATTTCACCGATGTACTTGGGCTCTGGACCACCGTCGTGCCATATCGGATCGACGCCATGGCTACCCAGGTAGTGCTGAAGCCTTGGGCGCCACTGCGTCGGCTCGCCGCCCCAGCTCAGGACATGAACCTCCGATGCCCTGCGCAGAATGGGGAGAGCCGCTGCCAACGCACGCGCGGCTTCTGGCGTCTCCTTCCACGCGATCGCCACACGCCGAAGAGACGCGGGCGGATCGATGGCAAAGGGAACGAGCACGGCCGATCGCCCCGATCGCGCAAGCACCATCTCCGCGAAGTCCCCCGGCGCGCCCCCCGCAGACGTGGTTTGATGCTGGCCGAGGACCAACAGGTCCGCATACATGGCCCGCAACCCCAGAAGGTTTGCAATGCCCGCCGCACCTTCGAGTTCGGTCCATTGCGCGCGAAGACCGGTCGCCGCGGCTGTCTTTTCAAACGCTTCGCGGGTATCGCGACGCCGCTGTTCGTCGATGTCCATCAGCGCGTTCACGACCAGCGCTCCACCCTCTTCGGGGAAGGGGGCGAAGGTCAGGGACGGCACGGCCGCGTAGACAACGGTCACCGACGCGTCATGGGCGAGCGCGAGGCGGTGCGCCAACTGAAGTCGCGGCACAGCAGATTGCGGATCATCGAGATGTACGAGGATGGATCGGATATCAAGCATCGCGCTCTCCAGAATAGCCATGGGCCATCGTTCAAACAGCAGGATTCGGCCGGACCCCGAGCGAAGGGGCACTTGCCAGATGGGTTCCTCACACGCAATCTACGAGGCTGTCAGATCTGCTGCATGATCCGGATCAAGTGCGCATCGCCTGGTGGCCTCGCCCATGTAACTTCGGGTTTCGCCATGGCCTGATTGCGCAGGCGATGGCCCCACAAGAAACAACGAGCAGATGCTGGTAATCGGATTGGTGCTGGTTCTGCTGCTTGGGCTGCTCGTCTTGCTGGTAGCCGTGCTGTGGTCTATTCGGCGGCAGCACGACGTGAGCTTGAGCATGACGAGCCCGGAGGGCATCGAGCAGCTCCTGCCGTCGCTTGCCGGCGTCGCCCTGGGGCCACTCGTAGCAGGCAATGACGTGGAGTTGCTGGAGAACGGCCGCTATTTCAACGTCCTGCTCGAGCGCATCCATTCGGCGCGGCGGTCGGTACACGTCGAAACGTTTCTGTGGAAAGACGGCGATATCGGCAGGCGGCTGGCAACCGCCCTCGCCGAGGCCGCGCGGCGAGGCTGCGCGGTACGTGTGCTGCTCGATGCGAACGGATGCCGGTTCATTGGAGAGGGAAACCGGTCGATCATGGAAAGGGCCGGCTGCCGGGTTGCGTTCTTCCACGATACCGCGCTGCGCAACATTGGGTTCCTCAACAACCGGGATCACCGGAAGCTCGTGGTAATCGATGGCCGCGAGGCACTGGTGGGCGGCCACTGCATTGTCGATCAGTGGCTCGGCAATGCCGAGGACCATGTTCATCACGCGGACCTCAGCGTCGCGGTGCGGGGGCCGGTAGTCAATGTGCTGCAGGGCGTCTTCAGCGAGAACTGGGTGGGCGAGACCAGCGAGGTATTCAGCGGAGCGGATGTGTTTCCGCACCTGGAGCCAGCAGGTGATGTCAGCGTTCATCCGGCGTACCTCAAGCCGGAGGGATCCGCCTCGGCCGTGAAGATCCTGCACCACACGGTGATCGGCCTGGCGCGCGAGCGCATCCGGATCCAGAACCCCTACTTCATCCCGCAGCCGGCGGCAATCGACGCATTCGGCGAGGCGGTAGCACGCGGGGTGGATGTACAGGTACTGGTTCCAGCCACCAGTGGATCCGACAATCCCAAGGTGCAGCACGCCGCGCACCGCAATTTCGAGAAGCTGCTGCGGTGCGGAGTGCGTATCTTCGAGTACCCCCACACCCTGCTGCACCAGAAGGTGATGACGGTGGACGGCACCTGGAGCGCCATCGGATCGAGCAACTTTGACGACCGTTCGTTCGAAACCAACGACGAGCTGACCCTGGGCATTCTCGATCGCTCACTGGCCACACGGCTCGATGACATCTTCGATCACTACGTGGGAAGGGCAGACGAGATCCAACTGGAGGCGTGGCGTCGTCGCGGGATCTGGCACAAGGCGCAGGACAATGCTTTTTACCTGTTTCACCTGCTGCTGTAGATGACGACCTGCTCATTGACGGCAACGCCAACATGGGCGGCGTTGACGGCCGCGTCCCACAGCAATTCAGTCGCCGACATGGTGATGCCGGTCGGGCCAATCTAGTGATAGCCGGAGAGCCTGAATTGATCCTTCGCAAGAGATCCGCAGATCGCCAGCCACTTGGCTAAGGAGCGATTTCATAGCGCGTCCGCACTGCCGCGGTAATTGCGCCATTGACGTCGCTGATGCGGCCGAGTCGGTAGTTCTCCTCCAGGTGGCGCAGGTCCCTGGCGAGTGCCCGATCCCCGAAGACATCCATCACCCAGCGAGAGAAGTCACCGCGCCACACGTGTGCATCACAACCGGGTGAGGGGCATCGCTCCAGCAACTGGACGAAGTCGCGCAAGGTGCCTGCCCTCTTCCACCGATCTCGCCGCTTTTTTGCGAGAAAACGAAGGCATGCTGAGGCGCGACAGGTACGTCCAAGTACTTGGTGCGATGCCGGTGGATTCGACCAGTGACAATGATCACGGCCAAGCCACGCTCGCGAGCGCGCACGATGGAGTGCCGCACCGCCGGAACCAGATGGCCGTGCTCGGCGATCGTGCCGTCGTAGTCAAGGGCGATGGCCTTGAGCTTCATTCGGTAGTCAACTGCAGAATGTGGAAAGGGGTGGCCGCCGCGGGTCACCGGACCTCAGCTCCTGACGAGACTTCTTGCAGCGATGCGCGGGGCATCGTAGGAACCAGGGGCCGGATGGACTTTGATTACGCGCAAGCGGCCGCCCCTCTTGTTTCGGTTCTCCAGGACGAGCACCCACGGCGCCGGAGCTCGAGCACGAATTCGGAAGTGCAATCAGGCAAGTCTTGAGCAGGATCAAAGAGCCTTTGACCGTGGTTCCTAAAGTAATCCGGCGCAGCTTGGCGCACACCCTTCCACCACTTTCGAGGAAATCAGCATGAGCAACCTTCGCCTACTGGATCCGACCTTCGGGGACAACTTCGAACACGCTTTTCGTCGGTTCTTTCCGGTCTCACTCTTCGACTCCGATCAGCCACACCTGAAGATGCGCCTCGATGTCACCGAAGACGCCAAGGCCTACAAGGTCAAGGCCGACATTCCGGGCGTGAAAAAGGAGGACATCAGCGTTCGTGTAGACGGAAATCTCGTACAGATCGAAGCCGAGGCGCGCAGCGAGAAGGAAACTCGCGAAGGCGAGAAGGTGCTACGCAGCGAGCGGTACTACGGCACCATCGCCCGCAGCTTTTCGCTGGGTCAGGACGTGGATCCTGCCGGCGTGCATGCCAAGTATTCGGACGGTGTCTTGACTCTCGACCTGCCGAAGAAGGCGCGCTCGGATACGCGCCAGATAGACGTTCAATGAGCGCGTGAATGGCTGGTGCAGGCCTTACCCACTGCACTCACGGCGGCTGGACCTCTGGCTCTGGCTGATGTCCGCCAACACGGAGTTGTTGGCGACCAGCCGGTGACCTAGCCCGGGTCCGGTCGCTTGCACCGCCGCAGCCCGTTTTGGCGATTGCCAAGAGCCTGGTCGAGGCGCACGGCGGTCGCATCTGGGTCGAGAGCACGCGGGGCGAGGGAAGCTGCTTCTACTTCACGATTCCAAGAGTCGACCGAGCGGGATGCGAAAAGACGGCGACGGGGACGCTGCGTGAAGCAGCCTCGCTTGCCAGCGTTGTACCGCACGGCGCCGCTAACCCACCCGGCCTCAAACCGGCCCGGCCCGCCAACGCCAGATTCAGCGCGGGCCCTGCTCCCCGGCTGGCCATCGACACAGAAAAGTACCTGCAGCAGCGGCAGAGTTCTCGGTTCGGGCCGGGCTCGACCGGCTCGCTCTGCCGTCGCCTATCGCCGCCTCGTCAAGACGTTCATCGGTGAGCCGACGATGGTCCGACCCCGCTCGTTGATCTCGGTCAAGTGCCGCAGCTATCGGACCGGCCAACACTGGCGCGGTCGAATGCGAATCCGCGCATCCGCCCACATCGAAACCTGGAGATTGATCGATGGCACAGCAGCAAACGCGCTACGTGGAATGGTTCGAGGCGCTCGGGCGCGGGGACGTCGCGCGCGTCGGCGGCAAGAATGCCTCGCTCGGGGAGATGATCCGCAGCCTCAAGCGCGAGGGCGTGCGGGTGCCGGACGGCTTCGCCACCACCGCGGACGCCTTTCGCGAGTACGTGGCGCGTAACGGTATTGCCGAGCGCATGCAGGCACGGCTGCAGGCGCAGGCCAGCGGAAAGGCCTCGCTGCACGAAACCGGCGAGGCGATCCGACGGCTGTTCCTCGAGGGCGAGTTCCCGTCGGACATTGCCGAAGCGATCCGCGGTGCTTGGCGCGAGCTGTCGCGGCGGAGCGGGCTGGACGAAGTCGCAGTCGCAGTGCGCTCCAGCGCCACGGCCGAAGACCTGCCAGAGGCCAGCTTCGCCGGCCAGCAGGAGACCTTCCTGAACGTGCGCGGCGAGCGTGCTCTGATGGACGCTTGCCGCCGCTGCTACGCATCTCTGTTCACCGACCGCGCCATCAGCTACCGTGAGACACGCGGCTTCGACCACTTGCAGGTGGCGCTGTCGATCGGCGTGCAACGCATGGTTCGGGCCGACCTGGCCGGCGCGGGCGTGATGTTCTCAATCGATACGGAGACCGGCTTCCCCGGCGCGGTAGTGATCAGCGCCGCCTGGGGCTTGGGCGAGAACGTGGTGCAAGGAGCAGTCAACCCCGACAAGTACCTCGTGTTCAAGCCGCTGCTGGACAAGCCCCGCCTGCGCCCCATCCTGGAGAAGAGCCTGGGCGAGAAGGAACGCAAGATGGTGTATGCCGCTGGCGGCAGCGGCCGCACGCGCAACATCGACACCACCCGCCGCGAGCGCGAAAGCTTCGTGCTTTCCGACGACGAGATCCTGCAGCTGGCCCGCTGGGCTGTGGTGATCGAGCGGCACTACGGCCGCCCGATGGACATGGAGTGGGCCAAGGACGGCGAGACCGGCGAGCTGGCAATCGTGCAAGCGCGGCCCGAGACCGTGCAGGCCAATGCAGACGCGGGCGCGATGAAGGTCTACCGACTGAAGGACAAGGGTGGGCAGCCGCTGGTCACGGGCGCGGCCATCGGCCAGGCGATTGCGACGGGCACGGTGTGCGTGATCCGCAGCGCCAGCGAGCTAGCACTCTTCCGGCCTGGCGCGATTCTCGCGACCGAGATCACCGACCCCGACTGGGTGCCGATCATGAAGCAGGCCGCGGGCATCATCACCGACCACGGCAGCACCACCAGCCATGCCGCCATCGTGAGCCGCGAGCTGGGCGTGCCCGCCATCGTCGGCACACGCACTGGCACCGACGTGCTGCAGGAGGGCCAGGAAATCACGCTGTCGTGCGCCGATGGCGACGTGGGCCACGCCTACGCCGGGCGACTGGCGTTCGAGGTCGAGGATGTGGCGCTGGACAAGTTGCCGTCCACGCGCACGCAGATGATGGTGAACATTGCCAGCCCCGCCGCGGCCTTCCAGTGGTGGCGCTTGCCTGCGCGCGGCATCGGCCTGGCGCGCATGGAGTTCATCATCAGCAACCTCATCAAGGTGCACCCCATGGCGCTGGTGCACCCCGAACGCGTCGAGGACCGCGAGGCCCAGCGCGAGATCCGCGAGCTGACGCGGCGCTATGCCAGCCCGGCGGACTACTTCGTCGATATGCTGGCGCAGGGCATTGCCAAGATCACGGCGCCCTTCTACCCGCATCCGGTGATCGTTCGCCTCAGCGACTTCAAGACCAACGAGTACGCACACCTGGTCGCGGGCGCAGGTTTCGAGCCGCACGAAGAGAACCCCATGCTGGGCTGGCGCGGTGCCTCGCGCTACTACGACGACCGCTATCGCGAAGGGTTTGCCCTGGAGTGCCGCGCCCTGCGCAAGGTGCGCGAGGAGATCGGGCTAGACAACGTGATCGTGATGGTCCCGTTCTGCCGGACACCCGACGAGGCCGACCGCGTGCTGGCCGCGATGGCCGACAACGGGCTGGCCCGGGGACAAGGCGGCTTGCAGGTGTACATGATGTGCGAGATCCCTTCGAACGTGATCTTGGCGGAGGAGTTCGCGCGGCGCTTCGACGGCTTCTCGATCGGCAGCAACGACCTGACCCAGCTCATTCTGGGCGTCGATCGCGACTCGGGCGATCTCGCACCCTTGTTTGACGAGCGCAGCGAAGCGGTCAAACGAGCCGTTCACGAAGCCATCGTCAAAGCGCACGCGGCTGGCATCAAGATCGGCATCTGCGGGCAGGCACCGAGCAATTACCCCGAGTTCGCGGCCTTCCTGGTCGAGGAAGGCATCGACTCCATCTCGCTGAACCCAGACAGCTTCGTGGCGACGGTAAGGCGCGTCGCGCAGGTGGAGTCGGCGGGTTTGCCACAAGCCACCGTCGTGTAGTAGCGGAGGTGGTCGATGGCGCGATGGGCGGCGCGAATTTCATCAAGAAGCTTCAGGAGCACTTAGCACGACCATGATGAAAACCGCTGTCGTCCGCGAGGAGAAGGGCGATGCGCGCTTGAACTGCACGGGAACTTGATTGCGTGTCATGCCGCCTGTCCGTTTCACTTCCATGTTGAAGCTTGCCACTCTTGCGGTCACCGTCGGTGCGGCGACGGCGGCGGCGCTGCAGGGCTCACGCCGGACAGCCGACGAGCGGCAGGCCGACCTCGCCTGGGACCAGTTGCTTGGAGCTGCTGCCGCGCCCTCCGAGCGCTTCCATCCATCCATGGTGGCCGGGCTGCCCGAACCGGCGCAACGGTTCTTCGCCTACGCCATACAGCCCGGCACGCAGCTGTCAGCGGCCGTGGAGATCACGATGGAGGGCGAGCTCTCCCTCGGCACGAAGGAGGATCCGAAGTACCAGCCCATGCGTGCCCGCCAACTGCTGGTGTCTCCACATGGGCTGGTGTGGCGCGTGCAGGCCGGTTCGGGATGGCTGCGCATGTCGGGCTCGGACGGCATGGTGCAGGGCCGTTCGTGGACGCGCTTCTGGCTGTTCGGCCTCGTGCCCATTGTGCGGGCCGGCGATAGCCCAGATCACTCGCGTGCGTCGTTCGGCCGGGTCGTTGCCGAGGCGGCGATCTGGTCGCCCGCGTCCGTGCTGCCCCAGGCCAACGTTCAGTGGCGGGAGTTGGACGCGGACACGGCTCGGGCCACCGTTACGCATCGAGGCATGGTCCAGGAGGTGGACATCCGGGTGAACGCGCAGGGCCAGCCGTTGTGGGTCAGGATTCCCCGGTGGACCGATGCCAACCCGCAGAAGGAGTTCAGGGTGCAGCCCTTCGGCGGCGAGCTGTCCGACTTCCGCCAGGTAGGCGGATACCGGCTTCCGTTTCGCGTGGACGGCGGAAACTTCTTCGGAACAGACGACTACTTTCCGTTTTACCGGGCGCGGGTGCGGGACATTCGGGTGCTGTGAGGGTGATCGTTGGCGCGGCGATCAAGGCACCAGCGGCGACTGGTGGGTGACGCCCTCACGGCTGCGAAGGCCAGTCGGTGAATGGGAAAGGCAACTCCTCGGTGCGGAACGCGACGAAATCGGCGATCTGCGAAAGATAGCGGCCTATGCTGCCGCCGAATTCGCGCAGGCGGGTGTTCGCATCACCGGTGGCCAACGTGAACACCAACTGGATGATTGCCGTGCAGAGCAGCAGCCAGGCGGACAGCTGGAACGCCGCCGAGAAAAGCGCCATGAGCAGCGCGCGCACCCAGAGTTTGCGCGGCGGGGCGTCGGCGGAGCCGATGGGGATTTTCATTCACCACGTCCTGCGGTTTGGTTCAAGCTGGGCGGCACACCGCCAGTCAGCCATGATGCACCTAGGTTTCAGAGCGCCCTCAGTGGCCGTCGCATCTTGGCCACTTCTTGATGCGGCTCAAGTCGGCGCAGTCGCCAGGGTCGAATGATGGCCATGTTGAAGGAGATCACCATGTACAAGCGCATCCTGGTGGCCGTCGATGGCAGCGGTCCTTCGACCCGTGCCCTCGAATCGGCCTTGCGGATGGCCGCCGAGTCGGGCGGCCGCGTCCGGCTCGTCCACGTGCTGGACGAACTTGACTTCGTATCCGGCTACGGCTGGGCGCCGGACCTGGTCGCCACCGCCCATCGCCAGGCCGGCGAGCTGCTGACGGCGGCCGAGCAACTTGCCCGCGATGCAGAGGTGCCGGCCGAGTCGCACCTGGTCGATGCGCCCGGCCATCGCATAGGTGACCTCATCGCCCGCGAAGCCCGGTCGTGGGAGGCGGACCTGGTGGTAACGGGCACACACGGCCGGCGTGGCATCGCCCGCGCCGTGCTGGGCAGCGGCACAGAACAGATCCTGCGGGCGGCGCCGGTTCCGGTGCTGGTGGTGCGATCCGGCGATCCGATGGCCAGCGACTGACCACTCCCGTTCAGAGCGAGTCCTTTGGGTGGTTCGCAGCTTCGCTATAGGAGCTCCGCGGCAAAGTCTGGATAGATTCCCGGCTTGCCGGACCACGAGGCGTCATTGGCAGCTCGCCATCACCTGATTGGACGAGGACGAACCTGCAGGGGCTCTGCGTGTAGCCCCTCAGGCCGCTACCGCCCCCTGGAGCGCCTGCCGGCGTTCCCGCAGCCGCTCACCCAGCGCAAGCAGATCCAGCTGCCGGGCTGACCGGGCTTTCGGGAACAGCTCGTCGCGCTCTTCCTTCACGTGGTGTTCGACCGCGCGCGCCAGTTCGGACACCAGCGCGTCCATCTTGTCGCCCGCGGATCCCAGACCGCGTATGCGGGCGATGAGGTCCTTGGCTTCCTGGTGCTCCTCCACGCCTTCCTGAACGATGTCGGACGCGTCGGGCACGGTGCGGCGCAGCTCGGGGTAGAAGATCTCCTCCTCTATCTGCGCGTGCACGGTGAGATCGTCGCAGATGCGGGTTGCCAGCGCCGTGCGCTGCTCCACCGACTGGGCAGGCATGGCCATTGCGAGCCGCGCGTATTCGACGAACAGGTGCTTGACGGCAATGTGGTCCGCGTCGAGCAAATCGCACGCGTCCTTGTGGGGGGCTTCGGGCATGTGTCTTCCTTGTTCGGTTCGGCGCCTACATCAGCGGCGGATCCATCTCGCGGCCGAAGTGCCGGTGCTTGCGCATCGCGTCGATGAACGAGGCGGCGGCCTCGCGCGCGGTCGCGCTGTCCGTGAAGAACAGGCCGCTGCCGCCTTGCTCGTAGCTCTTGTCCAGCACCATCGGCAGCCCCGCGCGCGACATCAGGCGGTGCGAGGAGCCGATCGCCAGGATGGTCTTGCAGTGGCGGAACTGGTCCTTGATGAACTCCATCGTATGGCCGTCCTGCGCGAGCGCGGCGACGCCCTCCTCGCCGTCGGGCAGCACCAGGGCGTCGAAGAGAAAGCCGGGCTCGTTCTCCAGCGAGGCGTCGGCGTCGAGCACGTCGCCGTCCGAGGTCGGCATGCGCCCGATCCGCGTGCCCACCAGGCGCGCGACGACACCTTCCTCGACCAGCGCCCGCTGCACCGCCGAAATGGACGCGCCGTGTACGCCCGGCGCGACGAGCAGCGCCACCTTGCGGCCCTGCAGCGACCCGTTGCCGGGCCGCGCCAGCAGGGACAACGCGGGCGATCGCTCCACCTCCGGCGGCGTGGGCTGGGCCAACGCCAGCGACAGCGGATCGGGCAGGGGGTCGATTCCCAGTCCGGTCGCCACTTTCTTCGCCAGCCAGTCGGACACGTGGCGCAGGCCCGCGACCATGCGCTCGCGCACGGCGGGCACAGTGACCTTCGACAGCTCGAAGCGGAAGGCGTTGGCGATGTGGTCCTGCTCCACCGGCGTCTGGCTGTCGAAGAACAGCCTGGCCTGCGTGTAGTGGTCGGCGAACTTCTCGGGCTTGGCGCGCACCTTCCCCTGCTGGTCCTCGGCGCGGATGCGCGCCGGCACCGACACGAAGCCCTGCTGCATGGCCCCGGCCTGGAAGGGGCAGCCGCCGGCCAGCGAGTTCGGCTCGTACGACACGCGGCCGCGCGGAATCGCCTGCCGGTGGAAGCCGTCGCGCTGGTTGTTGTGCACGGGCGCGATCGGCGCGTTGATGGGGATCTCGTGGAAGTTGGGCCCGCCCAGACGCGAGATCTGCGTGTCCACGTAGGAATGAATGCGGCCGGCCAGCAGCGGGTCGTTGCTGAAGTCGATGCCTGGCACCACATGCGCCGCGCAAAAGGCGACCTGCTCGGTCTCGGCGAAAAAGTTGTCGGGGTTGCGGTTCAGGACCATGCGCCCGACCGGCCGCAGCGGCACCAGCTCCTCGGGAACGATCTTGGTGGCGTCCAGGATGTCGAAACTGAACTGCTCGGCCTGCTCCTCGGTGAACACCTGCAGCGCGAGTTCGTACTCGGGGTAGGCGCCTGCCTCGATGCGCTCCCACAGGTCGCGCCGGTGGTAGTCGGGGTCCGCGCCGGAGATCTTCACCGCCTCGTCCCACACCAGCGAATGCGTGCCCGCCATGGGCGTCCAGTGGAACTTGACGAATACGGACTCGCCCTGGTCATTGACCATGCGGAAGGTGTGCACGCCGAAGCCCTGCATGGTGGCGTAGCTGCGCGGGATGGCGCGATCGCTCATCTGCCACATCAGCATGTGCGTGGACTCCGGCATGAGCGACACGAAGTCCCAGAAGGTGTCGTGCGCACTGGCCGCCTGCGGCATCTGGTGGTGCGGCTCGGGCTTGACGGCATGCACCAGGTC
This sequence comes from Ramlibacter sp. AN1015, assembly GCF_037726105.1. Lineage (NCBI taxonomy): Bacteria > Pseudomonadati > Pseudomonadota > Betaproteobacteria > Burkholderiales > Comamonadaceae > Ramlibacter > Ramlibacter sp. AN1015. The sequence goes on from NZ_JBBJUM010000003.1 coordinate 480,278, forward strand.
CGGGAACTTCATCGAGTCCTGGATGAAGAACACCGGAATGTTGTTGCCCACCAAGTCCCAGTTGCCTTCGTCCGTGTAGAACTTCACGGCGAAGCCGCGCACGTCACGCGCTGTGTCCTTGGACCCGCGCTCGCCCTGCACGGTGGAAAAGCGCACGAACACCGGCGTGACCTTGCCCGCTTCGCGGAAGGGCGCCGCCTTGGTGATGCCGGTCAGCGGCTCGTAGCACTCGAAGAAGCCGTGCGCGCCGGAGCCGCGCGCGTGCACGATGCGCTCGGGGATGCGCTCGTGGTCGAAGTGCGTGATCTTCTCGCGCAGGATGAAGTCCTCGAGCAGCACCGGCCCGCGCGTGCCGTACTTCAGCGAGTTCTGGTTGTCAGCGACGCGCACGCCCTGGTTGGTGGTCAGCACCTGGCCGGAGGAGTCCACGCGCACGCGGTCGAGGGGGTTCACCAGGGGGTTGCGGCCTTCATCGGCGACGGTGCCGACCTTGTCGTTGGTGTTCTCCTCCGAGAGCGTGCTGCCGGTGGGCAGGCGCGACGCCGGCTTCGCAGTGGCGCCGGACATCGGCGACAGGCCGTTCTCGAAGCCGTGCTCGGCCGGCTTGGTCGAGTTCTGCGGCATGGCCGCGGCCAGCTCCTGCACCTGCACCATCTTCTTCGAGGGGGCGTCCAGCATCGCACCGGCGACGGCGCTCGGCCCGCTGTCGGTGTTGCGGGAGGCGGACTTCGCGGCTGCGCGGCTGGGGGGCTGGGGAGGGGTTTTCGTGGATTTGGGCATGGCGGCAGCCGGCGATGGGAAGCGTGCACGCTACGGGGCGGCGGTGCGGCACCTTGTAGGAGGCGGCCGTGTCGCTCGGCCAGCCCTGTCCGGGGGCGGACGCTGCACGGCCGATCGACCGCCTGGTGCCAGTCGGCGCCGGGTCGCTTGCGCATCGATGGCAAGTGCACGGCCCATCAAGGGTCGAGCGACTCACACCGCTCGAACCAGGCGCCGCGTTGAAGCAGAAAGAGGTCTTCGGGACCGGTGCGCCTCAAGCCAGCCGCTGCAGCCAGCTCAGGCCGGTGTGGGCCCAGTCCGCCAGCAGGTGTACGGTCGTCAGGGCGAAGCCGACTGCGCCGATGCCGACCACCGCCGAGGACAGCAGGGCAACGCCGTCGCGGAACATCCATCCCAGGCTGAGCAGGATGAGGCTGAGACTGGGAAGCACGTTGCCAAGGGGCAGCGGCAGCAGGATCAGCACGCCCATCAGCCCGATCCACAGGCCCCAGCCCACGTGCGTGCGGGGGTGGTACAGCAGCGCCCAGCGCGCGCGCAGCACGCGGGCCGAGGTGCCATAGAGCCAGCTCAGCGCATGCAGGCAGCGGCGTGACCAGGCTTCGCTCAGGACCAATCGACCCAGGCGCTCAGGCAGGCGGGGCGTTGCGTCCGCGCCGCGATGCCAGCGCCACGCCAGCGCCAGGATGACGAAGGCGAGCACCGTGCCGGCTCCTGCGATGGGCGTGCCGCTGAACAGTGCCAGCAGCAGCAGCAGGACGGCCGCCGAATCGCTGCCGTGCAGGTGCAGCAAGCCAGGCAGGGTGAGCTGCAGCCCCGCAGCATCGCAGCTCGCCTGTTTCCGAGCCGCGCGCCGAAAGGTCGCGGCCAGTCGTTTGGACATAAGGACCGCTCAGTTCTGCCGGATGCGGCCGCGCAGGCGGTGCAGGACCAGGTGGCTGCCTCCCGCGCCCACCAGCACAGCGAGCAGGCCGACAGCCCATACGACCCAGACCAGCGGGGCCAGCCAACCGGCGGCCGACCCGAGCAGCGGCACGGCCTCGCGGGCTGTATCGAACGTCCACAGCACCATGGACTGGGCCGTCTGCACCAGGGCCGGATCGACCCACAGCACGATCCACTGCGGCACCGGGAGGGTCGCCAGGCCCCGGGCTGCGTCCCCGGCGACGCCGGAAGCGAGCGCCTGCGCGCCCCATTGCGCCAGTTCGGCGAATACGAAGGCGCCGCCGGTCCACACCAGGGCCAGCGCACCGAAGAAGAGCCAGCTCAGGATCACCATGCGAGGGCCCTCGCGCGTGTGGAGGTGCGGCAGGCGCACCGCGATCGAACAGGAAAGGTCATGGCCAGGGAGCTTAGTGAACGCACGCCCCTGGAAAAACAAGATATTCGCTGATCGAAACTATGCTTTTTACGAAGCTCATCTGCGCTTGTCCCGCAGCGCCACGCGGACTTGATTTCACGGCTGTGCTGCGCGTGAGGTCCTCATCACCGCACACACGCGCCATGCTGCTCGACACGGTGCTCCTGATAGGGTGCTTGATCCATGCGTCGTGGCGCTGCGAGGCCATGCGAGTTCACACCAGGCTGGAGCGCGCGCGCACCGCATGCGGAAAGCTGCCGTGCCAAGATCGACGGTATCCATACGATCGGTCCCGTCCTGCATGACGCATCTTCCCGAGCTCGATCCTGCTGCCCCGGTCCAGTTCGTCGTCAATGCGGCTGCGGGCAGCAGCGACGCCGCGGCCAAGCGCGCAGTCATCGAGTCCGTGCTGCACGCGCAGGGACGGCTGGGTGAGTTGCATTTCTGCAAGCCCGCCCACCTCGCCAGCGTCGCAGGCGAAGCGGCACTCAGGGCCTTGTCGATCCGCACGGCCGTGGTGGCTGTGGGAGGCGACGGCACGCTCAACACGGTGGCGCAGGGCGCTCACGCCGCTGGCTGCGCCATGGGGGTGGTGCCGCAGGGCACGTTCAACTACTTCGCTCGCGTGAACGGCATTCCGGCGGATCCGGCCGATGCGATCCGCCTGCTGCTGCGTGCTTCGCCGCTGCCTGTGCAGGTGGCCGGCATCAACGGCCATGTGTTTCTGGTCAACGCCAGCCTCGGGCTCTACCCCGAGCTGCTCGAAGACCGGGAGGCTTACAAGAGCCGCTTTGGCCGCAGCCGCTGGGTGGCTCTGGTGGCAGCCGGTGCGACCCTGCTGCGCGCGCCGCGTCGCTTTCGGCTTCACATCGAGATGGGTGGCACGGTTCGCGAGCTGGAGGCCCTGGCGCTGTTCGCGGGCAACAACCGCCTGCAACTGCAGCAGTTGGGCGCGGAGCCGGAAGACAGCCTTCCGGGCACTCCGGGGGACGGCAGCATGGCCGGACTGGTGCTGCGGCCCATCGGTAGGCTGTCGATGTTGAGGCTGATGCTGCACGGGGCCATGGGCCGCCTGGGCGAAGCGGCCGGTGTCGAGCGCTTCGAGTTCGAGCACCTCGTGGTCCGGCCGACCCTGCCGCAGGGGCGCCGCGGCGTCAAGGTGGCCTTCGACGGCGAGGTGACGACGATGCGCGCGCCGCTCGACTTTCGCGTGCTCGCCAAACCGCTCTACCTGCTGAGGCCGCGGCGCAGCGTTGCCGCCGAGCGTGCCGGGTCCAGCACGGATGGTCCGGTGTATTGAGCTGGCGGCTTCGGATGCCGCACGCGCGCGGGCAGCGAGCATGCGGAGCCCGCGATCGGGCATCGATGACCCGCAGCCTCGGGCAGTGGTGCTTGCGTTGAGGATGGAGCGCGTGAATGTTCAGCGAACCACCGTCCGAGCCGGGCAGAACGGCGCGCACGCCCCACGTCACGCGAGCGCCGGAGGGCACCCTGCTATGCCCGTTCGTATTCGCAATGCCGCTTGCCTTGGGCGCCCGCAGCGACACACCTTTCGGAAGGGCGCAGACCCTTTTCCGCCATGCACCGGTCGATGAAGACCAGCCGGTCGCCACCGCCGAGCTCGGAGCTGCGCGGCAGCTTCTCGAGATTCAGTTGGCATTCCTTGTATTCGTAGCCGCCCAAGGGGCTGATCGGGTTGCATCCGACGAGGAATAGGACCAGGGGAACGAGAGTGGTGTATCTGCTCATAGCAAGGTCCGCCAGTCTACCCAGACTGCCGCGCTCCACCGCGGGGACGCCTCGATCCGAGCCTCCTCGGCCGCTCCCTCAGTGCCGATCCGGCACGTCGCCGCTTGTTACCCGGTTGCGCGCCGGCGTCCAGGTGTGGGCTCGTGCAGTCACCGGACGCCCCGCACGCGTTGCCTCGCGCTATGAGCGACCAGAACCTGCGTCGCCGCGCGGAAACACCCGCACGCCTCCGCGGTCCAGCGGGTGCGCAGCGGAGGGGCCGCCAGCTGCGCCGCTCCATCCGTCGGTGCGCCATTGACGCACCCGCTCGTCCACGTCCACTGCGCCCGCCTCGTGCAGGATCGCGCAGGCCCGCTCCGCCAGGGAGCCATCGGCGGCTCGGACAACCAGCACCGTGCTGCCGCGCCGTGCAGCCTCTTCGTAGTTGTGGGCATGTCCGGTGTTGGCCTGGTCCTCCGATGTGAAGAGGCTCGCAAGAAACCCGGCAATGCCGCCCGAGCGTCGCTCGGCGGTGTCCAGTTCGCGATTGCCGCTGGCCAGCTGCGGTTCGTGCCGCTCCAGGTGAATGTCCCCGGGCGCGAAACCGGCCTCGACCAGCTGCTCCTGCGCGCGAGCGGCATGGGCCCGGTCGTCGAAGGCACCTATGACTGCTTGCATGTCGTGGCTCCTTGAGAGGATCGTCGAATCCGCTGCGTCGGGCAGCGAAAGCCTTGCGCGGCAACGGGGCGCGGGGCTCAGCCTCATGGTGGTTAGCGCTACACGGGCGCACATCGTCCGGCTTCGCGGACCCGGGTAGGAGACGACCTACCTGGGACGCACGTGCCGAGTCACCGGACGCCGCTGTGCCCGTTACGACAGCAGAGCTGGCGCGCCGCCGCGATCGCGCATGTGGAATGCCGTGGCTATAGTCGTTTTCGCCATGGACCGACTGCAGAACCTGGAGACCTTCGTGCGCGTCGCGCAGACCCAGAGCTTTGCCGAAGCGGCCCGCCAGATGCGCGTGGCGAAGTCGGTAGTGACCACCCGCATCAAGCAGCTCGAGGACTACCTGGGTGCGCCGCTGTTCCATCGCAGCACCCGCGTGGTGCGGCTCTCCGAACTCGGACAGGCATTCCTGATCGATTGCACCGAGCTGGTCGGCCGCGCAAACGACGTCGTGGACCACATGCGCGACGCGCGTGGTCGCGCCGGCGGCATCCTGCGCGTGCACGCCCTCACGGGCTTCGTGATCGGCCATTTCGGCGCGCTGCTGCGCGAATTCCAGACCGCGTATCCCGACATACGGCTGGAACTGAACGTGAGCGACGCGGTGGTCGATCCGGTGAAGGCCGGCGTCGATTGCGCGCTGCAGATCTTTCCTGCCGCGTCCACCGAGCTCGTCGCGCGACCGCTGTTCCCCGTGCGGCGCGTCTTCTGCGCGACGCCCGAGTACCTGGCCCGCAAGGCAGCGCCGGCCGACCCGCGCGAGCTGCACCAGCACAGGCTGGGCCTTTATTCGGGCTACCCGACAAGGGACCGCTGGACCTTCCACGCAGAGCAGGGGCAGCAGCTGACGACCTACCTGGAGGCGGCCCTGCTCACCAACAGCGTGCATCTGCTGCGCGAGTACGCGCTGGAGCACGCGGGTATCGTCTGCCTGCCCACGCTGGTTGCCGGCGACGCCATCCTGGACGGGCGCCTGCAGATCGTGCTGCCGCGGCATCAGCTCTCATCGTTTCGCCTCAGCGCGGTGTACGCAGCGACCTTGCGCAGCGCCTACAAGATGGAGTTGTTCATCGCGCACATCCGTTCGGCCTTCACGACGGTTCCGCCCTGGGACGCGGCCTTGATGGAAGCCGGCCTGCTGCCCAGCGAGCTCATCGAAGCGTAGGGGCACCGGGTAGGAGATCGTTCGCGAAATGCGAACGAATCGAACGGCAGCCGGTGCCTAGCGGCAGGGACCCCAGGTACCTACATTCGGCTGCGCAGCCTGTCGCTGCAGGACCGAGGAGCACACCGTGATCGTGGCCTATCAAACCAGGTTCGGCTCGCTTGCGAGCCACGAGAAAGGGCGAGTCGAGCCCATCGCCGACAACGTGAAGCACTACGCCTTCTCGAACTGCTTCGACATCGCGTCAAAGAGCCCTCCCTACCAGCGGGTGGTATTCGGCCAGAACCAGATCTACGTGATGGAGGTCGCGCGCGCCGAGGGCCGCTCGCCCTGGTACACCTGCGCCCACGACGAATTCGTGCTGTGCATGGATGGCGAACTCGAAGTGCACCTGATCAAGCTCGATGCGAGCCAGCAGCTTGCGGACGCCGAGCACAACGGCGCCGTGCTCGTCGAAGCGCCCCCTCGAGGCGAGCACATGGGCTGGATGGTGCTGCGGCGCGGCCATCAGGGCCTGCTGCCGAGGAACAGTGCCTATCAGTTCCGCGCCGCCTCGGCGGCGGTGGCGGTCATCCAGACCTGCAAGGGCCCACTCTCCGTCGAGAAGTGGGCCGATATCTGCCAGACAGCCTGAACGCACGAGGAGCATCCGCCATGAACGCACCGATCCGCCTGTTCGACATCACGGCCACCCCGCCCGAGCCGATCTTCGGCTACCAGAGCTTCACGCTGGGCAGCTTCAGCTTCGAGCGCGACGAGTACTTCGCGCACATCCGCTGGACCACCCGCGACGGCCGCCCGCTTTCGCACACCATGGACATCGCCGACTATCTGCGTGCGCTGATGCGGGACGTGGCGTGGGGCTTTTTCTACGGATGGGTCAACTTCGACGAAGTCGTCGGTACGGTCAACCACTACAACTCGGTAGATCTGTACGCCGGCAGCTTCAACGGCAGCTACAAGGACGCCGGCGTCGATCTGCTGGAGAACTTTCCCACCGACTGCATCCGCGCCACCTTCGAGCAGATGCTCGACGACTGGACCAACGACGGCTTCGACCCCTTTGCCGCGCCCCAGGAAACCGGCACGCCCTACGGCCGCAAGAGAGGCCACAACCGGCCGGCGATCACACGGGCGCGCGAGCTGGCGACGCGCTGCGTAGGCCTGCCCGGCGACCTGCCGCTGCGCACCGACGCGCGCGGCTCCCCGGTGAACCGCGCATTCGCGGACGTGCCGCAGGACCAGCCCGAGCTGCATCCACAGCCGGGGTTCGAGCACGAGGTGCATGCGTTCAACCTGTTCGCCTTCCTCTCGCGCAGCCAGGTCACCTGGAACCCGTCGTTTACGAGCGTGGTCAAGCACAGCATCATGTGCCCCACCACCGAGGAGCACATCCTGCCCATCATCCACGGCAACGACCGCGTCGAGTGGTTCTTCCAGATGTGCGACGAGATCCACTGGGACTGCGCGGACAAGAACACCGGCAAGCCTCTCGCGCGCGTCATCATGAAACCGGGCGACATGGCCGCCATGCCGGCCTACTGCCGGCATCGGGGCTACTCGCCCAAGCGGTCGATGCTGCTGGTCTGGGAGAACGGCTCGCCCAGCCTGGTGCATGAGATCCAGCGGGGCGAGGCTCCGGAAGTGCCGGTGACGTTCTGAACGGCGGGGCGTTCGCCCCGTCGCGCCTGCCGAGCGAAGCTCCGGCGCAAGAAGCGCATCGACGCAGAAAACAGGACGAAGCGCCGATTGACACGCGGTGCGCGAGGGGAGCTCAATTCACGTTCCGTGCGGGTGATGACCCGATCAAGATCTAGGTCACGGGCTTGCTCGACATCGATGGGAGAAGAGCATGCGCATCCGGCATCTGTTCGCGGGTGGAGTTGTTCTTTCGCTGGCGGTGAGCCTGCCGCCCGGCGCGATGGCCCGCGGCGGACCGGGCCAGGCCCGGCCGCAGCACGACCCGGGTGCCGGGCTGCCTGCCTCGCTGCACGAAACAGGCCTGTATGCCCCGGGCTCGAATGCGACCATCGCCCCCGATGTGATTGCGTTTTCTCCGCAGTACCCGCTCTGGTCGGACGGCGCGGACAAGCGCCGCTGGCTCTGGCTGCCGCCGGGCAGCCGCATCGATGCGTCCCGCCCCGATCAGTGGGAGTTCCCGCCGGGAACCCGGCTGTGGAAGCAGTTCGAATACGCAGGGCAGCCGGTCGAGACCCGCTTCATCGAGCGGCAGGCCGACGGCAGCTGGCGATTTGCAACCTACGTCTGGGACGACGCGAAACGCAGCGCCGTGCTGGCACCCGCGGAGGGCGTCAAGGCCGTTGCGGTGCAGGGAGCACCGCAGGGCCGCTACGCCCTGCCCTCGCGCATGGACTGCCTCGCCTGCCACGGCAGTGCTGCCGTCCCCGTGCTGGGTCTTTCGGCAGTGCAGCTGTCCGGCACACGCGATCCGCTGGCCCCAGGCGGCAAGCCGCGCGGGACGGCCGAAGCCGATCTGCGCGCGCTGGTCGCGCGAGGGGTGCTGGTCAAGCTCCCGGAGGCGATGCTCACGAGCCCGCCGGCCATCGCCGGATCGACGCCGGTAGAACGCGCAGCGCTCGGCTACCTGCACGCCAACTGCGGCCACTGCCACAACAGCAGCCCCAACCGCGTCTCGGTGCGGCTGACCTTGGCGCAACGCGCGGGCGATCCAGCGGCTTCGCGGCTCGAGGTGCTGCGTGCCACCGTCGATGCCAACGGGCGCTGGCGCGCGCAGTCCGACGAAGAAGCGCCGATCGTGTCGCCGGGCAAGTCTGCGCAGAGCCTGCTGGTCCAGCGCATGCAGTCGCGCGATCCGCTGCGGCAGATGCCTCCGCTGGGCACCCAGGTCACCGACGCGCAGGCGCTCGCGCTGCTCTCCGCATGGATCAACGACCTGTCACCCCGAAAGGAAGGCCACCGATGAAACACACTCCGCCTCTTGTGCTCTGTGCGCTCATGACCTTGTCGTGCGCACCCCTGGCCCACGCGTCCGGCAGTGCGGGCGAAACCACCTCGGTGGCGCAGGCGGCGCGTGGCAAGTATCTGGTGGACACGGCGGGATGCATCGACTGCCACACCCCCATGAAGATGGGTCCCAAGGGACCAGAACCCGACATGAGCCGCCATCTGTCGGGCCACCCGGAATCGTTGAAGATGCCGCCGCCGCCGGCGTTGCCGGAAGGTCCCTGGCTGGTGATTTCCTCGGCGACCAATACCGCGTTCGCGGGTCCGTGGGGCGTGACCTACACCGCCAACTTGACCCCCGATCCGCAGACCGGGTTGGGCGAGTGGACCGAGCGCGACTTCATCCAGACCTTCCGCACGGGACGCCGCATGGGGCGCGGGCGCGAGATCCTCCCGCCGATGCCGATACCGGTCTACAACAACTTCTCGGACGACGACCTGAAGGCGATCTTCGCGCACCTCAAGACGCTCCCGCCGACGAGTAACCGTGTGCCCGAGCCGCAACCACCGAACGGGTCCGCGCAGAAGAAATGAGTCTGCAGCTCCGATCGCGAAATACCCCGGCCGTTCAGCTGCTGCGAGCGCAGGCGCTGCAGTCCTCCAGCGCGGCATTCGTGTAGGGCGTCCAGCAGCGCTCATGGGGGAGGCGCGGGCGCTCGTGGTCGGGCTCGCGCTCGGGTGGGCTTGCGCTCGCGTGCGGTCCCGGCTGGGGACTTGCGCATGCCCTATGCTTTTCTCCCGCCACTCTCTCTCGCATAGCTCATGAATACGCGCGCGCTTTCCTGCCTCACCGTGGCAGCCGCCTTGCTGGCCGGCGGTTCGCCGTCGTGGGTCGCGGCCGGGCCGGCCTCCGTCGGCGGCGCCGCCGCGCCCACCCGCGACGAAGTGGCCCGCCACTACGCGGCGCTGGTGCACGCCAGCTATTCGGATGCGCTGGCCGCGGCCCGGCACCTGCAGAAGGCGGTGGACGCGTTCGTACGGGCGCCCTCGGCCGCCGCGCTGGACACTGCCCGCAAGGCCTGGCTGGCCGGACGCGAGGTGTACGGGCAGACCGAGGCATTCCGGTTCTACGGCGGCCCCATCGACGACGAGAGCGGCCGCGAGGGGCGCCTCAATGCGTGGCCGATGGACGAGTCGTATGTGGACTCGGTTGCAGGCCGCCCCGGTGCCGGGCTGGTCAACGACCGCAAGGCCGACATCACGAAGCAGGCGCTGGCCGCCATGAACGAGCGCGGGGGCGAGGAGAACGTCGCGACGGGCTGGCACGCGATCGAATTCATGCTGTGGGGACAGGACACGTTCGACGACGGGCCGGGCAGGCGCGACTTCCAGGACTTCGTCGATGGCAAGGCTCCCAATGCCGACCGCCGCCGGCGCTATCTGCAGACCGTGACCGAACTGCTGGTGGACGATCTCCAGTCGCTCGTGAAGGCGTGGGCACCCGGCGTCCAGGGCAACTACCGCGCGCGCTTGGAGCGGGGCGGACAGGAGTCGCTGCGGCGCATGGTGGTGGGCCTGGGCTCGCTCTCGCGCGGCGAGCTGGCCGGCGAGCGGCTCGAGGTGGCGCTGAGCACGCAGGACCAGGAGGACGAGCACAGCTGCTTTTCCGACAACACGCACCGCGATGCGGTGACCAACGCGCGCGGCGTCCAGAACGTCTGGCTGGGCAGCTACCGACGGGCGGACGGCAGCGTGCTCCAGGGGCCATCGCTGCGCGCCCTGGTGGCATCGACGGACGCTGCGCTGGCCGAGCGGACCACACGGCAGATCGCCGCGTCGGTGGCGGCGACCGAGGCCATCCGTCCGCCCTTCGACCAGGAGATCCGGGGTGGAGCTGACGCGCCGGGGCGCCGCCGCGTGCAGGCGGCGATCGACAGCCTCACCCGGCAAAGCAAGGACCTCGTGGACGCGGCACGCGCCATCGGCATCCGCCAGCTGAATCTGGTGCAGCCTTGATGCGGCCGTCTCGCACGCAAGGCGCCGCCGCCGTCTTTACTGCCGTGTCCGCCGCCGCCGTCCTTGGCGCCGCGGCAGGCTGCATCGGGGTGGCCGCCGCCGAGCCGCGGGCCGACGACACGCGCCCGGGCGGGGCCACCACCGTCGTCGCCACCGGCAAGAACGCGTTCTCCTTCCCCGCCGCCAACCTCGCCGATGCGGAGCGCACCCGCTTCGTCATCGGCAACTCCTTCTTCAAGCGCAACTGGGTCGAGGCGCCCTCCTCGACGCGGGCGCGCGACGGCCTGGGCCCGCACTTCATCGCGCGCTCCTGCGGGGCCTGCCACACGCTGGACGGCCGGGGGGCGCCGCCGCAGTTGCTCAACGGCGTCAACGACACGCAACCACTGGCCTTGCTGCTGCGCCTGTCGATCCCGGGAGATGCCGACCCGCACCTGGGCGTGCGGCCCGAGCCGACCTATGGCGACCAGTTCACCAACGCCGCGGTGCGTGGCGTGCAGCCCGAGGGTGAAGTCGAACTGCGCGAAACACTCGTGCACGGCCGCTTCGCCGACGGCAGCCGCTACACGCTGCGCAAGCCGGCCTTTGGCCTGCGCGCGCTGGCCCACGGGCCGCTGCACCCGCAGGTGCAGCTCAGTGCGCGCATCGCACCGCAGATCATCGGAATGGGTCTGCTCGAGGCCATTCCCGAGGGCGAGATCCTGGCCAACGCGCGCGCGCAGGCGGACACGCCGGGCCCCGTCAAGGGCACACCCAACCGGGTGTGGGATGCTGCGGCGCAGAAAACGATGCTCGGCCGCTTCGGCTGGAAGGCGAACGTCGCCACGGTGCTGCACCAGACCGCCGCGGCCTTCAACGCCGACATGGGCATCACCTCGTCGCTGTTCCCGCGCGAAGCCTGCACCGCCGTGCAGAAGGACTGCCTGTCGGCACCGCGTGGCGGTGACGGCGGCAGGCCGGAGATTGACGACAAGACGCTGGAAGACGTGGCGTTCTACAGCGCCACGATCGCACCGCCCGCGCGGCGTGCGCCCGACGATGCGCAGGTGCGCGCCGGGCAGGCGCTGTTTGCCCGCGCGCAGTGCGCGGCCTGCCACCGGCCGGAGTACGTGACGGCAAGCGGCCCCTTCGCGCGACTGGCCAGCAAGGCATTGCAGGGGCAGCGCATCTTTCCCTACACCGACCTGCTGCTGCACGACATGGGCGAGGCCCTGGCCGACGGGCGGCCCGATTTCCTGGCGAACGGGCGGCAGTGGAAGACGCCGCCGCTGTGGGGCCTGGGTCTGCTGCGCGAGGTGAACGGTCACCAGCGGCTGCTGCACGACGGCCGCGCCGACGGCGTGCTCGAGGCCATCCTCTGGCACGGCGGAGAAGCCGAAGACAGCCGCCGCACGGTGCTGGAGATGACGCGCGCCGAACGCGACGCGCTGGTGAAGTTCGTGGAGTCGCTGTGATGAAGGCCTGGCCTGTGTTCGCCCTCGCCGGGGCCGTCGGCGCCCTGTCGTGGACCGCCCCGGCTCCTTCCCAGGCTGCCGCGTCGTCGGCGACCTCCTCCCATGCGGCGCCGGCAGGGCCGATCGCGCAGCCCACGGCCACGGCCTATGCCGAGGGCCTGTACCGCCACTGGTTTGCGCCGAGGGCCCGGGAGTTCGCCGAGCAGGCGGCCACCTTGCCGCCGGCGCTGCAGGCCTATTGCGAGGCGCCGGCCGACCGGGCCCCGGCGGCGCTGCAGCGGGCACGCGCGGCCTGGCGCTCGGCGGCCGTGACCTGGGACACGCTCTCGGCAGTGCCGCTCGGCCCCCTGGTCGGGCGGCGATCGGCCATGCGCATCGACTTCTCTCCGGCGCGCCCGGCGATGATCGAGCGTGCCCTGCGGACAGCACCGGCCGACCTGCCGGCGCTGGAGCGGGTGGGAACGCCGGCGAAGGGGTTCCCCGCGCTGGAATGGCTGCTCTGGACCCGCCCCGCCTGGCCGCAGACGCCTGGTTGCCGCTATGCCGTGCTGCTGGCACGCGATATCGACCACGAGGCCCGCGCGCTGCGCGAGGCGTTCGCCGAGCTTGCGGCACGCGACTGGGCATCGGACGAGGCGGGCGCCCGCGCGGCGATGGAGCAGGCGATGAACCAGTGGATCGGCGGACTCGAGCGCCTGCGCTGGACGCACATGGAGAAGCCGCAACGCGCTGGCCGCCCGGACGAGACGCCGGCATTTCCGCGCATGGCGAGCGGCGGCACGGCGTCGAGTTGGGGCGCGCGGTGGCGCGCGCTGCAGGCGCTCGGCGTGAGCGGCGAGCTCGCAGGCGCGGCGAAGCCCTCCCGTCCGATCGCCCTCGAGGCCACCCTGCGAGGCCGCGGCTCGAACGCCCTGGCCGACCGGCTGGCGCAGGCCAGCGCGCAGGCCACGCGCGAGCTCGCTCGGGCCGAGCCGACAGACGCCCAGTCCGTGCTTGCCGCGGCCAATGCCATGGCCGCCCTCAAGCGCCTGGCCGAAACGGACGTGGCTGCGGCCCTCGATATCCAGATCGGCTTTTCCGACAACGATGGCGACTGAATCCCCTGCCGGCTGGAGCCGGCGCGACTGCATGCTGCTTGCCGCCGGCGCGCTGCTGCAGGGGCTGCCGCGGGCGGGTGCTGCGGCTGGGCCGACGCGCTTCGCCGCGGCCTGGAACGACGCTGCAGCGGGCGCGCGAATCGGCGTGTTGCTGCGCGAAGGCGGCAGTCTGCGCCCGCATCGCGTGGTGGACGTGCCCACCAGGGCCCACGGCCTGCTGCCCCAGCCGGGGGGCGCGGTGCTGGCGGTGTCCCGCCGGCCGGGTGACTGGCTGCTGCGCTGGCACCCGGACACAGCCGACGCGCAATGGGCCTGGGCCGAGCCGGGGCGCAGCTTCAACGGCCACGCGCTCGAGAGCGCAGACCAGCGGCTTCTGTTCACCACCGAGACCGATCAGTTCACGGGCCAGGGCCTGCTCGGCGTGCGCGACGCCGCCACGCTGGAGAAGGTCGATGAATGGCCGACCCATGGAGCCGATCCCCATGAGCTGGTGCGCGGCCCCGGCGGCGCAGTGTGGGTGGCGAATGGCGGCATCCTGACCCTTGCCGAAACCGGCCGCACCAAGCACGCGCTGCACCGCATGGACTCGAGCCTGGTGCAGCTCGATGCTGGGGACGGCAGGCTGCGCGGACAGTGGCGCCTGCCGGATGCCCGGCTGGGCCTGCGCCACCTGGCCTGGGGGAGGACGGCCGGCGGCGACAGCATGCTGGGCATCGCCCTGCAGGCCGAGCACGACGACCCCGTGGCCAAGGCTGCGGCGCCCGTGCTGGCCGTATTCGACGGCAGCGCCTTGCGCAGCCGGGCGCCGGCTGCCCCGCTGTCCGGCTACGGCGGCGGCGTGGCCTTCGCCGCAGGGAGCTTCGTCGTGAGCTGCCCGCGCAGCAACGGCCTGGCCCGCTTCGATGCGCACGGGCGCCAGACCGGCTGGACACGCCTCGCCACGGCCTGCGCGGTGGATGCCAGGGCATCCGAGTTGTGGGCCGCGGGGCAATCGCAGGCGCAACTGCTGTCGCGTTCGCCGCAGGCGTTCGACGTCGATGCAGCGCTTCAGCTGGACAACCACTGGCGCGTGCTCGGTTGAAGGCGACCTGCCTCTTGCACGCCCTGCCTCTCGGAACGCCCTGCACCGAGCGGCGGTCCGCAGGCCCGACTCATGATGACCCACCGCATCTGCGCGAATCTCGATGAGCTTGACCGGCATCCGGCACTGAATCCGAATTTCCGCGCTGCCGTGCGGCACCTGCACGAGCACTGGCTCCGCCTGGGCGCGAAAGCCTCGGGTTCGTGCGCCGACGCCCATGCCGGCGAGCCGTGGGCGCCAGGGAGCCCGACCTTGCAGTAGCAAGCGCCGGGCTGCCGGATTCGGAGCTGACACGGCAACGGCTTGTCCCCGAGCCGGGTTCGCGCAACCGGCAGGTGCCGCGCAGGTGCCGCCCCGGCGTCCGCCCTTACTCGTCCGTCACCGCGCGTTCGCACCGCCGTCGCTCATGCCGTCGGCCCGGCGGACACGCGCACGACGGGACCTGGTTTGCAGCGTTCGACCCTGCACGCACGCAGCTAAGCAGGTACCGGCCACCGATCGCGCGCCATGGAGCGCCAGCCGTCCGCACGCGCACGAGATGCAGCCCACTGCGCCACTGCGCCACTGCGCGCCCGCCGGCATGCCGCGGTAGGCGTCGTCCGACGTGGGCAGCGCCCATAGGCGCCTTCGAAGACAGCGTCGAGCCTTCTTTCCTCGGGCGCGGCGCTGGCGGAAGGTGCCATCCTCAATGCCGATGGAACACACCAACCCGCCTGCCGGCTGGGCGCTCACGCTCGCCCGGCACGCGCGCAACCACCCTCTTTCGTTTGCCGGACTCGTCGTGGCGGTTGTCGCCCTGGGCGTCCTCGGCCACGGCATTTCCGGCGATGCCGCACCGCAGGCAGGCACGCACGTTCTCTGGGCTTTCTACGGCGGCATGGCGGGGTTTGCTGCGACGACCGTGGGCGCCCTCCCCGTGCTGTTCCTGCGGGGGTTGCCGCAACGCGTCGAGGACGTGATGCTCGGCGGTGCGGCCGGGATGATGCTGGCTGCCGCGTTTTTCTCGCTGCTCCTGCCGGCGCTGGAGGCGGGCGAAGGGCTGACGGGGAGCAGCTGGATGGGCGCGTTCCTGGTGGTGGGTGGCATTGGTGCGGGCGTGCTGCTGATGCTGGGAATCGACGCGTTCACGCCGCACGAGCACGATCGCTCCGGGCCCTGCGGGCCGGGCCACGAGCGCTGCAACCGCGTGTGGCTGTTCATCTTTGCGATCGCCATCCACAACCTGCCCGAGGGCATGGCGATCGGCGTGAGCTTCGCCCAGGGCGACCTGGGGGTGGCCCTGCCCATGACGGCCGCCATATCGCTGCAGGACATTCCCGAGGGACTCGCCGTCGCGATGACGCTGCGCACCATCGGGGTGTCCGCCGTCAAGGCCGTGGGCGTCGCCGCAGCCGGCGGGCTGCTCGAGCCCGTGGGTGCGGTGCTGGGGGTGATGCTGGTGGGCAACTCGCTGGCGGCCTACCCGGTCGGCCTGGGGCTCGCCGCGGGCGCCATGCTGTTCGTGGTGTCGCACGAAGTCATTCCCGAGACCCACCGCAATGGCCATCAGACCGCCGCGACGCTGGGCCTGATGGCCGGCTTCGCGCTGATGATGGTGCTGGACACCGCACTGTGAGCGCCGCACCGCGAAGGCCGTTCGGCAGCTCTCGCAGGATGTCGCGCGAGGTATGAACTGCAATCATGCGTAAGCCTCTTCCGCAGCGGGTGGGCGCCTGCACTAGGCTGTAGTTCACGAAAGCACACAGGACCCCGATGCCCAAACACCGCCCCCACACCGCCCTCCTGTTCGCCCTCACCGGTCTCGTGGCCGGATGCGGCGGGGGCGGCGGCGACGGGTCGGTCGATGGCGGCGCGCTGGGCCTGGGCGACGCGGCGGCGCGCAGTGCGGCGGAAGGTTTCTGGAGCGGGCGTGCCGCCGCCGGGGGCTGGGCCGACTACATCATCCTGGAGGACGGGAGCACCTGGGGCGTCTACGCCGATGCCGTCGCGATCACCGGCGGGGCGCGCGGTACGAGCGCCATCGACGCGCAGCAGAATTACAGCGCCGCGGTGACGGAGTACCGCTTTGCCGACGGCTCTGTGGCGGACGTGACCTACAGCGGAGCGGTGCTTGCGCCGCGACGCATCGAGGCCCAAGCCCCCGGTGCGCGCAGCCTGAGCCTGGACTACGACCCGTCCTACGAGGAACCCGCCTCCCCAGGTGCGCTCGCAGGACGCTATGCGCTGGACGAAAACACGGTGCTGGCGATCAGCGAGGCGGGCGACTTCAACTGGATCGCCTCGGACGATTGCGTGCTGACCGGGCAGGCCACCCCGCGGCCTTCGGGGCGCAAGGTGTTCGACCTGCGGCTCACCTATGTCGGCCAGAACTGCATGCACGGCAACGGCACGCGCGTGAACGGCGTCGCCTTCCTGGACACGCAGGCCTCGCCGCCCCGCCTGGTGTCGCTCGCGATGCGGGACGATCGTCGGATCGGGTTCATTTCGCGGGCGAGCCGGTACGCGGACCCGGTGGCACCGGGGCCTGTGCCTGCGCCTGCACCGCCGCCGGCGCCAGTTCCTGCACCCGCACCGGCTCCGGCTCCTGTACCTGTTCCCCCGCCGGTGCCGGCGCCGGCACCCGCACCGGCGCCGACTCCAGCACCCGCGCCGGCTCCCGCACCAGCACCCGCGCCGGCTCCCGCACCGGGCGATTCGCTGCGGATCTCCGCCGGGCACTATCCGCCGCCAGGCACCTGCCGCATCTGGATTCCCGGCGTGCCCCCGGGCCGGCAGTCGCCCCCGGGCGATTGCACGGTGCTGGAGACACAGGTACCGAGCGGGGGCGTCCTGATCCGCGGCTGATCCGACCGCGCGAGGTCACCGCGGAGCCGGTGCGAAGCGGTCTGGAATTGTGATCACTGCCTCAGTCGTCCGCGGCACAGCGGGCCAGCAGCTCGCCGGGCAGGCGCCGCGCTGCAGACGCGCTTGGCCTGCAGAACCGCAGGCGTGCGTTCAGAGCTGCAGGTCCGCGGCGGCACTGACGCGCTCGCCTGCGATGTGGCATGCCGTGGGTGCCACCTGGCTGATCGGCATTGCCGCTCCGATAAGGCTCCTTCCCCACGCTCCGGGAGGGCGCGGTCGCCCTTTCCGCGCCGACTCAGGGCTGCGCGCCCGCGCCCATGATGGCGGAGCCGTCCGGCAGCGGCACGCGAATGGGCGCGACCTCCACCTTCGTGAGCCCCTGCTCCTCGGTCAGCCCGATGGCCTCGGCACTGGCAGGAGAGAGATCGACGATGCGCCCGTCCACGTACGGGCCGCGGTCCTCGATGGTGACGACGGTGCTCTGACCGTTCTCGAGATTGGTCACGCGCGCGGTCGTGCCCAGGGGAAGCGTTCGGCTGGCGGCATTGTCCTGGTCCGGTTGCATCGGCTTGCCGTTGGCCATCGGCCGGCCGGCAAAGCGGTCGTGATAGAAGGAGGCGATGCCCACGCGGGGCTCGCCCGTGTGGTCGGTACCGGTCTTGGGCGTCGGCCGTTCGCCGGCCGAACCGGCGGCGACGGGCAGCGCCGAGGCAAACAGGAGCAGGCCGGCGATGCGGGTGACTGCGCGGCGGATCGGTGTGTGCGATGCGTTGCGTTCCATGGCGGCTCTCGTGCGGATAACGATGACGCTCCAAGGCTGCAAAAGAGCCCGTGGGCGCTGCGTCGGCCTCCTGCGGTTGCAGCGGTAGGACGGCTGCGGATCGGCCCGTCCCCGGCAGAAGGGCCGCGGCCCCCCTGCGGCAAAGGCCCGGCAGCTCGCCCTCCGGAATCGAGCGCCACGCAGATGACTCCGGCAGCTCGACGCACAGGCGAACGCCACCGTCATTCGAGCGGTGCACCGCCGCGCAGGTGCACGTCGAGGCTGTATTGCCCCTGCTCGGTGGCATCGGGTACGAATGCGAGCGTGCCCGACGGGCTGTAGGCGGCGCGCTGCGCAGCGGATCGGGGTACGAGCAGCCTGTAGCTGCCCAGCACGCCATCGACGGCCCGGCTGCGAACCTCGACTGCCAGGCCGCCAGCGAGTGACTGCAATGCGCGAACCTCGGCGTCGGCGAGCGGGCTGGTGCTGGCCGCGTTGACGGCGTCGGCCTCGAGGTTCAGTGAGAGGCTGCCGGTGAGCTCCGCCATTGCCGAGGCGGGCAGCGCGATGGGCAAGGTGTTCACGGTTGTCAGGCCGCTTTCGACAGGAACGTCCGTAACCACGCCGGTGGCGCGGTCCAGGGAACTGACCACGACGGTGTAGCTGCCGGGCGGCAGAAAGGGGATGGCGAACTTGCCGCTGGCGTCGGGCTGCGTCGAACGCACGGTGACGCCGTCCTGCTGCGCCGCAACCGTAGTGCCTGGCCGCGCCAGCTCGGCCGCGACAGTGCCCTGGACGCCGCCTGCACCACGGGGCAGCGCCTGCACCACGGGCCTGAGCTGGAAGCGCCCCGAGGCACCCGCGGTGACCACCGATTTGCAGGCGTCGAAATCGAGCACCAGGTCCGAGGTCTGCCGGGCAGCGACATCGACAGCAAGCGGCACGTTCACCACCAGCTGGCTGCTGGGAACTTCCAGCGGCAGCGCCATCGCGCCGCCGCTCGGCTGCACAGCATGCGGCGCGACCGGCGCACCAGCTTCGCCGGTCGGCGCGAACACCAGCCGCATCTGCTCGTAGCGGCCTGCCGGCAGTTCGAGGCCGCCGAGTTCCTGCAAGCCCCCGTTGGTGAGCGTCAGCAGGTCAATCCGGCGCGGCGGATCGACCGGCAGTTCGCGCCATCCGGCCTCGGCATCCAGGGCAGTGCCGCTCGCGTGCACGCGCACGCCGGCGATGGTGACCCAGACATGATCGAATCCGCAGGCGGGCGCATCGGTCAGCGCCAGCCGCAACGTGCCGGGCTCGACGGCCGGGGCGCTGCCGCCGCCGCAGGCTGCCAGGGTGGCGGCGGCGAGCACGGCCAGCACGGCCACGCGATGAAGCCGACCAGCGGCGAGCGAAATCCTGTTGTGCATGCGTCCTCCTCGTATTGATGAGCTGCGCATGCTGAGGTCGGATGAGAGAGCTCGCGTATGCAGATGTTTCGCACAGGAGCCGTTCGGCGCCCGCAGCGCCAACGCGTTTACGACCCTAACACCTTGCGACAAAAGTACGCCACAGGAGTGCCCGAGCGCTCAGAAGGACACCTTGCCGAGCCACATGTCCTTGTACATCACCCAGTCGCCCATGAAGCTGTAGAGGGGGCGCTTGAAGCTGGCCGGCTTGTTCTTCTCGAAGCCGAAGTGGCCGATCCATGCGCAGGCATACCCGCTCACGAGGCCCACCACGATCCACCACGGGTTCCAGGTCGCCACGGCCGCCGCAACGCACAGCAGGCCCAGGCTGGAGCCCAGGAAATGCATGCGCCTGCAGCTGGGGTTGCTGTGCTCGGCGAGGTAGAAGGGGTAGAACTCGGCGAAGCTGTGAAGGGCTTTCGGATCGACCGTGGTGCGGTCGGACGCGAGGCCATCGATCGTGGGCTGCATGGCTGTCTCCGGTGCTGTGTGGGGGTAACAGCATCTGTATCCGGCCTCGCACTCTGCGTCAAGCCAGGACGGCGCGCGCAAGGGGCCGGCGGCGCGGCGCGCCTGTCCAGCCCAGCGAAGCCCGTCGCGGCCTCAGCCCGGCGCGCGTTGCTTGAAGTCGAGCTGTCCGTAGATCTCGCGGTGCAATGCGTTCGCGCGCTGCTCGAGCGCGCTTGCCTTTTCATGGAGCGCCTGCGAAGCGCCATCCCGCTGCACGGCAGCCGCAGCGCGTGTCATGCGTGCCTGCGCATGCGTGGCGCCCCAGGCACGGAGCTTGTCCGTCAAATCCAGTTTCTCCATCGTGCGTTCCTGCCCTCTTTCTGATCACCCGTGACGGGAGCCGCAAGGCTAGCAGCATGCCCGCACGCGACGGCTTTCCGGGCGCCTGCCGGTGTGTAGGAGCACGCCGCGACGTATCGGGCGATGCAGCGCCCCGGTGCCCGGTCGCGATAATCCGGGCCCATGCCCCGCACCCTGACCGCCGCATCGCTCGAGTCCCTGGCCCAGTCGCTCTTGACCGCCGCGGGCATGCCGCCCGAGATGGCCGTCGATGTCGCATCCGTGCTGGTCGAAGGCGACCTTCTGGGTCACCGCACACACGGCCTGCGGCTGCTGCCGACCTACCTCGGCGAAATCGGCTCCGGCGGAATGGCCGTGCAGGGCGAGCCGCTGGTGCTGCGCGATGGTGGCGCCGTAGCGCTGTGGGACGGTCGGCGTCTGCCGGGGCCCTGGGTCACCCTGCGCGCCATAGCACTTGCGAGCGAGCGCGCGCGGCAGTTCGGCATGGGAGCGGTGAGCGTGCGCCAGTGCCACCACGTCGCGGCCCTGGCGCCGTATGCACGACGCGTGGCCGAAGGCGGGCAGGTGCTGCTGCTGATGTCCTCCGCGCCCGCAGGCGGCAGCGTCGCGCCCTTCGGCGGCACCGAAGCGCTGTTCTCGCCCAGCCCGATCGCCGCGGGGTTTCCGGCCGGCGCCAGCGCTGACCCGGTGCTGGTGGACGTCTCCACCTCCTCGACCACCAACAACAAGGTGGCGCAGTACCTGCGCGCCGGCCGCCGGCTCGAGCATGCGTGGCTGCAGGACCGCGAAGGCCGGCCGACGGACGATCCGGCGGCGCTGGGGGCGGGCAAGGGCACGATCCTGCCGCTGGGCGGCAAGGACAACGGGCACAAGGGCTACGGGCTGTCGCTGATGGTGGAGGCTCTCACGGCCGGACTGTCTGGGCACGGGCGCGGCGACGCGAACGCGCCCTGGGGCGCCACGCTGTTCGTGCAGGTGCTCGAGCCGCAGGCTTTCGCCGGCGTGTCCGCGTTCAACGACAAGATGGAGTGGGTGGCCGAACACTGCCGTGCCAACCCGCCGCTCGAGGCGGGCGAGCCGGTGCGCACCCCGGGCGAACGCGGACTGGCGCTGCGCCGCGAGCAGCTCGCGAAAGGCCTCGCACTCGACGAGGACACTGTCGCAGGGCTGCGCAGTTGGGCCGCCAGGCTTGACGTCGATGCTTCGGTGCTCGACGCCTGAGGTCCAAGCTCAGGTATGCGAAACCGCGAGCACGCGGCGCACCAGGTCGGCCGCCACGGGGGCGAGCTGGGGCAGGCCGGCGACGTCGCCGGCCTCGATGCGTTCGAGCACCAGCTCGTGCAGTCCGCCGATCACCGCCATCGACAACTCGCGCGAAGAAGGCGGCGCCTTGCGTCGCGGACCGTTGACCGTCTGCTGGATGAATTGCGCCAGCTGCGCGTGCACCCGCCGTCGCGCCTGCATCCCCTGCGGACCCAGGCTCAGCATCTCCAGGAACAGCGTGCGCATGAGGATGGGATTGCGCGCCATCCACGTCAGATAGGCATGCAGCGCGCGCTCGACCTGCTCCTGCCAGGGAGAACGGCCGTCGAGTTCCTGGCGCAGCACCTGCAGGCCCTGCAGGCTGGCGTGCTCGTAGAGTGCCACCAGGCAGTCGGCCTTGGTCTGGAAGTGTTCGTAGAAGGTGCGCCGCGAGACCTGCGCCTCGGCAACGATGTCGGCAATGGTGGTGGTGGCGTAGCCCTTGGAGCCGACGGTGCGCGCCATCGCCTCGAGCAGCCGCGGCAGGTGCTCGCCCTCGGGCGGCGCCGACGTGCTTGGCGAAACGGGATGGCGTGCTGCCGGGGGGGACATCCCGGTGATGGTACTTGACAGTACCAGGAGCATCCCGCAGCATCGGTACCGCTTCGTACCACGGTGTCCTCATCGCCGTTTCCGTGGTGCAGGCAGACACCGTCCAGATCATCTTTGCTCGCCCTCCACCCCATGACCGACCTCGTCGTGCGCCGCCTCCTGGTGGACATGGAACAGCCCATCGCCCGGCACTGGTGCGCGGGCGACGCGTTCCGCAGCGCCTTGTTCAACGCCCTTTCCATGAGCTTTCCCGTGGGCGAGCAGTTCTTCATCGATGCGGTGCGCGGCGGCCTGCAGGCGCTCGCGCCGCAGGACCAGGAACGCTTTCGCAAGGAGGTGCAGGGCTTCATCGGCCAGGAAGCGACGCACCGTCGCCTGCACGCCCTCTACAACCGGCACCTCGAAGCGCTGGGGCTGGTGAATCACTGGGAACCGCGCGCCCGCCAACGGCTCGGGATGTTCAAAGGCGCGGACATCCGCCACTGGCTGGCCGTCACGGCCGCCAACGAGCACTTCACCGCGATCTTCGCCGAGTGGATGCTGCGCAATCCGGAGCTGCTCGGCGACGACGATGCGCGGCTGGCCACGCTGTGGCTCTGGCACAGCGCCGAAGAGTCCGAGCATCGCAGTACGGCTTTCGATCTGTACCGCGCGCTCGGCGGCAACGAGGCGTGGCGCCTGCGCTGGTTTCGACGCGTGAGCGTGTTCTTCGTTGCGGACGTGCTGCGCCAGACGGTCTCCAACCTGCGCCAGGACGGCACCCTCTGGCGATGGTCGACCTGGCGCAGTGCCGCCGCCTTCTTCTTCGGTCGCCGAGGGCTGGTGCGCCAGACGTTCAAGCCGTGGCGCGAGTACATGCGGGCGGACTTCCATCCCCGCCAGCACGACGACCGGCGCGCGCGCGACTGGCTGGACGCGAATCGCGCGAAGTTCACGCCGGTGGGCGCGACCGGCTGAGCCTTACCTGCTGCCGCCGCCGGCGCGGGCGCCGCGCCGCGGCGATGTTTTGGCCGCGGTGCCCGCGGCTTTGCCCGCACCAGGCCGACTGGCGGCTTTCGTCGGCTCGGCCTGCTCCAGCCACAGCAGCGTGTCCGCGACTTCGAGAAACCGTTGCAGGTAGTCGGGCGAGAGCTCGCGCATCCACTCGAGCGAACGCAGCACCAGCACCTGGGAGTTGAGCGGACCGGCGCCCTCAGGACGGCGCTGCGCCGCGTTGCGGACCTGGTCTTCGGCAGCCATGCGCGCCCAGGTCTGGCGGAATCGGCGGGCGCTTCGGATCTCATGAACGCTGTCGGTCTCCGGCGCAGGCCCGCCGCTCGATGCAGCGGGAGCATCCTCGGTGCGCTGGCGCAGGTAGAGGTTCAGCAGCCCGAGGGCAGTGTGCGCGCGGGCAGTGGGTTGGGCGATTCGAGGGGCTCGGACGACGCCGGGCGCCGTACCGCCTGCGGGCGACTGTGCGGCTCGTTCGGCGGGGGCAGTGGGAAACGCAGAACCGCCTGCCCCAGGCGTGCCGGCGGGGCGGCGCGCGGCGGCCGGCGGCTCGGGCGTGCAGCGCGCACGCTCGGCGAACCGCGCTGCGTAGTCGGCGATCGCCTGCTGCAGGCGCCGCTCGAGGATCGGCCGCACGGCCGGGTGCTGGCGCGGCACGCGCCGGGACAGGGCTTCGAGGTAGTGGAAGCGAACCGGGTCGAACGCCTGCGCTCGTACGTCGCGCAGCGCCTGCAGAGAGCTGGGTTCAGTCGCATGCTCTGCGCTCGTTGCACTCGCCGGCACTGCCGCGAGCGCCGCAGCCCCCGCAGACTGCATACCGGGCACATCGACCGCCTCGACCGTTGCTGCCCGCAACGATTGGACCGCCGCGACCGGCTGCACGGCTTGTACGGCTCGTACGGCTTGTGTCGATGGCGCTCGCGCCGCCTGTAACGCGTGCGTCGAGGCAGCATCCTCCGCCGGATGCTTTGAATCCGCTGCGCCGGCCGCGCTACCTTGGTCGCTGCTCACGGCCTCGGGGTACCCGCCGGCGCGGCCTTGGGCACCGGAGCCATCTCTACGCGGCGGTTCAGGGCACGACCACGTTCGTCGGCGTTCGAGGCGACCGGCTGCTCGGCGCCGAACGCGGCGGCGAAGACCTGCGAAGAAGGCATGCCTTCCTCGATCAGCGCGCGTGTCACGCGCAGGGCGCGCTGCGCCGAAAGCTCCAGGTTGTCCTCGAAGCGCCGATTGCCCTCCTGGATGCGCGCATCGTCGGTAAACCCACTGACCATGAGCATCTCCGCACGTTCGCTCAGGTACACGCGCAGCGGCGGCACCAGGCTCGTGAGCAACTGCCGGCCTTCGGGGCGAAGCTGGTCGGAGTTGAGCGCGAACAGCACGCTGCCGCTGATGCCGATGCGCCCGTCCTGCAGGGTGACGCGCCCGGCCTGCAGCGGCACGGCGAGGGCCTTCTCGAGCGCCATGCGACGCTGCTCCTCCTGGCGGCGCTTGGCGACCTCGGCCTGCAGGCTGCTCACCAGGTCCATCTGGACGAACAGCACACCCACCAGCACGAGCACGAAGGCACCCAGCAAACCGGCCATGAGATCGCCGAAGACAGCCCACACCGAAGCGGCCTGCTCCGGCGCCTCGTCTATCCGGTCGAAATCGGCGATCACACCGCGCCCTCCGTCAGCGCGATGGGCTCCATGCGCAGACGGCGCAGGTCTTCCAGGATGCCCTGCTGCGCACTCACGCTGAGGTCGATCACCTCACGCGCCTGCGCAACGTAGTACGCAAGCTGTTCGTCGCTGCGCGACATCGACTGCTCCATCGTCGCCTCCATGCGGCGCAGCCCGTCGATCAGCTTTTCGTTGGTCTCGGTGAACAGCCGCACGCCGTGTTCGAATGCTTCGCCCAGGCTGGCCAGCTCGACGGCGCCGCCGGCGATGTGGGCCGCGGAATCTGCAGCCGCGCTGGCCTGCGCCTGCAGGGCTCCGGCGAATCGCCCACTCGCGTCATCCAGCACGCCCGTTGCGCACGCCGCCAGCGAGGCGATCGCGCTGCGCTGATCCTGGCAGGCGGCGTCGAGGCTGCGCACGAGCGCACCGATCTCCTGCAGCAGGCCGGCGCGTTCGTGCAGCGCGGCGTTGTCGCGTTCCGTGAGGCGGACCGTCTCCTGGCGCAGCTGCGCAAGCACTTCGGCGGCAGCTTGCGGTACCTCCGCGGCCGTGTGCATCAGTCGCGCCATCGGCGCTTCGATCGCGCCGCCAAGCTGCGCGAGCTGGCTTGCGAGCGCCGCCTGCAGCTCGCCAAGGCGTGCGACCGCGGCCTCCCCGCGCTGCGCTTCTTCATGGCGCAGCGCAGCGAGTTCGCTGCGCCACAGCGCCGCCATGGCGTCCATGCGTTGTGCGTGCTGCGCATTCCAGCGCACCTCCGCGTCGGCGCGGCTGCGCATCAGATCCTCCGCCTGGGACAGCACGGACTCGATGGCCTGCGAGGTGCGGCTCGCGTGCTCGCTCGCGCGCGCGCCGATCTCGGCGGCCGTGTGCTCCAGCGCGTCGCAGGTGGCGCGCTGCTGCGCAAGCGTCTGCTCGCCCATGCGTTGCCACGCGCTCGCCAGGGTGCCTGCGGTGGACTCGAGCGCGCCCACCCAGGCGCGCTGGCGCTCCTGGTCGTTGCGGGCGAGCTCGGCCTGGGTGCGGGCCGCCGACTCCTGCACGGCGTCCACCAGGGCGCCGGAGCGCGCGTCGAAGGTCTGCGCGAATCCGGCAAGGCTGCCATCGAGCCGCGCGAGCAGTGCGTCGTTGAGATGCGCCTGCTGCTCGAGCGCCGCGGTCCACCGGGCGACAGCGTGCTCTGTGGCGGCGCCGAAGCGCACCGCGAGTGCATCGACCTGCCGCGAGGCCGCATCGACCTGCCGCGCCGCCGCCTCCGCCTGCTGCTGGTGCGACGTGCGTGCCTCGCGCACCAGGGCCGCCATGGCGTCCTCGACCACCGGCCTGATGCTTTCGCCCGCGATGCGGGCACTGGTAGCGAGACTGTCCTTCAGGGCGCCCGAGACCTCCGTCGCGAGGCCGGCATAGGACGCCTGGGCACCGGCGTGGAACTGCTCCTGCTGGCCACGCAGCCGCTCGTGCAGCTGCTCGCTTCGGCGCTCGAGATCGACCGCCATCGACTTCACCGCATCCACCAGCGCAGGCAGTGCCTGGGCCTGCGCCTGCAGGGCACGCAAGGTCTCTTCGCGCTGGTGCACCAGCGAGAACGGCCGCAGCTCGGCGGCGATGCGTGCCTCGAGCAGCCGCGCGACAGCGGCGCGCTCGCGCCGGCTGATGGCCGACAGCAGGCCCAGCACCGCCGAGGCGGCGACGCCGGCGACGGACGTGCCGAACGCGAGCCCGAGGCCGCCCACCGGAGCGGCGAGCGCCGAGCGGATCGCCTGCAGGTCGGCCGAAGCCTGCAAGGCGAGGACCACTCCTCGGAAAGTCAGGACCAGCCCCAGGAACGTGCCGAGCATGCCGAGCATCACCAGCAGGCCTACGAGGTAGGGGGTCAGCGCCGGCCCCGGCAGGCCCACCCGTTCGCCTTCGATGCGCAGGCGCACCGGATCGCGCAGGGATGCGGGGACGCTCCCGAGCCAGTCGCCGAGCGCGGTCAACGGTTGCGGGATGGCGCCGAGCGCCGCTCCAAGTCGGGCCGTGTCGTCCCGGAACCGGCGCAACTCCAAGGCTCCGAGCAGGTACACCGCGCCAATGACGACGGTCATGGCCAGCGCGATCGGGCTGGAGCCGACGAAGCCTGCACCCACCCAGGAGACGGCCACCAGTCCGACGGCGAACGCCGCGGCAAAAACGAATCGGCTCATTGCTTGCGATCTCTTCACTTCACTGCGTCTTCGATTCACTGCGCAAGGCCTGGATCAAACCGGCGACCGGTTGCAGGCGCATGTCGATCTCGGCGACGAGGACGTCACGCGCCTGGTGCGCGAAATCCTGCAACCAGGTGGCGGATTGTGCGGGTTCGCCTGCGGCGGCCTGCGCGGCGCGCAAGGCTTCAAAGCGGCGTTCGAGCACCGACGGCACCACGGCCAGAGACTTGTGCTCGCGCGCGCCCAGCATCTGCTCCCACAGGGCGTCCAGCATGGCGAGTTTCCGCAGGCCGGGCGAGGCACGCGAGAGGACGCGCCGCGCCTCGGCACGCAGCGGGTCGATCTTCAGTCCCATCTGTCGCTGCTGCTCCTGGTAGTGACGGCGCAAAGGCGCAAAGGACGGCCGCTGCGCCGCGCCTGCGGCATCCCCATGCGTCCAGGACTCCTGCGCGATCGCGAGGCCTGCGGCCGCTGTGCCGACCAGCACCGTCCTCACCGAGCGGAACTGCGCCTCGAGCTGGTCGAGCGCGTCTGGAGCCACCGTCGCAAGCCGACCGCGCGGCAGCGCTGCCAGGGACTGGTGCAAAGCATGGAGCGTCACGGCGTCGAACGCGCTGACCCAGTGTCCGAGCCGTTCGGTGATGTCGAAGTCGGCGCCCAGCGGCGGGCGCGAATGTGGATGCGGCGCGTCCAGCAGGCGCACGAGCCGCGAAGCGCTGAAGTTCGTGCGCACTAGCGTTTCTCCTGTAGTCGCGGCCCGGTGCGGGGCAGCGATCCTCCGATGCCAGCTGCTGATTTTGCAGGCAGCTCGACAGGAGTCTAGACCTGGCGCGGCTGCTGCCGGCTTATGCGGCGGTTTTCCACAAGCTTGTTCACCGCGGCTGTGAGAAACGTCCTACTTTGCATCCGGTGTGCGCAGTTCGCCGGGTGGCGCACGGCGGGAAGGCACACACCCTTCCCACGCAAGCTCGCTGAGTGACGGCTGCGGCCGCTCGGCATTGCTGCGCATGCGGGTAATTCATGACCACCCCGCGGGCCGCGGCAGCCTACAGTCACCCCATCAACCAAGGAGTTCCTCGCAATGCAACGCAGTCTGTTGGCCGCTTCGGCCACCGCCGCTTTCCTGGCTGCCGCGCCGGCCTCGGCGCAGACCGTCCTCACCACCTCGAGCTGGGTTCCGCCGACCCATGCCTTGACCGTGGCCCAGAAGGAATGGTGCGAACTGGTCGAGAAGAACAGCAAGAACAAGATCCGCTGCAACCACCTGCCCCGCGCGGTCGCCGCGCCCCCCGGTACCTTCGATGCCATCAAGAACGGCCTGGCAGACGTGTCCTTCACGGTGCACGGCTACACCCCGGGACGCTTCGTTCTCACGCAGATGGCCGAATTCCCCTTCCTCGGCGACGCCGCCGAGCCGATGTCGGTGGCCTTCAACAAGGTCGCCATGCAGCATCCGGAATTCATGAAGGAACATGAAGGCGTAAAGGTGCTGGCCTTCTTCACGCACGGGCCCGGCATCGTCTTCAACACCAAGACGCCCGTCACCAAGCTGCAGGACCTGCAGGGGCTGAAGTGGCGGGTCGGCGGTGGCATGGTCAACGAGATCTCGAAGACGCTGGGCATGAACGTGACGCTCAAGCCCGCGCCAGAGTCGTATGAGCTGCTGTCCGGCGGCGTGATGGACGGCACGCTGTTCCCGGCCGAATCGATCGAGTCCTTCAAGCTGGACAAGCTGATCAAGCACGCGACCATGTTCCCCGGGGGCCTGTACAACACGTCCTTCGTGCTCATGATGAACCCGGCCAAGTACGACAAGCTCAGCCCGGACGAGAAAAAGGCGGTGGACGACGCCTCGGGCGAAGTTGCCGCGCGCCTGATCGGCCGCCATTGGGACAAGGTTGATCGCCGCGCGCTGGGCCTCATGCAGGCCAACAACGTGCAGGTCGTCAAGGCGGACCAGAAGTTCGTGGCCGACGTGAAATCGCGCACCTCGGCGCTCGAAGAGCGCTGGGCCAAGGACGCTGAATCCAAGGGCCTGAAGAACGCCGGCAAGGTGCTGGCCGACTTCCGCGCCGAGATCGCCAAGCAGTCCAAGTAAGCGCCGGCCGCTGCGCCGCAGCCTGGCCCCAACCACGCGGCCACCGGGACTCCGGTGCGCCGCTTTTTTGTGCACCCGATTCGCGATACGAAAGACGAGCGTTGAAAAAATTGCTGGAGCTCCTGTGCGGCCTGCTGTGCGGCTGCGCCCTCTTCGCCATCATGGTGCTGACCTTCTTCGACGTGCTGGGACGCAAGTTCGCGTCCAACTCGATTCCCGGTTCGCTGGAGATGACCGAGCTGCTGATGGTGGTGGTTATCTTCGCGGCACTGCCGCTGGTGTCGCTGCGCGGCGAGCACGTGCAGTTCGATTCGCTCGACCCGCACCTGCCGGCCTGGTTCCGCCGCGCGCAGTGGGTTGTCGTGAACGTTCTGGTCGCGCTGTTGCTGCTCGCGCTGGCCTGGCTCATGTGGCAGACGGGTGCCGACTTCGCCGCGTTCGGCGAGACGACGGCCCAGTTGCAGGTCCCCAAGTACCCCTTCATCTACGGAATGGGGGTTCTGTGCGCGCTCACCGGGCTGGTGCACCTTGCGCTTGTCGCGCAGCATCCCGCTGACCGGGTCGAACAGGAAGGAACGGCGCTGTGACCGAATCGCTCATCGGCTTTGCCGCCATCTTCCTGCTCGCCTTGCTGCGCGTGCCCCTGGCCTTCGCCATGGGCCTCGTCGGCTTCGTCGGCGTCTGGCTCACGCGCGGCTGGGTGCCTGCGCTGGCGAGCACCTCCCAGGTGGTGCACGAGACGGGGTTCGCCTATACCTTGTCCGTCATTCCGCTGTTCATCCTCATGGGCAATTTCGTCGCGCGCGCCGGGCTCGCGCACGAATTGTTCCAGGCGGCGTATGCGTTCATCGGTCATCTGCGTGGCGGCCTTGCCCACGCCACGATCGCCGCCTGTGCCGGATTCGGTGCGATCTGCGGCTCGTCCATCGCGACCGCGGCGACCATGAGCAAGGTGGCCTACCCGTCCATGCGCAAGCTGGGCTACAGCGACTCGCTGTCCACGGGGGTCATGGCTGCGGGCGGGACACTCGGCATCATGATTCCGCCGTCCACGATCCTCGTGATCTACGGAATCATCACGCAGACCAATATCGGCAAGCTGTTCGCAGCCGGGGTGATCCCGGGCCTGCTCTCGGCGGCGATGCTGATGGCAACGGTGACCCTGATCACTGCCCGCGATCCGGAGCACGCCCCCCCGGGCGAGCGCGCCAGCTGGGCGCAGCGGTGGCGATCACTGCGCGGTATCTGGGGTGTGCTGGTGCTCGCCGTGGTGGTGCTGGGCGGCATCTACGGCGGGTTCTTCACGGCCACGGAAGGTGCGGGTTTCGGCGCCGCAGGGGCATTCCTGTTCGCACTGCTGCGCGGCCGCCTGACCTGGCCCGTCCTGTTCCAGGTGCTGGTCGAGTCCGCGCGCACCACTGCCATGCTCTTCACGCTGCTGATCGCAGCGACGATGTTCGCGAACTTCGTGAACTTCACCACGCTGCCCGGCGACTTGCGCAGCTGGATCACCGAGTCGGGCCTGTCGCCCACGATGATCATCGTGGCAATGATGGCCATCTACGTCGTGCTCGGCACCGTCATGGAGGAGCTCACGATGGTGCTGCTCACGATTCCGCTGTTCTTCCCGATCGTTCTGGGGCTGGGCTTCGATCCGCTCTGGTTCGGGGTGCTGATCGTGATGATCGTGCAGATCGGCCTGATCTCGCCTCCCGTCGGCATGAACTTGTTCGTCCTGAACGCGCTGTTGCCTGACGTGCCGCTAGTACAGATCTTCCGCGGATGCTGGCCCCTGGTCCTGACCATGGTGGTGACACTGGGAATCCTCATCGCATTTCCCCAGCTCAGCCTATGGCTGCCTTCGCTGGTGGACTGAGGCGACGAGCTGCGACGGGACTTCCCGCGCGAGCGCCGAAAGCCCGGCAGCAGCAGCCGCGGCTTGTGAGCGAGGGGCGCTATCTGCTGCTGCGTTGCGAGCTGCGACGCGAGACCTCCTTGGGCCCAGAAAGCTTCGGAGCTCAGGCACCGTTTGGGGCCGATGCCCCGACAGGAGGCCGCGTCAGCGGTGCCTGGTGATCGTGAGCGTTCTGCTGCGTTCTGCTGCGGTCCATTTGGGCAGAACTGCCACGATCACTTGCTAGCGGGGTCCAATCTGGCGCTTCGGGGAATAGAGCGCATGGGAAACCGAGGCACCCAACACGGAAAAACCAGCCGGCAGCGCACGCGACGATGCTCGTGCGAGCAAATACCAAAGCGCATAAGCAAAAAGCCCAGCACGTGTGGTGCTGGGCTTTCTGGGCTGTATTAATAGCCTGACGATGTCCTACTTTCACACGGGAAC